>NZ_JCAJZO010000004.1:0-452264 GCF_059510295.1 Streptomyces sp. PTL18 | reverse complement strand
CTTCAGAGCGGGTCCCCGAACTTCGGTTCAGGGACCCGCTCTTTTGCGTTGTGCGTCACTCCGCGTTCACGTTGCCGGACCAGCATCCCAGCCATGGGTACTGCTGGAATGCTCACGGCCGCAGGTGTCGGCCGCGGTGACGAGGTCATCGTGCCGGCGTTCGGCACCATAGAGGTGGCCGAGGCCGTCGCCACGGCGGGTGCAACGCCGGTCTTCGCGGACATAGACCCGGTGACGTACTGCCTGGACCCGACGGCTGTGGAGGCCGTGGTGACGGCCCGGACCACCGCGGTTGTCGTCGTGCACCGCTTCGGGCGCCCGGCCGACGTCGCCGCACTTCACGAGGTCGGGCAGCGGCACGGTCTGCTGGTGCTGGAACAGGGCGAGTCCGAGACGCCGTACACCGAGGTGGCGCAGCGGCGGGAGCGGGCCGCCTACCTCGACAAGCGACTGCGGGGCGTGCGCACGCCCGACAGCGGTGGCGGGCACACCTACCAGCAGTACGTCGTGCGGGTGCCGGGGAACGGCCGGCCCGACCGGGACGCCTTCGCACGGGCCCTGCGGGCCAAGGGAGTCGAGTGCCGGGTTCCGGTGAAGACCCCCGTACACCGAATGCCGGCCTTCCGGCGCGACGTGCACCTGCTGGAGACCGAACGAGCCGCCGACGAGACGCTCTCGCTTCCGGTGGACGCGTCGCTGACCAAGCGTGAGATGAACAGGATCGTCTCCGCGTGCAACGCCCTGGGCGGATTGCTGCAGCCCGCCTTCGGACCGGTGTCCTGACGGTTGGGAGCACACGTCGGTTCGGGGTATGATCTATTCCGTCGCCGGGAGGGAAACCTCCCAAAGCGCGACAGGCCCCTATAGCTCAGTCGGCAGAGCGTCTCCATGGTAAGGAGAAGGTCAACGGTTCGATTCCGTTTGGGGGCTCCGAGAAAAGGCCTCGCCCAGCAGGGCGGGGCCCTTTTCGTGCCCCGGGCCGTCAGTCCTTCGGAAGGTCCGGGACCCGCATCGCCAGAATCGCCATGTCGTCCGACGGGGCGTCGGAGGCGAACCGTTCGACCGCGCGCATGATGCGGGCCGCCACCGCGCCCGCCGTAAGGCCCGTGCAGGTCGTCAGCACGTCCGCCAGACCGTCGTCGCCCAGCATGCGCCGGCCCTCGCGGCGTTCCGTGACGCCGTCCGTGACGCACAGCAGGACGTCGCCCGGGTCGAGCGTGACCGTCTGCTCGTACAGCTCCAGGTCCTCCATCACGCCGAGGAGCGGCTGCGGTTCGGCCGCCGGTTCGACCATGCCGTCCTGCCGCAGCCGCAGCGGCAGCGGATGGCCGGCGCACACCACCTTCAGTACGGCGCTGCCGTCCTCCTGAGGCCACAACTCGCCGTAGAGCAGGGTCAGGAAACGGCTGCGGGCGCCTTCGTCGAGGATCGCGGAGTTCAGGCGTTCCAGGACGGCCGGACCGCCGAAGCCCTCGCGGGCCAGCAGCCGCAGGGCGTGGCGGGCCAGACCCGTGACCGCGGCGGCCTCCGGTCCCGTACCGCACACGTCACCGATGGCGAAGCCGTACGCGCCGTCGCGGATCGGGAACAGGTCGTAGAAGTCGCCACCGACCTCGTTGCCCTCGCCGGCCGCGCGGTAGATGACCTCGACCTCCACCCCGTCGATCTGCGGCAGTCCCGGCGGGAGCAGGCTGCGCTGGAGGGATTGGCTGATGGCCGTGCGCTCCGAGTACAGCCGGGCGTTGTCCAGGGCGAGGGCCGCCCGACGGCTCAAGTCCTCGGCGAGTTCCAGGATCTCCTGCCGGAAGTGTTCGTCCGTCGGCTTGCCCAGCGTGAGCATGCCGATGACGCGGTTCCGGGCGACCAGCGGCAGTACGACTGTCTCGCCACCCACCGCCGAGGCCGTCGCCAGCGTCGTGCCGATGCCGGAGCTGACGGTGGCGGGCTCGCCGAGGCCGAGGCTGCGCATGGAGGTGCGCAGGGCCGCCTGGTGGGCCGCCTCCGCGGGGGCCGTCCAGATACGGGCGCCCGGCGTGGGAATGGGCTCCGGGGGCGGGATCTTGGACAGGAGAGCCTTGAGGCCGTCGATGCGGTCCTCGTCCTCGTGCAGGACGTAGGAGAGGTACGGCTCGGAGGCCTGGTCGGCAATGGTGTACACGGCGCACCAGGTGGCCAGGGTCGGAATCGTCATCTGGGCCATCAGCGCCAGCGTCTGGTCCCGGTCCAGGGTGCCCGCGAGGAGGTCGGAGGCCTCCACGAGGAAGCTCAGGGAGCCGCGGCGCAGGCGTTCCAGCTCGCCCAGGCGAGCCGATTCCACGGCGAGGGCGATGCGGTCGGCGGCGAACTGAAGGCGCAGCGCCTCCTCGTTGGAGTACCGGGAGGGCGCCTCGGCCGCCACGCCGAGGGAGCCGGTGAGGCGGCCCTCGACCTTCAGTGGGACCGTCACCACTGAGCGCATACCGGTGCCGTTCAGCAGCGGGACCGCGCCCGGTACGGCCGCCAGGTCGTCGTGCACGGCCGGCATGCGGGCCGAGCCGTAGCGGCCGGGCCCGGCCTCTACGGGGACGCGGGCGAAGCGCTGGCGGGCGGACGGCAGGCCCGTGGAGGCCCGCACCTCGAGCTCCGTCTCGTCATCGGTGGCCAGCAGCAGGAAGGCCGCGTCGCCGTCGAGCATGTCGCGGGCGCGCTCCACCGTGCGCTGCAGCAGGCCGTCGAGGTCGTCCGGGGCGGGGGAGCCGATGAAGACCTCGAAGGGGTCCGCGCTCTGACCGTCCGCGGCCGTGGTCGTGTCGGGGGCCGGGCCGCGGAGCGGGGTCTGCAGGACGGCCCGCTCGTGGTCGCGCACCAGCAGGCAGACCGTGGACGGCTCGCCCGCCGTGTCGCGGACCCGCAGGTGGGAGGCGTAGACGGCGATGACGCGGCCGTCGGCGCCGCGGATGCCGTAGCTGCCCTCCCAGCGGGAGAGCCGGAGGGCCTCGGCCACGCCCGTGCCGGTGCCCGGGGTGTGCGGCCAGGCCGCGAGGTCGGTGAGCGGCTTGCCGGTGACCTGCTCCGTGGTGTATCCGAACAGTTCCTCCGCGTCCTCGTTCCAGGCGGTGATGCAGCCGGAGCGGTCGATCTGGACGACCGCGACGCGGACCCGGCCGTCGGCGAGCGGCAGGAGGTCGGCGGGGAGGGCGGGGCCCGCCGCGCGGGTGCCGACCGGGCGCTCGGGGAGCTCGAGCTGGAACCAGACCTGTTTGTGCGTGGGGGTGTACTCGACGCCCCACCGGCCGGCCAGGGCGGCGCAGAGCTGCAGACCGCGGCCGCCCTCCCGGTCGGGGCTGCCCATGTCGACGGCGGCCGACTGCAGCGGGATCTCGCGCTCCGGATACCGGTCGGCGACCTGGACGCGTACGCCGTCGTCGCTGCGCAGGCACAGGACGTCCGCGGCGGTGCCCGCGTGGACGACCGCGTTGGTGACCAGTTCGCTGGTGAGGACCACGGCGTCGTCGACGATGTCGGCGAAACCCCAGCCCTGGAGGGTGTCGCGGACGAAGGACCGCGCGCTCGCGACCGATCGTCCGACGGGCTCGAAGCTGGCGGCCGCGCGCGCGGTGATCACAGAACTCCTCGTCCGGTTCTCGACGTGCAGGGCTCCGGGGCCGACCCCCTCCTGCCGAGGCAGTGGCTCGTCGTCCCTCTGCCGGGGATCCTGGGGTGGTCCCCCGGGATGCAGTCCGGTGGTCATGGTGCGGCGCCCCTCCGATGCCTGCCTCATGGTCGTGCCACCGCCCAGGCCGGTCGACCACTGCGGCTGGACAGCCGCATGCAAGGTTACTTACCTTCGCCGTCCATGCGGATGCCGGTCGCCGGTGTTTACGTCCGGAGGGTGTGCGGAGCGTGTGCGAAGCTGCCGAACTGTTATGGCCTGGTTCCGGCATGGTGAAACACTGGGCAGGGTTCTAGGAGAAGGTCCGCGAGGCCGAGTGTCGTTTGCCACGCCGGGCAGGAGCACGCGCGTGTGCCCGGCTGGATCGGGCAGGACTACGCATCGGCAACGGTATGTCGAGCAGTACCCCTGAGCACAACAGTGATGGTCGATCCCTGCGGGAGGGACACAGTGGAGTCTGGCGCAGCGACGCGTGGCACGAAGACGCGCGCGAAAGGCGGACAGTCCCTGGGCAACCAGCGCGAGGGACGGGGCGGAACCACCGCGGTGGACACGGCGGCCCTGAACCGGCTGCTGGCGGCCCTGGTGTCGATGCGGGACGGCAACTTCCGTAAACGGCTGACCGTCTCCGGTGACGGGGTCATGTCCGAGATCGCCGCCGTCTTCAACGAGGTGGCCGACCGCAACCTGCACCTGACCGGTGAGCTGGCGCGGGTGCGGCGTGTGGTCGGGCGTGAGGGCAAGCTCACCGAGCGGCTGGAGACGGGGGCGTGCGAGGGCTCCTGGGCGTCGGCGATCGACGCGTCCAACGCGCTCGTGGACGACCTCGTACGGCCGGTCTCCGAGGTCAGCCGGGTGCTGTCCGCGGTGGCCGAGGGCGATCTGTCGCCGCGCATGGAGCTGCGGACGCCCGGTCCGGAGGGGACGGGGCATCCGCTGCGGGGCGAGTTCCTGAAGGTGGCCCGTACCGTCAACAACCTGGTCGACCAGCTGTCGACGTTCACCGACGAGGTCACACGGGTGGCCATCGAGGTGGGCACCGAGGGCAAGCTGGGCGGGCAGGCCCGGCTGCGTGGTATGTCCGGTTCGTGGAAGGACCTGACGGAGTCGGTCAACACGATGGCGTACCGGCTGACCGCGCAGGTGCGGGACATCGCGCTGGTGACGACGGCGGTCGCCAAGGGTGACCTGTCGCGCAAGGTCACGGTGCATGTCGCGGGCGAGATGCTGGAGCTGAAGAACACCGTCAACACGATGGTGGAGCAGCTGTCCGCGTTCTCCTCCGAGGTGACCCGGGTGGCCCGCGAGGTGGGCACCGAGGGCATCCTGGGAGGCCAGGCGCAGGTGCCGGGCGTCGCCGGTGTGTGGAAGGACCTCACCGACTCGGTGAACGTGATGGCCGGCAACCTGACGGCCCAGGTGCGCGGGATCGCGCAGGTGACGACGGCGGTCGCCAACGGCGACCTGTCGCAGAAGGTCACCGTGCCGGCACGCGGCGAGGTCGCGCGCCTCGCCGAGACGATCAACCAGATGACCGAGACGCTGCGGATCTTCGCGGACGAGGTCACGCGCGTCGCCAACGAGGTGGGCGCCGAGGGCCAGCTCGGCGGGCAGGCCAACGTGCCGGGTGCCGCGGGAACGTGGAAGGACCTCACCGATTCGGTGAACACGGTCTTCCGGAATCTGACCACCCAGGTGCGGGACATCGCCGCGGTGACGACGGCGGTGGCCAACGGCGACATGTCGCAGAAGGTCACGGTCGACGTGGCCGGCGAGATGCTTGAGCTGAAGAACACCGTCAACGGCATGGTCGACCAGCTGTCGGCGTTCGGTGCCGAGGTCACGCGCGTGGCGCGGGAGATCGGCGTCGAGGGGGAGCTGGGCGGTCAGGCGCAGGTCCCGGGCGCGGCCGGTACGTGGAAGGACCTGACGGACTCCGTCAACACCGCGTTCCGCAACCTCACCGGCCAGGTCCGCAACATCGCCCAGGTGACGACGGCCGTGGCCAACGGCGACCTGTCCCAGAAGGTCACCGTGGACGTCTCCGGCGAGATGCTCCAGCTGAAGAACACCGTGAACACGATGGTGGACCAGCTGTCGAGCTTCGCCGACCAGGTGACCCGCATGGCCCGGGACGTGGGCACGGAGGGCCGCCTGGGGGGCCAGGCCCGCGTGGACGGCGTGTCGGGCACGTGGAAGGAACTCACGGACTCCGTCAACTCGATGGCGTCCAACCTGACCGGTCAGGTGCGCAACATCGCGCAGGTGACGACGGCCGTGGCGCGCGGCGATCTGTCGCAGAAGATCGACGTCGACGCGCGCGGGGAGATCCTGGAGCTGAAGAACACCATCAACACGATGGTCGACCAGCTCTCCGCCTTCGCCGAGCAGGTGACGCGGGTGGCCCGCGAGGTGGGCACGGAGGGCCGGCTGGGCGGTCAGGCGCAGGTGCCGGGCGTGGCCGGTGTGTGGCGCGACCTGACGGACTCCGTGAACGGTATGGCGGGCAACCTCACCGCACAGGTGCGCAACATCGCACAGGTCGCCACCGCCGTGGCGCGCGGTGACCTGTCCCAGAAGATCACCGTGGACGCGCGCGGGGAGATCCTGGAGCTGAAGAACACGCTGAACACGATGGTGGACCAGCTGTCGTCGTTCGCCCAGGAGGTCACACGGGTGGCCCGCGAGGTGGGTACGGAGGGCATCCTCGGCGGTCAGGCCGAGGTGCAGGGCGTCTCCGGCACCTGGAAGGACCTCACGCAGTCCGTCAACGGCATGGCGAACAACCTGACCATGCAGGTACGCAACATCGCCGAAGTCACGACCGCGGTCGCCAAGGGCGATCTGTCCAAGAAGATCACCGTCGACGCCAAGGGCGAGATCCTCGAACTGGTCACCACCGTCAACACGATGGTCGACCAGCTGTCGTCGTTCGCCGAGCAGGTGACGAGGGTGGCCCGCGAGGTGGGCACCGAGGGCATCCTGGGCGGTCAGGCGCACGTCCCCGGCGTCACGGGCATCTGGAAGGACCTCAGCGACAACGTCAACCTCATGGCCAACAACCTGACCATGCAGGTGCGGAACATCTCCCAGGTGGCGGCGGCGGTCGCCAACGGTGACCTGACGCGCACGGTGACGATCGAGGCGCGGGGCGAGGTCGCTCAGCTCGCCGACACCTTCAACACGATGGTCAAGACGCTGAGTTCGTTCGCCGACCAGGTCACCAAGGTGGCCCGCGAGGTGGGCACGGACGGCATCCTGGGCGGGCAGGCCTACGTTCCGGGCGTGGCCGGCACGTGGAAGGACCTCACCGAGTCCGTGAACCAGATGGCGTCGAACCTGACCGGCCAGGTCCGCAACATCGCCATGGTGACCACGGCGATCGCCAAGGGCGACCTGACCAAGAAGATCGACATCGACGCGCGCGGCGAGATCCTGGAGCTGAAGACCACCATCAACACGATGGTCGACCAGCTGTCCTCCTTCGCGGAGGAGGTCACGCGGGTGGCCCGCGAGGTGGGCACCGAGGGCCAGCTCGGCGGTCAGGCGCGCGTGCGGGACGTCGACGGCACCTGGCGGGACCTCACGGAGTCCGTGAACGAGATGGCCGGGAACCTGACCCGGCAGGTGCGAGCCATCGCGCGCGTGGCGACCGCGGTGACGCGTGGCGACCTCAACCTGAAGATCGACGTGGACGCCTCCGGGGAGATCCAGGAGCTTCAGGACTACATCAACAAGATGATCGCCAACCTGCGCGACACCACGATCGCCAACAAGGAGCAGGACTGGCTCAAGGGCAACCTGGCCCGGATCTCGGCGCTGATGCAGGGCCGCCGCGACCTGGAGGACGTGGCCTCGCTGATCATGAGCGAGCTGACGCCGGTGGTGTCCGCACAGCACGGCGCGTTCTTCGTCGCCATGCCACTGGTCGACGGCCAGGACGCCGGCGCCGACAACGAGGACCAGTACGAGCTGCGCATGCTGGGCTCGTACGGCTACTCGATGGGCTCCATGCCGACGTCGTTCCGGCCGGGTGAGGCGCTGATCGGGACGGCGGCCGAGGAGAAGCGCACCATCCTGGTGGAGAACGCGCCCAGCGGCTACCTGAAGATCTCCTCCGGGCTCGGGGAGGCGCCGCCCGCCCAGGTGGTCGTGATCCCGGTCCTCTTCGAGGGGAAGGTGCTCGGGGTCATCGAGCTCGCGTCCTTCACGCCGTTCACGCAGATCCAGAAGGACTTCCTCAACCAGATCGCGGAGATGATCGCCACCAGCGTCAACACCATCTCCGTCAACACCAAGACGGAGGTGCTGCTGAAGCAGTCGCAGGAGCTGACCGAGCAGCTGAGGCTGCGGTCGGAGGAGCTGGAGCAGCGGCAGAAGGCCCTTCAGGCGTCCAACGCCGAACTGGAGGAGAAGGCGGAGCTGCTGGCCCAGCAGAACCGCGACATCGAGGTCAAGAACACCGAGATCGAGGAGGCGCGGCAGGTCCTGGAGGAGCGCGCCGAGCAGCTCGCGGTGTCCATGCGCTACAAGAGCGAGTTCCTCGCCAACATGTCGCACGAACTGCGGACGCCGCTGAACTCGCTGCTGATCCTGGCCAAGCTGCTGGCCGACAACGCCGAGGGCAACCTCTCGCCGAAGCAGGTGGAGTTCGCCGAGACCATCCACGGCGCCGGCTCCGACCTGCTGCAGCTGATCAACGACATCCTGGACCTGTCGAAGGTCGAGGCGGGCAAGATGGACGTCTCGCCGACGCGTATCGCGCTCGTCCAGCTCGTCGACTACGTGGAGGCCACCTTCCGGCCGCTGACCGCGGAGAAGGGCCTGGACTTCTCGGTGCG
The DNA here is from genome assembly GCF_059510295.1 of Streptomyces sp. PTL18. Lineage (NCBI taxonomy): Bacteria > Bacillati > Actinomycetota > Actinomycetes > Kitasatosporales > Streptomycetaceae > Streptomyces > Streptomyces sp. PTL18. Next base: position 443,771 of record NZ_JCAJZO010000004.1, on the reverse strand, counting down.
GGTGTCGCCGGAGCTGCCGGCCACGCTGCACACCGACGAGCAGCGGCTGCTCCAGGTGCTGCGCAACCTGCTGTCCAACGCGGTGAAGTTCACCGACACCGGGGCCGTGGAGCTGGTCATCCGTCCTGCGGGCGGCGATGTCCCGATGGCCATCCGGGAGCAGCTCCTGGAGGCGGGCTCGCTGAGGGACGCGGACGCGGAGATGATCGCGTTCTCCGTGGCCGACACCGGTATCGGCATCCCGGCCAGCAAGATGCGGGTGATCTTCGAGGCGTTCAAGCAGGCCGACGGCACCACCAGCCGCAAGTACGGCGGTACGGGCCTCGGGCTGTCCATCTCGCGGGAGATCGCCCGGCTGCTCGGCGGTGAGATCCACGCGCAGAGCGAGCCCGGCCGCGGCTCCACGTTCACCCTGTACCTGCCGCTGCACCCGAGCGAGCTGCCGCCGCACGGCTACTCGCAGCTCGCGCCCACCATGGAGGTCGGCGAGCTGCTGGCGTCCGAGGCCCAGCTGTCCGCGCCGGACATCGAGACCCCGGCCGAGGTGAAGTCGTACCAGGAGACGCAGAACGGTCCCGCGGCCCTCTTCCGGCGCCGCCGCAGGGCTGTGACCGCCGGCCGGGGCGGCGCGGGCCAGGACCAGGGCGGCGGCGAGCTGCAGGAGGGCGCGCTGCCGCGGCAGGGCGTGCGGTTCGAGGGCGAGAAGGTGCTGATCGTCGACGACGACATCCGCAATGTCTTCGCGCTGACCAGCGTCCTGGAGCAGCACGGTCTGTCGGTGCTGTACGCCGAGAACGGCCGTGAGGGCATCGAGGTCCTGGAACAGCACGACGACGCGGCGGTCGTCCTGATGGACATCATGATGCCGGAGATGGACGGGTACGCCACGACCACCGCGATCCGGCGGATGCCGCAGTTCGCGGGGTTGCCGATCATCGCGTTGACGGCGAAGGCGATGAAGGGCGACCGGGAGAAGGCCATCGAGTCGGGCGCTTCCGATTATGTGACCAAGCCGGTCGACCCCGATCATCTTCTGTCGGTGATGGAGCAGTGGATGCGCGCGGAGTGAAGGGATGGCGGAGAAGCCCTGCCGTTCACGCGGAGTCGCCGGGTGAGGGGAGCGGGAGCCGTGTAGAAGTGCGGTGTGCGGGGAACCTTCCGGTCTCCTGCCGCGTTTCTGCTATGTGCACAGTGACATCGCGGTGACAGGGTGTGGCGACAGGCGGGGTGCGGCTACGATGACCGGCACAAGGACGGGCGGCGCAAGGGAGTCGTCCCCTGGGGCGGCGCCGGGCAGCGTCGTCCCCGGTCCTGTGGACAGGGGAGGCCCCAAGCCGGGGCGAGGAGGGCGGGCCATGGTGCAGAAGGCCAAGATCCTCCTGGTCGATGACCGGCCGGAGAATCTGCTGGCGCTGGAGGCCATCCTCTCTGCGCTCGATCAGACGCTGGTCAGGGCATCGTCCGGGGAGGAAGCGCTCAAGGCGCTGCTGACGGATGACTTCGCGGTGATTCTGCTGGACGTCCAGATGCCGGGCATGGACGGTTTCGAGACCGCCGCGCACATCAAGCGGCGTGAGCGGACCCGGGACATCCCGATCATCTTCCTGACCGCCATCAATCACGGCCCGCACCACACCTTCCGCGGGTACGCGGCCGGTGCGGTGGACTACATCTCCAAGCCGTTCGACCCATGGGTGCTGCGGGCCAAGGTCTCCGTCTTCGTCGAGCTGTACATGAAGAACTGCCAACTGCGGGAGCAGGCGGCCCTGCTGCGGCTCCAGCTGGAGGGCGGCAGGTCCGGGGACGGCGACAGCAAGGAGCCGGCGGGCGTCCTCGCCGAACTCTCGGCGCGGCTCGCGGCGGTGGAGGAGCAGGCGGAGGCGCTGTCCAAGCAGCTGGACGACGAGTCGGCGGACGCGGCCGCGGTGGCGACGGCGGCCCACCTGGAACGCAAACTCACGGGCCTGCGCAGGGCGCTGGACGCGTTGGAGCCGGGGACGGGCAGCGGGGCACCGTCGCTGCCTTCGCAGAACTGACGCGGGGCAGGGTCGGGTCGGTGCCGTGCACCCCCCGTTGAGCGGGTGTCAACTTCGTACACCTCCTGTGGCGACACGAAAGGGTGAAGCTGCAGGGGCGCGTGTTCCCGGTCCTTTCCACCGGTAATCTCACACCCATGGCCTCACGTCCCGCAGCCAAGAAGTCGCCCGCGAAGAAGGCGACCGCTCCCGCGAAGGCTCCGGCGAAGAAGGCCCCCGCGAGGAAGGCGCCCGCCAAGAAGGCGGCGGCGAAGAAGCCCGTCCCCGCGCCGGCGCCCAGTCCGACCGCAGGCGTCTACAAACTCGTACGCGCCCTCTGGCTCGGCCTCGCGCACGCTGTCGGAGCCCTGTTCCGCAGCATCGGGCGGGGTGCGAAGGGGCTCGACCCGGCGCACCGCAAGGACGGTCTCGCGCTCCTGCTGCTCGCGCTGTCGCTGATCGTCGCCGCCGGCACCTGGGCCAATCTGCGCGGCCCTGTCGGCGACCTCGTCGAGATGCTGGTGACCGGTGCCTTCGGCCGCCTCGACCTGCTGGTGCCGCTCCTGCTCGGCGCCATCGCCGTGCGGCTGATCCTCCACCCGGAGCGGCCGGAGGCCAACGGCCGCATCGTCATCGGCCTGTCCGCGCTCGTCATCGGCGTGCTCGGCCAGGTGCACATCGCCGGCGGCGCACCCGCGCGCAGCGACGGCATGCAGGCCATAAGGGACGCCGGCGGGCTCATCGGCTGGGCCGCGGCCACCCCGCTGACGTACACCATGGGCGACGCCCTCGCCGTGGCGCTGCTCGTCCTGCTCACCTTCTTCGGCCTGCTCGTCGTCACCGCCACCCCCGTCACCGCCATCCCCCGGCGGCTGCGTCACCTCGGCATCAGGCTGGGGCTGCTGCACGACCCGGAGGGCGAGGTCCCGACCGAGGACGACGAACGCTACGACGAGCAGTGGCGCGAGGCGCTGCCCCGCACCCGGCGGCGCGGCCCCGTTCCCGACGCGTACGACACGGACGGAGCCGAGCAGGAGGCGCTCTCCCGGCGCCGCGGCCGTCCCCGGCGCCCCGCGGTGCAGCAGCCCGCCATGGGCAGGGAGATGGACGCCGTGGACGTCGCGGCAGCCGCCGCCGCGGCCCTGGACGGTGCCGTCCTGCACGGCATGCCGCCCTCCCCGGTCGTCGCCGACCTCACCCAGGGCGTGAGCGTCTCCGACCGGGAGCCGACCACACCGACGCCCGTGCCGGCCGCCCGCCCCCAGCCGGAGGAGCCCGCGTCCCCGGCCGGGGTGCCCGACCTGACGAAGAAGGCCCCCGAGGAGCACCGCGAGCTGCCGCCGCGCGCCGAGCAACTGCAGTTGTCCGGTGACATCACCTACGCCCTGCCCTCCCTGGACCTGCTCCACCGGGGCGGTCCCGGCAAGGCGCGCAGCGCCGCCAACGACGCCGTCGTCGACGCGCTCACCAACGTCTTCACCGAGTTCAAGGTCGACGCCCGCGTCACCGGCTTCACCCGCGGCCCGACAGTCACCCGGTACGAGGTCGAGCTCGGCCCCGCCGTCAAGGTGGAGCGGATCACCGCGCTCACCAAGAACATCGCGTACGCCGTCGCCAGCCCCGACGTACGGATCATCAGCCCGATCCCCGGCAAGTCCGCGGTCGGCATCGAGATCCCCAACACGGACCGGGAGATGGTCAACCTCGGTGACGTGCTGCGCCTCGCCGAGTCCGCCGAGGACGACGACCCGATGCTGGTCGCCTTCGGCAAGGACGTCGAGGGCGGTTACGTCATGCACAGCCTGGCCAGGATGCCGCACCTGCTGGTCGCCGGCGCCACCGGCTCCGGCAAGTCGTCGTGCGTCAACTGCCTGATCACCTCGGTCATGATGCGCGCGACCCCGGAGGACGTGCGCATGGTCCTCGTCGACCCCAAGCGGGTCGAGCTGACCGCGTACGAGGGCATCCCGCACCTGATCACGCCGATCATCACCAACCCCAAGCGGGCCGCCGAGGCGCTCCAGTGGGTCGTACGCGAGATGGACCTGCGCTACGACGACCTGGCTGCGTACGGCTTCCGGCACATCGACGACTTCAACGAGGCAGTCCGCCACGGCAAGGTGAAGCCGCAGGAGGGCAGCGAGCGGGAACTGCAGCCCTATCCGTATCTGCTGGTGATCGTCGACGAGCTGGCCGACCTGATGATGGTCGCGCCCCGGGACGTGGAGGACGCGATCGTGCGCATCACGCAGCTCGCGCGCGCCGCCGGCATCCACCTGGTGCTCGCCACGCAGCGGCCGTCGGTGGACGTCGTCACCGGCCTGATCAAGGCGAACGTGCCCTCCCGGCTCGCCTTCGCCACCTCCTCCCTGGCCGACTCGCGCGTCATCCTCGACCAGCCCGGTGCCGAGAAGCTGATCGGCAAGGGCGACGGGCTCTTCCTGCCGATGGGTGCGAACAAGCCGGTGCGCATGCAGGGCGCGTTCGTGACCGAGGAGGAGGTCGCGGCCGTCGTCCGGCACTGCAAGGAGCAGATGACGCCCGTCTTCCGGGACGACGTCGTGGTCGGCGGCAAGCAGAAGAAGGAGATCGACGAGGACATCGGCGACGACCTCGACCTGCTGTGCCAGGCCGCCGAGCTGGTCGTCTCCACCCAGTTCGGATCCACCTCGATGCTCCAGCGGAAGCTGCGCGTCGGATTCGCCAAGGCCGGGCGGCTGATGGACCTCATGGAGTCGCGGAACATCGTCGGACCCAGCGAGGGGTCCAAGGCACGTGACGTTCTCGTGAAACCCGACGAGTTGGACGGCGTGCTCGCCCTCATCCGTGGGGAGTCTCAACCATAGGGATTCGGACGGTCCGGGGCCGCCCCGCGGCAGGGCCGGCCGAGCGGGTCCGAGTGCGCCCGGCGGGGTGCTCGGACGCCCGGCCGTGACCCACTCGTAAGTGTTCCGTGAGCAACCGTTTCCCGCCATCGGACGTCAAGTTGAGAGAGGACGGACCCGTCTTTCGACATCAGGATGACCGGCCATTCTGATGGCGTACAAAGTCATACCGCCCGGTTGCCCCACCCTTTCGCACCCCTCCTAGACTGAACTTCCAGCACAGGTGGCTACACGCTCGAAAGGCGCCCCCGTGTCCATCGGCAACTCCCCTGACGGCAACTCCCCTGAGGACGCGCGTCCGTTCGAAGACGGCCGTGACGACGCCTCCGCGTCGGACCGCCCCTCGATCGGCCGAGCCCTGCGACAGGCGCGGATCGCGGCCGGACTGACCGTCGACGACGTCAGCAACGCCACCCGGGTCCGTGTCGCCATCGTGCACGCGATCGAACGGGACGACTTCGCCCCCTGTGGCGGCGACGTCTACGCCCGCGGTCACATCCGCACGCTCGCGCGCGCCGTGCACCTCGACCCGGCCCCGCTGCTGGAGCAGTACGCCGCCGAACACGGCGCACGCCCGGCCCCGACCCCGGCGGCCCCGCTCTTCGAGGCGGAGCGCATCCGGCCCGACCGGCGGGGGCCCAACTGGACCGCGGCCATGGTCGCCGCCATCGTCGTGGTGATCGGGTTCGTCGGGTTCACCCTGATCAAGGGGACCGGCGGTTCGGACACCGTCGGCACGCCGGTCGCCAAGGGTCCCGCGGCCGGCGCCGGCAGGTCCGCCTCGCCCACGCCCAAGAGCAGCAAGCCCGCCGACCAGAAGCCCGTGCCGTCCGAGAGCGCCATCGCGGCCGCGCCCCGGGACAAGGTGACGGTCCAGGTGAGCGCCGTCGACGGCCGCAGCTGGATCTCCGCCAGGGACCACAACGGCCGCACCCTCTTCGACGGACTCCTGAAGAAGGGCGACTCGCAGACATTCCAGGACAAGGAGCGGATCGACCTCGTCCTCGGTGACGCGGGTGCCATCCAGCTGTACGTCAACGGCAAGAAGATCCAGGACGACTTCCGGCCCGGCCAGGTCGAGCGCCTGACCTACACCAAGGGCGACCCGGTCACCGGCTGATCGAGCGGCACCCAGGGGTACGCAAGGGGCAGGGACACACGGGGTTGGCCAAGATCGGCCAACCCCGTCGACGTGGGCTGTCAGTGGGACGAAGTAGTCTTGAGCCCATGCCTGAACGCCGTACCGTCGCACTCGTCACCCTTGGCTGCGCCCGTAACGAGGTGGACTCGGAAGAGCTCGCAGGCCGTTTGGAGGCGGACGGCTGGCAGCTCGTGGAGGACGCCGAGGACGCGGACGTCGCCGTGGTGAACACGTGCGGCTTCGTCGAGGCCGCCAAGAAGGACTCCGTCGACGCCCTCCTGGAGGCGAACGACCTCAAGGGCCACGGCAGAACGCAGGCGGTGGTGGCGGTCGGCTGCATGGCCGAGCGGTACGGCAAGGAACTGGCCGAGGCCCTCCCGGAGGCCGACGGCGTGCTCGGCTTCGACGACTACGAGCACATCTCGGACCGGCTCCGGACCATCCTGTCCGGCGGCATCCACGCCGCCCACACCCCGCGCGACCGCCGCAAACTGCTGCCGATCAGCCCGGCGGAGCGGCAGTCGGCGGCCGACGTGGCCCTGCCCGGGCACGGCGCCCCGGCGGACCTCCCCGAGGGGGTCGCCCCGGCCTCCGGCCCGCGCGCGCCCCTGCGCCGCCGGCTCGACGGCTCACCGGTCGCCTCGGTGAAGCTCGCCTCCGGCTGTGACCGGCGCTGCTCCTTCTGCGCCATCCCCTCCTTCCGCGGCTCGTTCATCTCGCGCCGCCCCAGCGACGTGCTGAACGAGACCCGCTGGCTGGCCGAGCAGGGCGTGAAGGAGATCATGCTGGTCTCCGAGAACAACACCTCCTACGGCAAGGACCTGGGCGACATCCGCCTCCTGGAGTCCCTGCTCCCGGAGCTGGCCGAGGTGGACGGCATCGAGCGGGTCCGCGTCAGCTACCTCCAGCCGGCCGAGATGCGCCCGGGCCTGATCGACGTGCTGGCCTCGACCCCGAAGGTCGCGCCCTACTTCGACCTGTCCTTCCAGCACTCCGCGCCCGACGTGCTGCGCGCCATGCGGCGCTTCGGCGACACCGACCGGTTCCTGGAGCTGCTCGACACGATCCGCAGCAAGGCACCCGAGGCCGGCGTGCGCTCCAACTTCATCGTGGGCTTCCCCGGCGAGAGCGAGGCCGACCTGGCCGAACTGGAGCGCTTCCTGAACGGCGCCCGGCTGGATGCGATCGGTGTCTTCGGCTACTCCGACGAGGAGGGCACGGAAGCCGCCACGTACGACGACAAGCTCGACGAGGACGTCGTCGCCGAGCGGCTCGCCCACATCTCCCGGCTCGCCGAGGAACTGGTGTCCCAGCGCGCCGAGGAGCGCGTCGGCGAGGCCGTCCACGTGCTCGTGGAGTCGGTGGACGAGGAGGAGGGCATCCGCGGCCGCGCGGCGCACCAGGCGCCCGAGACGGACGGCCAGGTGCTGCTCACGAGGGGCGGGGGTCTTCGCACGGGCCGTATGGTCGAGGCGAAGGTGGTCGGTACGGAAGGTGTCGATCTGGTGGCCGAGCCCCTTGCGGGGGCGCTCGGCTGTCCTGAGGAGGCGGGCAGATGACCGGAATCCCAGCCTCCGCGGCGGGTGGCTCCTCCGGTGCTCGAGGAGCGGCGTCCACGCCGGGTGCCTCGGGCGCGACCGGCAGGTCCGGGGCCAAGCCGGCCAAAGGGCCCGCCGGTGCCCCGGTCGCCCCGTCGGCCAGGCGCCCGGACGCGCCCGGTGGCCCCGGGCCTGCCGACGGGCACGAGGACGCACGGGCGGCGCGGGGCGGCAAGCTGACGGCCGCCGCCGTCAACCAGGCCGGCGTCTGGAACGTCGCCAACCTCCTGACGATGCTCCGCCTGCTCCTCGTCCCGGGCTTCGTCGCGCTGATGCTCGCCGACGGCGGATATGACCCGGCGTGGCGCTCGCTCGCCTGGGCGGCCTTCGCCATCGCCATGATCACCGACCTGTTCGACGGTCATCTGGCCCGCACCTACAACCTGGTCACCGACTTCGGGAAGATCGCCGACCCCATCGCCGACAAGGCGATCATGGGTGCGGCGCTCATCTGTCTGTCCGGACTCGGCGATCTGCCGTGGTGGGTGACGGCCGTCATACTCGGCCGGGAGCTCGGCATCACCCTGCTGCGCTTCCTCGTCATCCGCTACGGGGTGATCCCGGCGAGCCGGGGCGGCAAGCTGAAGACGCTGACGCAGGGCGTGGCCGTAGGCATGTACGTGCTGGCGCTCACGGGATGGCTGGCGACCCTGAGGTTCTGGGTGATGGCCGTGGCCGTCGCGCTGACCGTGGTCACCGGGCTCGACTATGTGAGACAGGCCATTGTGCTGCGCAGGCGCGGCATCGCCGAGCGCCGGGCCGCGGCCGAGGAGGCGGAACGGTGAATTCCACGGCTGCCGAGCTGCTGCGACTACTCACGGTGAGAGGCGAGACCCTCGCCGTCGCCGAGTCGCTGACCGGCGGCCTGGTGGCCGCGGAGCTCACGGCGGTGCCGGGGGCGTCCAAGGTCTTCCGCGGCTCCGTGACCGCGTACGCCACCGATCTCAAACGGGACCTGCTGGGTGTGGACGGTACCCTGTTGGATACCCGTGGCGCGGTCGATCCGCAGGTCGCGGGGCAGATGGCGGTGGGCGTACGCAAGGCGCTCGGCGCGGACTGGGGCCTCGCCACCACAGGAGTGGCCGGCCCCGACCCACAGGACGGACAGCCCGTCGGCACGGTTTTCGTGGCCGTCGCCGGGCCCTTCGAAGAGGTTTCCGACGAACTCGGCGGCGAGAAAGTGGCCTCCCTGCGGTTGAACGGCGACCGCGCGGAAATCCGTATGGAGAGTGTACGGAGCGTACTCGCACTGCTTCTGGAGCAGCTTGCGGGCGAACAGACCGGGAACGAGCGGGCACAGGATACGGAACAGAACGGGGGGACTTGATGTTTGCAGCTTTCAGTGAACACAACAGCGCTCCCCGCACGGCCGCGGCGCAAGGCGGTACGGTGGGGCGAGAAGGATGCGGCTACGCGGTCCGAGGAGGGAGCCACCGATGATTCTGCTCCGTCGCCTGCTGGGTGACGTGCTGCGTCGGCAGCGCCAGCGCCAGGGCCGTACTCTGCGCGAAGTCTCCTCGACCGCCCGAGTCTCGCTCGGCTATCTCTCCGAGGTGGAACGGGGGCAGAAGGAGGCGTCCTCCGAGCTGCTCTCCGCGATCTGCGACGCGCTGGACGTACGGATGTCCGAGCTCATGCGGGAAGTGAGCGACGAGCTCGCGCTCGCCGAGCTGGCACAGTCGGCGGCGGCCACCGAGCCGGTGCCCGCACCGGTGCGTCGCCCGATGCTGAACTCCGTGTCCGTCACCGGTGTCCCGCCGGAACGGGTCACGATCAAGGCGCCCGCCGAGGCAGTGGACGTGGTGGCCGCCTGATCCTCACGCGCGGGAGCGGGTGAGGCGGCAAGCTCGACGAGGGCCCCGGCCGGGGCTTCTCCGGGGAGACCCGGAGGGACCGGCCGGGGCCCTTTCGCGCTTTCCGAGCCGGCACGACTCCCGTTTGCCGGGTTCGGACGGGGCCGTCATGGTGGAGGAGCGGGGACTGGGGGCCGTACGAACGCTCGCGGAGGAAACCGATGTACGTCGTGAAGAGCCCGCTGCCCGACACAGACCTCAAGACCGTCGCCGAGGCGCTGCAGGGCGCCCTGGTCGACCTGCTCGACCTCTCTCTCGTGGCCAAGCAGATCCACTGGAACATCATCGGACCGCGTTTCCGCTCCATCCACCTCCAGCTCGACGAGGTCGTCGACAGCGCGCGGCGCTACTCCGACACCGTCGCCGAACGGGCCTCCGCGCTCGGCGTCCCGCCGGACGGGCGCGCCGCGACGGTTGCCCAGAGCAGCGGTATCGGCTCCGTGCCCCAGGGCTGGGTCAAGGACACGGACGCCGTGGGCACCCTCGTGTCCGCGCTCGGCGCGGTGATCACGCGCATGCGGGAGCGGGTGCGGGCGACCGCGGAGGCCGACCCGGTGAGCCAGGACATCTTCATCGACGTCACCGCCGACCTCGAGAAACACCACTGGATGTTCCAGGCGGAGAACGCGTGAGCGCAGAGCGGGCCGCCGCCCGACCGGGGTGCGCGCGGGGTGCGCCGCGTGCGCCAGATGCCGGGGGTATGCGCTGGGTCCGGTGCGCCTGTGTGCCGCTGGTGCGCCCTCCCTGGCTGTGACGACCCGGTCTAGGGTCTGGTTCCTCGGGTTGGAGGTGACGGCCATGGCGGGGCGCACGGCGCGCTGGGGGGTTGCGCTGGCGCTGGGTGCGCTGTGGTGGTGGGGGGTGCTCCGACTCGTGCTGGCACCCGACGCGGGGGTGCTGGAAGGTGCGGTCGCCACCGGGGGATGGGGACTGAGTCTGCTGCCGGTGCACTGTGTGCCGAAGGCCAGAGCCGTGGGGGCGGCCCGGTCGGATCAGTGGGCTCGGACCTGGCGGCGGTGGCAGGCCGTGAGGGGGCGCGGGAGGGGCGCGCAACCAGGGTGAGGGGGGCGGGGCAGAGGAAGAGCGTGCGGGGCCGGTACGACGGCGTCCGGGGGTGTTCAGGGTACCCCCGGGGGCGGCCCGTGACCGGCCCCGCCGCGCCCGCCCCCCGGACCCTGTGGTCCTCGTCGTCACCAGGGCATCGCCACACCGCCGTTCGGGCGGAGGATCTGCCCCGTGACGAACGACGAGGCGTCGCAGGTCAGATACAGCACCGCGTGCGCGACGTCCTGCGGTTCGCCGACCCGGCCCAGCGGTGACAGCCGCGCCATGAACCCCTCCGTGCGCTCCTGCGACTCCCGGTGCCGGGCGGTCATCGGCGTACGGGTCCAGCCCGGCGCCACCGCGTTGACCCGTATGCCGTGCGGCCCGACCTCGGTCGCCAGGGTCTTCGTCAGCTGCACCACGGCCGCCTTCGCCGCGCCGTAGCAGAGCAGCCCGGGGCCACCGGTGTCGACGGCGCTCGACGCCATCGTGACGATGCTGCCGCGGATCCCGTCCGCGATCATCCGCAGCGCCGCCTCCTGGCAGGCGTACAGGACACCCTTGAAGTTGACGGCCAGGACCCGGTCCAGGTCCTCGTCGCGCGTCTGGAGGACCGGACTGCTGTGCATGATCCCCGCGACGGCCGCCATCGCGTCGAGGCGCTCGCAGGACGCGACCGCCTGCTTGAGCCGGGCCCGGTCGGTCACGTCGAGGTGGTGGGTGCGGGCCGTGCCGCCCCGGTCCTGGATCAGGACCGCCGTCTCGCGCAGCCCGGGCGCGTCGTGGTCGGCGCAGTGCACGGTCGCGCCGGCCTCGGCGAGCAGCACGGCCGATGCCCGGCCGATGCCGCTCGCGGCGCCGGTGACGAAGACGGTGCGTGCGCTGAGGTCGTACGCCGTGACGGGCATGACAGCGACGCTACGAGCATGTCTGACGGCCCGTCAATTGCCTGTCCGGGGCCGGCTGTGGCGGTGACCCGCCGCGCCCGGGGCGGGAGCCGGGCCCCACTGGCAGGCCGGGCACCAGTAGGTGGGCCGCTCCCGGGAGCCGTCGCCCTGTTCCGCCACCTGGACGGGGGTGCCGCAGCGCAGGCAGGGGCGGGGCGCGCGGCCGTAGACGAAGAGGTTCTGTTCGCGCCGTCCGGTGGTGTTGCGGGCCGGGCGGTCGCGGTTCGCCTCCAGCAGCCTCTTGGCGAGGGTGGGCAGCTGGGCGGTGTGTGCGGCCGGGAGCTCGCCGACGGGCAGCCACGGGGTCACCCGGAGCAGGAAGCAGAGCTCGCTCTTGTAGACATTGCCTATGCCGGCGAGGTTGCGCTGGTCGAGCAGGGCCTCGCCGAGGGGGCGGTCGGGATCGCGCAGCACGTTCTCCAGCGCCCTGCCGGGATCCCAGTCCGGGCCGAGGAGGTCGGGACCCAGGTGCCCCACGGCACGGTGCTCGTCGGCGGTGGGGAGCAGTTCCAGGACGGGCAGGCGGTAGCCGACGGCCGTGCGGTCGACGGTGCCGAGGATCGCCCGGATCTGGTGGGCGGGACCCCCGCTCCAGCGCTGCCCCGCCGCGAAGACCTTCCAGGCCCCGTCCATCATCAGGTGGGAGTGCAGCGTGAGACCGCCCGCGATACGGGTCAGCAGGTGCTTGCCGCGCGCGGTGACGTCCAGGACCGTCCGGCCGGTGAGATCGGCCGTCGCGTACCTGGGCACCCGGAGGTCGGAACGTGTCAGCACCTTCCCCGCGAGCGCGCCGTGCAGACGCTTCGCGGCCTGGTGGACGGTGTCACCTTCGGGCATGGGTCAAGGGTGGCACGGTCGGGGTGGGGCCAGGGCGGCACGGCCGCGGTGGTGGAGCCGAGGGCGTGCCGTTCGCTATGGGGACGGTTCCGGTCACCCGCGGATCCGCAGTCCACGCGGGGTCGCTATGAAGCCCGCGCCTTCCAGGAGGACGCCGAAGGGGGACGACAGTGCCGAGGCGCCGTTGACCCGTTCCACCGTCACGGTGCCCAGGGAACCCGCCCGGGCCGCCGACCCCAGGGCCTCGGCGGCCATGCGCAGACGCCCGTCCTCGGCCGGGCCCGTCTCCGGGCCACAGGGCCAGGCCAGCACGGTCTTGCCGCCCCGCTCCACATAGAGCGTCAGCTCGCCGTCGAACAGGACCACGAGCGAACCCGCCTTCCGCCCCGGCTTGTGCCCCGCGCCCGTGGGCGGCTCGGGCCAGGGGAGCGCCGCGCCGTACGCGTTCGCCGGGTCGGCGGCCGCCAGGACCACCGCTCGGGCCGGCCCGGAGGCGCGGGTGCGGTTCGGTGGCAGGCCCCCTCGTCCGTGCTGCCCGTGGGAGGAGCCGGAGGCGGGAGGCCCGGAGGAGAAGCCGGAGCCCGAACGGGGGCCTCCGAACCCCGGGGCGGACAGCGGGTCCGTGACGGCCGGTCCCACGTCGAAGGCGTCGGCGAAGTCGAACGGGTCTTCGGGGCGGTCGCCGCCCGGGCCCGCGTAGGAGGCGAACGGGCCCATGGGCGCTCCCCCGAAACCGTTCCCGCCGCCTGGTCCCGCTCCCGCGCCCGGCAGCGCTTCGCCCCGGTCGCGGGCGTTCGCCACCGCGCGCAGCCGGTCCACCGCGCCGTCCATCGCGAACTGTGCCGCGCCCAGCCCCTCGACGACATAGCCGCGCCGGGCCTGACCGCTCTCCTCGAAGGCGGACAGGACCCGGTACACGGCCGAGAAGCCGCCCTCCACCCCCTCCGCGGCCACCGCCCCCCGGGTGACCACGCCGTGCCGGTCGAGCAGCGTCCGGGCCAGGGCGTGGGCGCGGACGGTGGGGTCGGCGTCGTGTGCGGGCAACAGCGACCAACGGCCCGCGACGGTCGGCGGCCCCGTACGGGACTGCGGCCTGGCGGCGGCCGTCAGTGAGCCGTAGCGGCCGCGCGGAACGGCGCGCTTGGCGCGATGGGCCGTGGCTCCGGCGGTGCGGCCCGAGCCGAGCAGGGACCGCATGGGTGCCAGCGTGTCGTTCGTCAGCCGCCCCGACCACGCCAGATCCCAGAGCGCATCGGCGAGTTCGGGCTCGGTGACGTCCGGGTGGGTGGAGGCGCGGACCTGGTCGGCGATCTGCCGGAAGAAAAGTCCGTAGCCGCCCGAGAGGGCATTCAGCACCGACCGGTGGAGGGCGGTCAGCTCCAGAGGGTGGGGGGCGGGCAGCAGCAGGGGAGCCGCGTCCGCCAGGTAGAGGGAGATCCAGCCGTCCTTGCCGGGCAGCGCGCCCGCGCCCGCCCACACCACCTCGCCGGCGGCCGTGAGTTCGTCCAGCATCGCGGGGGTGTAGTTCGCGACGCGGGACGGCAGGACGAGCTTCTCGAGGGCGGACGCGGGCACGGACGACCCCTGCAGCTGCTCGATGGCGCGCACGAGTCCGTCCACGCCCCGCAGTCCGTGCCCGCTGCCGACGTGCTGCCACTGCGGCAGGAACTGCGCCAGTGCCGGCGCCGGAACCGGCTCCAGCTCGTGCCGCAGAGCGGCCAGCGAACGGCGCCGCAACCTGCGCAGCACCGCCGCGTCGCACCACTCCTGACCGATGCCCGCCGGATGGAACTCGCCCTGGACGATCCGCCCGGAGGCCGCCAGCCGTTGCAGCGCGCCCTCGGTGACGGCGACCCCGAGCCCGAACCGCGCGGCCGCCGTCGCCGACGTGAAGGGACCATGGGTGCGCGCGTACCGTGCGAGGAGGTCGCCGAGCGGGTCCTTGACCGGCTCGGTGAACGCCTCCGGAACGCCGACGGGCAGCGCCGTGCCGAGCGCGTCGCGGAGCCGGCCCGCGTCCTCCACCGCCGCCCAGTGGTCGGCACCCGCGATCCGGACCTTGATCGCGCGGCGGGCCGCGGCCAGCTCGCGGGCCCACTGAGGGTCCGCCCCCCGCGCCACCAGATCGGCGTCCGTGAGCGGCCCCAGCACCCGCAGTACGTCCGCGACCCCCTCGACGTCCTTGACGTGCCGGTCCTCGGTGAGCCACTGCAGCTCCCGCTCCAGCTCGGTCAGCACCTCCGCGTCGAGCAGCTCCCGCAGCTCCGCCTGGCCCAGCAGCTCCGCCAGCAGCCGCGAGTCCAGCGACAGCGCGGCGGCACGCCGCTCGGCGAGCGGGGAGTCACCCTCGTAGAGGAACTGCGCGACGTACCCGAACAGCAGCGAGCGGGCGAACGGCGACGGCTCCGGGGTGGTCACCTCGACGAGCCGCACCTTGCGGGACTCCAGGTCGCCCATCAGCTCGACGAGGCCCGGGACGTCGAAGACGTCCTGCAGGCACTCGCGCACCGCCTCCAGGACGATCGGGAACGAGCCGAACTCGCTCGCCACCTGCAGCAGCTGGGCCGCACGCTGGCGCTGCTGCCACAGCGGGGTGCGCCGGCCCGGGTTGCGGCGCGGCAGCAGCAGCGCACGCGCCGCGCACTCGCGGAACCGGGACGCGAAGAGCGCCGAGCCGCCGACCTGGTCGGTGACCATCTGGTCGACCTCGCCCTTGTCGAAGGCGACGTCCGCCGCGCCGACGGGTGCCTGCTCGGCGTCGGCCGCCGTGTCGAAGGGGGTGCCGGCCTTCGTCGGCTCCTGGTCCAGCAGGTCCAGCCCCATCAGGTCGGCGTCCGGCAGGCGCAGCACGATGCCGTCGTCGGCGTGCATGACCTGGGCGTCCATGCCGTAGCGCTCGGACAGGCGGGCGCCCAGCGCGAGCGCCCACGGGGCGTGCACCTGGGCGCCGAAGGGGGAGTGCACCACGACCCGCCAGTCGCCCAGCTCGTCACGGAAGCGCTCCACCACGATCGTGCGGTCGTCCGGGACGTGGCCGCAGGCCTCGCGCTGTTCGTCCAGGTACGACAGCACGTTGTCCGCGGCCCAGGCGTCCAGACCCGCCGCGAGCAGCCTCAGCCGCGCGTCCTCCCTGGGCATGGAGCCCACCTCGCGCAGGAACGCGCCCACCGCGCGGCCCAGCTCCAGCGGGCGGCCCAGCTGGTCGCCCTTCCAGAACGGCAGCCGGCCGGGCACGCCGGGCGCGGGAGAGACCAGGACCCGGTCGCGGGTGATGTCCTCGATGCGCCAGGAGCTGGTGCCGAGGGTGAACACGTCCCCGATCCGGGACTCGTACACCATCTCCTCGTCCAGCTCGCCCACCCGGCCGCCGCCCTTCTTCGGGTCGGCACCGGCGAGGAACACCCCGAACAGTCCGCGGTCCGGGATCGTGCCCCCGGAGGTGACGGCGAGCCGCTGGGCGCCGGGACGGCCGGTGATCGTGCCCGCGACCCGGTCCCACACCACGCGCGGCCGCAGCTCCGCGAAGGCGTCGGAGGGATAGCGGCCCGCAAGCATGTCCAGCACCGCCGTGAACGCCGACTCCGGCAGCGAGGCGAACGGGGCCGCCCGGCGCACCACCGCCAGCAGGTCGTCGAACTGCCAGGTGTCGAGCGAGGTCATCGCGACGAGCTGTTGCGCGAGCACGTCCAGCGGGTTCGCCGGTACCTTCAGCGACTCGATCGCGCCCGTGCGCATCCGCTCGGTGACCACGGCCGCCTGCACGAGGTCGCCGCGGTACTTGGGGAACACGATGCCCTTGGACACCGCCCCGACCTGGTGTCCGGCGCGCCCGACGCGCTGCAGCCCGGACGCCACGGACGGCGGTGACTCGACCTGGACGACGAGGTCCACCGCACCCATGTCGATGCCCAATTCGAGGCTGGAGGTGGCGACCACCGCCGGCAGCCGGCCGGCCTTCAGGTCCTCCTCGACGAGAGCGCGCTGTTCCTTGGAGACCGACCCGTGGTGGGCGCGCGCGAGGACCGGGGGCGCCCCCTGCGCGGCGCCGGAGCCCCCCATCAGCTGGGCGGGCGCGTGGTGCTCCTGAAGCGTCTCGCCCGTCGCCCTCTCGTAGGCGATCTCGTTCAGCCGGTTGCACAGCCGCTCCGCGAGGCGGCGGGAGTTGGCGAACACGATCGTGGAGCGATGCGCCTGGACCAGGTCGGCGATGCGCTCCTCGACGTGCGGCCAGATGGACGGACGCTCCGCACCCTCGGTCCCGTCGGAGACCGGGGAGCCGCCCAGCTCGGCGAGGTCCTCGACGGGTACGACGACGGAGAGGTCGAACTCCTTGCCCGACTCGGGCTGGACGATCTCCACCTTGCGGCGCGGGGAGAGGAAGCGGGCCACCTCGTCCACCGGGCGCACGGTGGCGGACAGGCCGATGCGCCGCGCGGGCTTTGGCAGCAGCTCGTCGAGCCGCTCCAGGGAGAGTGCGAGGTGCGCGCCCCGCTTGGTGCCCGCGACCGCGTGCACCTCGTCCAGGATGACCGTCTCCACGCCCGTCAGCGCGTCGCGGGTGGACGACGTCAGCATCAGGAACAGCGACTCCGGAGTGGTGATGAGGATGTCCGGCGGGCGTGTGGCCAGGGCGCGGCGCTCGGCGGCCGGGGTGTCGCCGGAGCGGATGCCCACCTTCACCTCCGGCTCGGGCAGGCCGAGCCGGGCCGACTCCTGGCGGATGCCGGTGAGCGGACTGCGCAGGTTCCGCTCCACGTCGACCGCGAGCGCCTTCAGCGGGGACACATACAGCACCCGGCAGCGCTTCCTGGGGTCGGCGGGCGGCGGGACGGACGCCAGCCGGTCCAGCGCGGCGAGGAAGGCGGCCAGCGTCTTGCCGGAGCCGGTCGGGGCCACGACGAGCACGTCCGAGCCCGCGGCGATGGCACCCCACGCCCCGGCCTGCGCCGCGGTGGGCGCGGAGAACGCCCCCGTGAACCAGGCGCGGGTCGCGGGTGAGAAGCCGTCGAGGGCTCGGTGTGCGGAGCTGACCATGCGTCCATCCTGCACCCGCGCACTGACAATGCCGGTGACCGGCGGAAATGCCCGGTTGGGAGCGCCCGCCCGGGTCTGTCCGTCAATCGATCGCCCGTCCGTGGGCCCGCAGGGTGAGCAGCGCGTCGATGGTCACCATGGGGCGGGCCTCCAGAGCGGTGCCCGGAGCCCACTGGCGCCGGCGCACCGGCCAGCCGCCGTCCTCCTGCTGCTCGGCCACGAGGAAGTCCAGGGCGCGCGCCATCTCCTCGTCGGTGAACCAGGCGCGTGCGAGGGAGTCGGGCGTACGTGCGAAGTCGTACGGGAAGTGGTGCTCGCCCGGCGCGTACCCGGGGGCGACCGGACAGGCCTCCCGGCGTTCCGGATCCAGGACCGCGAGCCGCTGCTCGCGCACCAGGCGGCCCAGACGGTCGGCGGCGGCCTCCGCACGCGGGCGGTCGGGTGCCGAGTCCAGGAACGCCACGGCGGCCTCCACCTCGTAGGGATGCGACTTGTCCAGGGACTCGACCGCCCGCCAGCAGAAGTCGGTGGCCCGGAACATCCACGCGTGCCACACCTCGTTGCGGTGCAGCAGGCCCACCACCGGGCCCGTGGCGAGCAGATCACTCGGCGGGTCGTCGGTGACGGGCACGAAGGGTGCGGCCGGATAGCCGCGCTGCACGGGATGCACCGCCGGAAGTGCACCGTCGGGGGTCGACACCACGGTCAGATAGCGGCACACACGCTCCACCCGCTGGCCGCCGCAACGGCCGATCGAGTCCAGCACCCGCAGAGCGTGCGCGGTGTGCAGGGGCTGGCTGACCGGGCCGCGCAGATCGGGTTCGAGGGCGTGACCGTACCCCTCGTCCTCGTTGTGGTAGGCG
Organism: Streptomyces sp. PTL18; assembly: GCF_059510295.1. Taxonomy (NCBI): domain Bacteria; kingdom Bacillati; phylum Actinomycetota; class Actinomycetes; order Kitasatosporales; family Streptomycetaceae; genus Streptomyces; species Streptomyces sp. PTL18. The sequence continues at coordinate 425,554 of NZ_JCAJZO010000004.1, read as the reverse complement.
GCCAGCGCCGTCTCCACCGGGTCGGCGCCGCCGCCCAGGAAGTGGTACGCGAAACGCCGCTGCTCCAGCACGCGCGCGGTGAGCCACACGAAGTGCTCGGCACGGGACAGCGGGGAGCGCGCCGAGGGCGCGGGAAGGAGTGGGGATGCTCCGGATTCGGCCATGGACCAGACCGTAGGACGTAAAGCGTTCCCGGTAAGCCGTCTGGGCCAGGGCCCACCCTCAGGGGCGGGATACTGATGTCATGCGGTTGACGGTCTTCTGGCAGCGGATGGCGGATCACTTCGGTGAGGCCTACGCCGACACCTTCGCGCGCGACCACGTGATGTCGGAGCTCGGCGGGCGCACCGTGCTCCAGGCGCTCGAGGCCGGCTGGGAGGCCAGGGACGTGTGGCGCGCCGTGTGCACGGCCGTGGACGTGCCGCAGGAGAAGCGCTGAGGAAGCGCGGAGATCCACAGGGGTCCCCGGATGTCGCCGACGTGGGCGAGACTTGCTCCGTGGCCCCGACAGACGAGACCGCGCAGGTCCCCCAGCAGGCATCACCGCTCGGCACGACACCGCCCCAGCCGCCCCCGTCGGGCGGCGCCGCCGCGCCTGGCGCCCGTATGCCGAGCTGGCTGCCGCGCGCCATGGTCCTCGCCCTCGCGCTCATCGCGGTGTTCCAACTGGGCAGCTGGGCGTTCCACCAGCTCACCGGCCTGCTGATCAACATCCTGATCGCATTCTTCCTGGCACTCGCCGTCGAGCCCGCGGTCAGCTGGATGGCCGCCCGCAGCATGCGCCGGGGGCTGGCCACCTTCCTCGTCTTCCTCGGCCTGGCGATCGCGGTGGCCGGCTTCGTCACGCTGCTCGGCTCCATGCTCGCCGGCCAGATCATCAAGATGGTCGAGGGCTTCCCGGGCTACCTCGACGCGCTGATCAACTGGATCAACACCACGTTCCACACGCATCTGCGACGCGTGGACGTACAGGACAGCCTGGTCCACTCCGACTGGCTCAGAAAGTACGTCCAGAACAGCGCCACCGGTGTCCTGGACGTCTCCGCCCAGGTCCTGGGCGGGCTCTTCCAGATGCTGACGATCGGCCTGTTCTCGTTCTACTTCGCCGCCGACGGGCCCAGACTACGGCGCGGGCTGTGCTCGGTGCTGCCGCCCGCCCGACAGGCCGAGGTGCTGCGCGCCTGGGAGATCGCCGTCGACAAGACGGGCGGCTACCTCTACTCGCGCGGCCTGATGGCACTGATCTCGGGCATCGCGCACTACGTCCTGCTGCAGGCGCTGAGCATTCCGTACGCACCTGTGCTCGCCGTCTGGGTCGGACTGGTCTCGCAGTTCATCCCCACCATCGGCACCTATCTCGCGGGTGCCCTGCCGATGCTGATCGCCTTCACGGTGGCCCCCTGGTACGCGCTGTGGGTGCTGATCTTCGTCGTGGTCTACCAGCAGTTCGAGAACTACATGCTGCAGCCCAAACTGACCGCGCGGTCCGTGGACATCCACCCCGCCGTCGCCTTCGGGTCCGTCATAGCGGGCACCGCCCTCCTCGGCGCGGTCGGGGCGCTGATCGCCATCCCCGCGGTCGCCACGCTGCAGGCCTTCCTGGGGGCGTACGTGAAGCGGTACGACGTCACCGACGACCCCCGCGTCCACGGGCACCGCACGCGCGGCTCGGGCGCTCTCACGGCGCGCGTGCGGCGGCTGTTCGTGCGCTGAGGGCACCGGCTCACCAGGCGGTGACCGCCCGAGAGCCCCGCGCCGAGCACGGCGGCCGCGCAGCCGCCGGCCGCCGCGCCGACGACCCGCTGCCCCGCGGCCTCGCTTCAGGACGTGCGGGACAGCGGCCAGGCCGGCGCGGGCGGTACCGGCACGGCGTGCGGGCCCACCTCGCGCAGGGGCTTCAGCGGCGCTGTCGAGCGGTGCGCCTCCTCCAAATGCCCGGCGCGGGACAGCACGGTCCCTCGCGCGATCATCGCGGCGCCCGAGAGGAGCGCCACGGTGATCGCGAACCCGGAGCGCAGCACCGAGGGCCGTGCCGAGGGGGCCGTCCGGCCGGTGCCGGAAGGCCGCGGCGGCGAACGTCGAGAGCACGACGACGAGGACGCCGCCGCCCAGCGCAAGGGTCATCGCCCACGCGGTGTCGAAGGGCGTCGCGGGCGGGGTGCGAGGGCGCGTGCCGCCACGCCCTAAGAGTGATCCCGGCGGCCGCTGTCGGTGTGCTTGACACCAAAATCGAACATCCATTCTTATGGAGGCCCCGGCGAGGCTCACGGCGGGGATTCGACACGGTTTTGGCGGATACGTGCCCGAGTTGTCCACAGCCGGACGAGCGTCGGGACGCATTGTCAGTGGCAGGCGTTAGCGTCTTTGACGTGAAGCGATCGACTCAAGCAAATCGGGTGGAACCCATGGCAGGTACCGACCGCGAGAAGGCCCTCGACGCCGCCCTCGCACAGATTGAACGGCAATTCGGCAAGGGCGCGGTCATGCGCATGGGCGAGAGGTCGAAGGAGCCCATCGAGGTCATCCCGACCGGTTCGACCGCGCTCGACGTGGCCCTGGGCGTCGGCGGCCTGCCGCGCGGCCGCGTCGTGGAGATCTACGGACCGGAGTCCTCCGGTAAGACCACGCTGACCCTGCACGCCGTGGCCAACGCGCAGAAGGCCGGCGGTCAGGTCGCCTTCGTGGACGCGGAGCACGCCCTCGATCCCGAGTACGCGCGCAAGCTCGGCGTCGACATCGACAACCTGATCCTCTCCCAGCCGGACAACGGCGAGCAGGCCCTGGAGATCGTGGACATGCTGGTCCGCTCCGGCGCGCTCGACCTCATCGTCATCGACTCCGTCGCCGCGCTCGTCCCGCGCGCCGAGATCGAGGGCGAGATGGGCGACAGCCACGTCGGTCTGCAGGCCCGTCTGATGAGCCAGGCGCTGCGGAAGATCACCAGCGCGCTCAACCAGTCCAAGACCACGGCGATCTTCATCAACCAGCTCCGCGAGAAGATCGGCGTGATGTTCGGCTCTCCGGAGACCACGACCGGTGGCCGCGCGCTGAAGTTCTACGCCTCGGTGCGTATCGACATCCGCCGCATCGAGACCCTGAAGGACGGGACGGAAGCGGTCGGCAACCGCACCCGCTGCAAGGTCGTCAAGAACAAGGTCGCTCCGCCCTTCAAGCAGGCCGAGTTCGACATCCTCTACGGCCAGGGCATCAGTCGCGAGGGCGGCCTGATCGACATGGGCGTGGAGCACGGCTTCGTCCGCAAGGCCGGCGCCTGGTACACGTACGAGGGCGACCAGCTCGGCCAGGGCAAGGAGAACGCGCGCAACTTCCTGAAGGACAACCCCGACCTGGCCAACGAGATCGAGAAGAAGATCAAGGAGAAGCTGGGCGTCGGCGTACGGCCGGAGGAGCCCGCCGCCGAGCCGGGCGCGGACGCTGCGAGTGCCGCTGCTCCCGCGGCCGACGACACCAAGGCGGCGCCCGCACCGGCGGCCAAGGCGGCCAAGGCCAAGGCCCCGACGGCCAAGAGCTAGCCCATGACACGGCGAACCGACTGGGCCGAGTACGCCCATCCCGTGGCCCCGCAGCGGCGGGGGAGCGGGCGCGACACGGGGTTCGTCGGAAGCGACGACGGGGAGTGGGACGCCATGCGCGGCGACGCGGATGCGCACGGCGAGGACATTCCACGCGGCGAGAGCGGTGGACGCGGGCGAGGGCGGCGGCGCGGTGGCGGGGAACCGGCCGACGCCCCACAGGACGGAGGCTCTTCCTTCTCGTCGAGGGCCGGGACGGAGGAGTACCCGGGGGACCCGGTTGAGCAGGCGCGGGCGATCTGCCTGCGTCTGCTCACCGGAACTCCACGCACCCGCAAGCAACTCGCGGACGCCCTGCGCAAGCGGGAGATCCCCGAGGATGTGGCGGACGAGGTGCTGTCGCGCTTCGAGGAGGTCGGCCTGGTCGACGACAGTGCCTTCGCGGACGCCTGGGTGGAGTCCCGGCACCACGGCCGGGGCCTGGCCCGCCGCGCGCTCGCCCAGGAACTGCGGACGAAGGGCGTGGACTCGGCGTTGATCGACGCCGCGGTGGGACAGCTGGACACCGAGCAGGAAGAGGCCACCGCCCGCGAGCTCGTCGCCCGCAAGCTGCGCGCCACGCGGGGCCTCGACCGGGACAAGCGCCTGCGCCGTCTCGCGGGCATGCTCGCTCGCAAGGGCTACTCGGAGGGGATGGCCCTGCGCGTGGTCCGCCAGGTGCTGGCGGAGGAGGGGGAGGACATGGAAGGGCTGGACGAAGGGTTCTGAAGCTGGAGGAGGGTGGGGGAGGGGGCCTCCCCCGGTACGAAGCTCACCGTTGCGACCGGGCAACCGCAGGAATGCCCGCCTATGACGCCACCGGCAGCCCCGCCGCCCTCCAGGACTGGAAGCCGCCCACCAGGTCGGTGGCGCGGTGCAGGCCCAGTTGACGCAGGGACGCGGCGGCCAGGCTGGAGGCATAGCCCTCGTTGCAGATGATCACGACGCGCAGGTCGTGGCCGGTGGCTTCGGGAAGGCGGTGGCTGCCCTGCGGGTCCAGGCGCCACTCCAGTTCGTTCCGTTCGACGACCAGCGCGCCGGGGATGAGCCCGTCACGGTCCCGCAGGGCCGCGTAGCGGATGTCCACGAGCAGGGCCTCGCCGGTCCGTGCGGCCTCGTGGGCCTCAGCGGGCTCCACCCGGTCCAGGTCCTCGCGGACCCGCTCCAGCAACTCGTCAATGCCCACAGGGTGTTCGGGTGCGGAACTCATTGCCAGTCCTCCGGGCGTTCGACATGCTCCAGCCGCAGCACCTGACCTGTGCGACTGTAGCGGCGGATCTGCGGCAGGGGCGGGTAGTAGGTGTGCACCGAGACGGCGTGTCGCTCGGTGGACTCGTTGAGCACCTCGTGCACATGGTGCCGGCCGAAGGAGCGGCCCTCACCGGCCGGCAGGCGTCGCTCCCGGTCGACTCCGTCGGTGAGTTCCAGGGTTTTCCAGCCGTCGGACGGCAGCCGGACCGCGAGGGAGTTCTCCTTGAGTTCGCCCGAGGCGGCGACGAAGGCGCCGACCGAGTCGGCGTGGTCGTGCCAGCCGGTGCCCGTGCCGGGCGGCCAGCCGATCAGCCAGGCCTCGCTGCCGCCGGGCCCTTCGAGCCGAACCCAGGTGCGGCCCTCGGGATCCAGCGGGAGAGAGGCGACCAGTGCGGCGTCGGCGGCCGTACGGCGCGCGAAGTCGAGGAGTTCGGCCTGGGTGGGAGCCAGAGCCCGGGGCCGGGCGGAGTCGGCGGACAGCGGCACTGAAGGGGAGACAGACAAGGGGGACCGTCCTGGGGATTCGCACGAGGGGCGCGCGGCGGCAGAGGCACGGCGCGCGGTGAGGGGAGCGAGATCAGCAGGACGGGCGACACATGCAGCCCGCATAGCGGACGAGGTCCATATGGACCCTCCGCCACAGGCGCGCATACGTGTCGGTCATGGTCCGGAGTACACCACGGCGGTGCAGACCGGTCAACTCACGGTCACCATGTGGACCTCACGGTGACCGTGAGTGCGGGCAACGGCGTTCTCCTCCACAGCACTAGCGTGCGCTCGCCGCCGCCTGTGCCTTCGCCGGACCGCCCAGCGCCGCCTCGGCCGCTGCGTACAGGTCCGCGGGGCGCACCCCGGCAAGTGCCGTCACCAGGTGGCCGTCCGGCCGGATCAGCAGGACGGTGTGGGCGGCGGCGCCCGGGTAGCTCTCGGCGACCAGCAACTCCGCGGGGTGCGGCAGGGCGGTCACCGCCGCCGCCAGCCGGGGCATGATCCCGGCCGACACCCAGTGCTTGCGCTCCCATACGCCGGTGCCCGGCGCGACCAGGACGACCAGCAGCGACCCGCGGCCGAGCCGGTCCCGAAGCCGTACGAGGGAGCCGTCCTCCGCCGTCACCCGGACATCCGCGACCTGGGCCCCGGGTTCCGTGGCCACGAACGCCGCCGACTCGCTGGGCGCGGCCGCCAGGGGCGAGGCGGCGTACGTCCCCGGTGCGCCCAGCGCACCCCTCCCCAGGTGACCCTCCGAGAGCAGCGCGTCATGGCCGCGGGTGGACCCGGGCACGTAGGACCGCAGACCTCCGCCGCCGCGCAGCAGGGGCAGCGCCTGGTCGGCGGCGCGCAGCCGGGCCGCGACCACGGCGCGGCGCTCGGTCTCGTAACTGTCGAGCAGCGTCTCGCGGGGCCCGTGGTGCCAGGCCGGCGCCAGCTTCCAGGCGAGGTTGTCGACGTCCCGCAGGCTCTCGTCGAGGCCCTGCGTGCCGAGCGCGCCGAGCAGGTGCGCGGCGTCCCCGGCGAGGAAGACCCGCCCGGAGCGCCAGCGGCGGGCCAGCCGGTGGTGGACGGTGTGGACACCGGTGTCCAGCAGGTCGTAGGCGGGGGTGGTGCTGCCGTTCCAGCCGGCGAGGGTCTCCCGGACCCGGGTCACCAGCAGTTCGGGCGTGACCAGCTCCTTGCCCGGTGGCAGCAGCCAGTCCAGCCGCCACATCCCGTCGGGCAGGGGCCGTGCCGTGATCTCTCCGCCCGAGGGGCCCGACGTCCGCCACGGCGGCATGCGGTGGAGCAACGCTTCGCCGGGCCAGGGCAGTTCGGCGCGCAGGGCGGCCACGGCGTGCCGTTCCACCGCCGTACGGCCGGGGAAGCGGATGTCGAGCAGTTTGCGCACCGTGGAGCGCGGCCCGTCGCAGCCGACCAGGTAGCTGCCGCGCCACCAGGTGCTGCGGGGGCCGCGCGTGTGCGCCGTGACGCCGGACGGTTCCTGTGCGAGGGAGTCGAGACGGCTCTCGACGGCGACCTTGACCAGCGGCTGTCCGGCGATGGCGGCGCGCAGGGCTGCGGTCAGCGCATGCTGGGCGATGTGCAGCGGCGACGGTCCTGCGGGTTCCTCGACCGCGCCCTTGCGACCCTGGGCAGCCGGACCGGCACCTGGGGCGGATCCGCCGCCGTACTGCTCTTTCCGCCCGCCGCCCGCATCGAAGACGACCTTCCGGATGACCTGCCTGCGCCGCATCGACCGCCAACCGGTGTACCGCAGCCCGGCTCCGGAGAGCGGTACCCCGGTGAGTCGTTCCATCAGGGCGGCCGTGTCCTCGCGCAGTACGAGGGTGCGCGCCGCCCGTGGTTCGTCCGTGCCCGGGCCTTCGTCGAGGACGACGGACGGCACCTCCTGCCGGGCCAGAGCCAGCGCGAGCGAGAGCCCGACGGGCCCCGCTCCCACGATGATCACCGGGTCCACGACGCGGTGCCCCCTGCCCACGGCGGTGTTCTGACGGCCTCAGGTGAACACAAGTATGGAGCAGGGTGCACGATCACAGAAAGTATGCAACCTATTGCGGGTGCTTGCGTCAAGCGACGGCCGCTGCGGCATGGCTGAGTGCGCCTCAGTCAGTGACCTCCTCAGACAGCGACGCCGGTGACGTCGGCCTGCCAGGCGATACGGGCGGCCTGAATCCGGTTGGCGGCGCGAAGTTTGACGCACAGGGTGCGGACATGGTCCTTGACCGTCTCCGGACTGATGTGAAGGGCCTGGGCGATGGCACGGTTGGGGAGCCCGTCGCCGAGGAGGGCCAGGACTTGACGCTCCCGTGCGCTCAGACAGGCGACACGTTCCTGCAGGCCGTGGCCGGACGGGACCGTGGCGGGGCGGCCGTGGATGATCGCGTCGGCGATTTCGGGTGAAAGGGCACGGCTGCCCTCGGTGACGGCGCTGAGGGCCCAGGTCAGATGTCGAGGCGCAGAGCGATGGAGCAGAACGCCGGCCGCACCGTTGGCGAGGAGGGTCCTGGCGTCTTCTTCCGTGATGCGCTCCGTGATGACCAGCACTGCAGGTGACGCCGAGAGACGGGCGACGGTCTCCAGGAGCGGGAGAGAGTCCTTGCCGCAGGCGTCACCGCTGATGAGGAGGTCCGGGCGGGTGTTCGTCACCAAGGCGGTCGCCTGCGCTCGTTTCCCTTCGGCCACGACGCTGGTCCGCAGTCTTCTGTGTGAGTCCGGAGGCAGGGCCTGCAGCATCCCCCGCAGCCCTGCGCGACAAAGCGATCGGTCATCGATGATTCCCACCCGCAGCATGCGATCCCCGTGTGGTTCTGTGCGTACGCAACGGCATGTGTACCCGGCGCTCGTCCGGTCACGACGAGCGGCAGTCATGTGATCCTCCGACTATTGCGCGTACGCGTCAAGTTTCTTCCGGATCCCCCAATGCAAAAGGAGTTGCAATAGCAAACATAATCATCTGTTCAGTAGACATTGGTTGGCGTTGTGCAGAAAAAGTCAACCCCCATTTTGGGGGTGGTGATCCAGGACCCCCCGCTGTGGGGGTCTTTTCCTCTTCGTTGGGAACTCATGATGGTAATACCCTGCAGGATCTGAACGAGAGGAAAAGCGATATGGCCCGTAATTGGCAGCGCCGGAGTGCGGCGTGGGGTGCGGCGGCGGCCGCGTGTCTGTTGGCCACGGGGGCAGCGGCCGCGCCGGCGGCGGCGGCTCCCGCCACTGCTCCGGTGGCAGCGGTCCACTGCGGAAACCCGGTCCTCAAAGTGTGGTACGACTCGGACCAGTTCGGCACTTACCTCAAGGCGTGGTTCGAGACGGACAGGGGCTGCCCCAAGGGGCGGGGGGTCGCCAGTCTCGCCGGGCAGATCCACTGCTTCAAACCTCACTCCAAGGTCGTCTACCGCGACAACATCGCGGACAGGAAGGCTCCGGCCTCGACCCTGATAAAGGCGTTGCCGCCGAAGAGTGAGTGCAAGACCTTCTACGCCGAGGCGACCATCGTCTACAAGAACGCCGGGCGGGTTCCGTTCAGGGACACCTGGCGTTGGAACTGGGGTGAATACCCGGCGTAAATCGATTTCATTCGCAAAGTTTCACATCTCCTCGAGCATGGATTATCTGTGCGAGAGGATTCTGAAGGAGGTTCATCATGCACGGTGACGAGACCAGGATGAAGCGTCGCGCAGTCATGCTTCTCGGCACGGCGGTACTGGCGACCGCCCTGGCGGCGCCGTCGGCGTCCGCGGACGGCCCCTCCGAGATCTACCTCGGCCAGCGCTCGGGCACCATCAACATCGGCGGACTCCCCCACTCGTACAAATGGGTCGACAAGCAGTACCGCAGCACCTCGCTGCCCAACCTGCGCAAGCACTCGATCCGCATCACCTACAACGCGTGTGCCAACTGGCGGGCCCGTGCCGCCGTGAGGTGGGGTGGTACCTACGACACCGTCGAATCGTCGGCCAAGGGCTGCAACAAGTCCGTCCTGCTCACGCCCATGGGGGACATGAACGCCAACGTCACGCTGACCATCCATCAGGACCCCATGGACATGACGGGCAGCGTCACGATCAAGCCCGTGCACTGATCCCCGGGGTGCCGACGGTGTCCTGCCCGTTCCCGCCGCGACGGCAGGACACCGCGCCCGGTCGTGCCGGGAAGGACCGGTTCCGCGGCTACTTCGGCGTACGGTCCGCATCGCCGTCGACGGGGCCGGCGGCCACTCCCGTGACGTCGAGTACGCCGGGGGCTTCGGCCGGCTCGGCGGCCGGAGCCACTGTGACACCCGTCTTCGCACGGCGACCGCGCCGCTCGATCCAGGTGGCGAGCGAGGAGAGCGCGAGGCACATGGCGATGTAGATCGCGCCGACGACGATGGTGACCGCGGTGAACGGGTTCTCACCGTTGACGATGATGTTGTTCGCCATCGTCCGGGCGGCGAAGAGGAGCTCCGTGTAGGTGATGATGTAGCCGAGCGAGGTGTCCTTCAGCGTGACGACCAGCTGGCTGATCATGGTCGGCAGCATGGACCTCACCGCCTGCGGCAGCAAGAGGGTCGTCATCACCTGGTATTTGCGCAGTCCGAGTGCGTAGGCTGCCTCGACCTGTCCGCGTGGCACGGCGTTGATGCCCGCGCGGAACACTTCGGCCTGTACCGAACCGTTGTAGACGGTCAGTCCGATGACGAGGCCCCAGAACGCGGTGTTGTCCCCGATGACACCGAGATCGTTCTTGTAGGTGAGGAACAGCACCCACAGGGCGTAGATCGTGATCAGCAACGGTACCGCGCGGAACAGCTCCACGAATCCCGTGGCGAACCAGCGGGCGGTCCTGTGCTCGGACAACCGCGCCACGGCGAGCACCAGGCCCAGCACCAGGGACAGCCCGCCGGCCACGGCGAACACCTTCAGCGTGGTCAGCACGCCGTCGCGGATGTTGGTTCGCACACCCGCGTTGTTGAAGATGTTCCACACCTTCGGGTCCAACTGGCCCTTGACGTCCATGCGGTACGCGGTGAAGGCGACCAGGGCGGCCACGGCCAGGCAGCCGATCACCGTGAAGAGGCGGTTGCGCAGACGGGCCCTGGGGCCGGGTGCGTCGTACAGAACGCTTGAACTCATCGTGCGACCCCCAGGCGCCGCTCCAGCAGCCGGAAGAGACCGCTGATCGAGAAGGTGATGACGAGGTAGCCCAGGGCCACCCACAGGAAGATCCAGGCGATGGCGAAGCCCTGGTCACTCAGCAGCTTCTGCACACCGAACAGTTCGGTGACGCTGAAGGCGCCCGCGATCGCCGAGTTCTTGGTCAGCGCGATGAAGATCGAGCTCAGCGGCGGGACGACCGTGCGCGTGGCCTGGGGGAGAACGATCAGGCGCAGCGTCTGCGAGAAGGACATGCCCAGGGAGCGGGCGGCCTCTGCCTGCCCCAGGGGCACGGTGCCGATGCCCGACCGCACGGCCTCGCACACGAAGGCCGAGGTGTAGAAGCCCAGCGCCAGAAGGGCCTTCATCCACGGACTCAGGCCCGGTACGAAGATCACTGGCACGACGAACCATGCGATGAGGAACAGCAGGGTCAGCGGGGTGTTGCGGAAGAGGGTGACCCAGACGGTGCCGAACATCCGCAGCGGGGGCACCGGGGAGACACGGAACCCGGCGATGATGACACCGAGCACCATCGCGAGGAGTCCGCTGGCGAAGGTGAGCAGGACTGTGCCGATGAACCCCTCGCGGAACTCCGCGAGATGGTCGAGCAATACGTTCACAGGGTGAAGTCCTCGTGGGCGGCGTACGGGCGGGAAGGACGCGGTCCCGGGCACATCGGCCTGGAGGTGTCCGGGACGGACGGTTCGTCACCGCGGACGCGGACGGTGCCGATCTGTGGCGGTGAGCTTCGTCGGCACCTTGCGTCGCGGCGTTGCGTGTCAGTAGCGGTCGACGGCCGGAGGCTCCGTGTACGGGGAGCCGGACAGCCCGAGCGTCGCCTCGTAGGCCTTCTTGTAGTCGCCGTTCTTCTCGTGCTTCTCGAGCGCGTCGTCGACCGCATCGCGCAGCGCCTTGTCGTCCTTGTTCATGCCGACGCCGTACGGCTCCTTGGTGAACGGCTTGCCGATGACCTTCAGCTTGGTCGGACGCTGGGCGGCATATCCCTTGAGAATCGCGTCGTCGGTGGTCACCGCGTCGACTTCGTTGTTGAGCAGCTGCTGGACGCACTCCGAGTACTTCGACAACTCCACCGTCTTGGCACCGTACTTCGGCTTCTTGATCTCCTGGAGCGGAGTCGAGCCCTTGATGGAGCAGACCGTCCTGCCCTTGAGGGAGTCCGGACCGGTGATGTCCTTCTCGTCCTTGCGGACCAGAAGGTCTGCTCCTGCCATGAAGTACGGGCCCGCGAAGCCGACCTGCTGCTTGCGCTTGTCGTTGATGGTGTAGGTGCCCACGTAGAGGTCGACCTCGCCCTTGGAGATGGTGGTCTCGCGGACGTTGGAGTCAACCGTCTTGAACTCGATCTGCGAGGGCTTGAAACCGAGGTCGGCGGCAACCATCTTGGCAATCTCGATGTCGAAGCCGGAGCGCTTGCCGTCCGTGTCCTCGAAGCCGAGGTACGGTTGGTCGTTCTTGGCGCCGATCACCAGCTTGCCCGCCTGCCGGGCCTTCTTCAGGGTCGCGGAGTCGATCTTCACGTTCTGCGCGACGGCGTACGTCGGCAGCTTGGGCTGGTTCGTGCCGCTGTTCCCGCCGGGCTGGTCGCCGGCGTTGCCGGACTCGCCGCCGCAGGCCGAAACGGTCAGCGCGAGGACGGCGAGAGCCGCCGTGACGGCGGAGTTGCGGAACTTCATGGTGGACATCCTTCGTGTGTTCGGCATCGGCCGTGGGAAGTCGGACGCGTGCGAGCACGGTCCGCACAGGCATGTGCGCGCGGCAGAGGCATGTGCGCGCGGCAGAGGCAGGTGCGCGCCGCAGAGGCAGGTGCGCGCGGCAGAGGCATGCGCGGTCGTCAGTGGTGCAGGATCTTCGAAAGGAAGTCCTTCGCGCGGTCGCTGCTCGGGTTGCTGAAGAACTGCTCCGGCGTGGCCTCTTCCACGATGCGCCCGTCCGCCATGAAGACCACCCGATCGGCGGCCGAACGGGCGAAGCCCATCTCATGGGTGACCACCACCATGGTCATGCCGTCCCGGGCGAGCTGCTGCATGACCTCCAGGACCTCGTTGATCATTTCGGGGTCCAGGGCCGAGGTCGGCTCGTCGAAGAGGATGACCTTGGGGTCCATCGCCAGCGCCCGGGCGATCGCGACACGCTGCTGCTGGCCGCCGGAGAGCTGCGCGGGGTACTTGTCCGCCTGGGTGGCGACGCCCACCCGGTCGAGCAGCGCGCGCGCCTTCTCCTCGGCCTTCTGCTTGTCGGTCCTGCGGACCTTGATCTGACCCAGCATCACGTTCTCGAGCACCGTCTTGTGCGCGAAGAGGTTGAAGGACTGGAAGACCATGCCGACGTCGGCGCGCAGCCGGGCCAGCTCCTTGCCCTCCTGGGGCAGCGGCCTGCCGTCGATCAGGATGCCGCCCGAATCGATGGTCTCCAGACGGTTGATGGTGCGGCAGAGGGTGGACTTGCCGGACCCGGAGGGCCCGATGACGACGACGACTTCACCACGTGCGATGGTCAGGTCGATGTCCTGGAGCACGTGCAACGCGCCGAAGTGCTTGTTGACGCTCCTCAGGACGACCAGTTCGTCGGTCGCGGCCACCGAGTCCTCGGCCACCGATACTTCGGTCATGTGCTCACTGGCTCCGTCCTCGCTCGGTTTCGCAGGACAGTAGTGAGGCCGCACGACCAGCGTCATTACATCTGAGGGAGATCTGAGCATCACGATCCGGTAGCGTCCGGACACGACCCGTAGCCGAGTCCGGCCGGCCGCGTACCGGCTGGGTAACGGAAGCCGCCCGCAACCCGAAGCCTCTTGACGGCGTCCTCGTTCATCGGCGTGACTTCCTTGGTGCACGCGCGCGTGCCCACAGGTTCGGGTGGCTGACGCCTTTCCGGTGCAGCGCGGGTGACGCCCTTGCGCACGCCGAGAGCGCACCGAGACCGCAGGGCCGAGAAACCGGAGGGGGCCGGAATGAGACTGCTGCTCGTCGAGGACGACAACCACGTCGCCGCCGCCCTGTCCGCGGTGCTGGCCCGGCACGGCTTCGAGGTCACGCATGCCCGCAGCGGCGAGGAGGCGCTCCAGGCGCTGGTCCCCGAGGGCGCCGGCTTCGGCGTCGTCCTGCTCGACCTGGGCCTGCCCGACCAGGACGGCTACGAGGTCTGCGCAAGGATCCGCAAGCGCACCGGCACCCCCGTGATCATGGTTACCGCTCGTTCGGACGTACGGTCCCGCATCCACGGCCTGAACCTCGGCGCCGACGACTACGTGGTCAAGCCCTACGACACCGGGGAGCTGCTCGCACGTATCCACGCCGTCAGCCGGCGCACCCCGCACCTGGACGACACCGGCGCCACCGAGACCGCGCTGCGCCTCGGGCCCGTGCACATCGAGTTCCCCACCCGCCGTGTCAGCGTGGACGGCTCGGTCGTCCAGCTGACCCGCAAGGAGTTCGACCTGCTCGCCCTGCTGGCCCAGCGCCCCGGTGTGGTGTTCCGCCGTGAGCAGATCATCAGCGAGGTGTGGCAGACCAGTTGGGAGGGGACCGGGCGCACCCTGGAGGTGCACGTCGCCTCCCTGCGCTCCAAGTTGCGCATGCCCGCGCTGATCGAGACCGTGCGCGGCGTCGGGTACCGGCTCGTCGCCCCGGCCGCGTAGCGGGCAAGGGTGCGCACACGTCTCCTTCCGCTGCTCATCGTCCTGTTGGCGGCTGTGCTGCTCGCGCTCGGTGTGCCGCTCGCGGTGAGTCTCGCGGCCGCACAGCAGCAGCGGGTCGTCGTCGACCGCATCGACGACACCGCGCGCTTCGCCGCCCTCGCACAGTTCGTCACCGACCGGCCGGGCGGCTCCCGGACCGAAGCCACCGACGAGCGCGGCGATATCCTGGCCAAGGAACTCGGCACGTACTACGGCGTGTACGGCATTCGCGCCGGCGTCTTCTACCGCGACGACACCCCCATGGCCAACGCGCCCGGGGACTGGTTCCTGCCGCAGCAGGGCGAGGGCCGCGACGCCTTCAACGAGGCCCTGCTGGGGCGGCGCAGCCACGATCCCGAGCAGGTCTGGCCCTGGCAGCGCGGCCGGCTGGTGGTCGCCTCGCCGGTCATCCGCGACGGTGACGTCGTCGCGGTGGTCGTCACCGACTCGCCCACCGGACAGATGCGGTCCAGGATCCTGCACGGCTGGCTGTTCATCGGCGCCGGGGAGATCGCGGCGATGCTGCTCGCCGTCGGCGCGGCGCTGCGGCTGACCGGATGGGTGCTCAGGCCGGTACGGGTCCTGGACGCGACGACCCACGACATAGCGACCGGACGCCTGAAGTCCCGGGTCGCGGCGGCGGGCGGACCGCCGGAACTGAGGCGCCTGGCCCGGTCGTTCAACGAGATGGCGGACAACGTCGAGCTGGTCCTGGAGCAGCAGCGCGCCTTCGTCGCCGACGCCTCCCACCAGTTGCGCAACCCGCTGGCGGCGCTGCTGCTGCGCATCGAACTGCTCGCCCTGGAACTGCCCGAGGGCAACGAGGAGATCGCCTCGGTGCGCACCGAGGGCAAGCGCCTCGCACAGGTCCTGGACGACCTGCTCGACCTGGCGCTCGCCGAGCACGCCGAGGCGGACCTGAGGCTCACCGACATCGGCGCGCTGACCGCCGAACGGGTCGCGGCCTGGGGGCCCGCCGCCGAGGCCAAGGGCGTACGGCTGACCGGCACCTGCCCGGCCACCACGGCCTGGGCGGACCCGGTGACGCTGTCCAGCGCGCTGGACGCGGTGATCGACAACGCGGTGAAGTTCACGCCCGCGGGCGAGAGCGTGGAGGTGGAGGTGGCGGCCACCGGTGACACCGCCATGGTGGTGGTCACCGACGGCGGCCCCGGCCTCAGCGACGAGGAACTCTCCCGCGTCGGCGACCGCTTCTGGCGCAGCCCCGCCCACCAGAACATCAAGGGCTCGGGCCTCGGCCTGTCGATCACCCGTACGCTGCTGGCGGCGGGCGGGGGCTCGGTCTCGTACGCCCATCACGAGCCGCACGGCCTGAGGGTGACGGTGTCGCTTCTCCGGACGGGAGCGGGCGGCGCCCGCGGGTGACCCCGGGCGCCCGACGCTACGGCTTCACCGACCGGTAGTACCGGCGTGCGCCTTCGTGCAGTTCCAGCGGGTCCGTGTAGATCGCGGTGCGGAGATCCACCAGCTGCGCCGCGTGCACCTGGGCGCCGATCCCGTCGCGGCTGTCGATGACCACGCGGGTGAGCTTCTCGGTCAGCCCCGCGTTCATGTCCTCCCGCGTGATCAGGAGGTTGGCGACGGCGACGGTCGGCACGGAGGCGCCCTGCTGTGCCTGCGGATAGGCGTCGGCGGGCATCACCGCGGCCCGGTACCGGCGCGACGCGCCGCCCTGCGCGTGCAGCCGCGCCACCAGGTCGCCGCCGATCGGCACCAGGCGGACCGGGAAGTGCTTCGACAGCTCCGTGATCGCGCCGGTGGGCAGCCCGCCCGACCAGAAGAACGCGTCGATCCGGTGCTGCCTCAGCAGCCCGGGCATCGTCGCGATACCGTCGGACAGCGGCGTGATGTCCTTCTCCGGGTCCAGCCCGGCCGCCTTCAGCACATGCTCCGCGATCAGCCGCACCCCGGAGCCGCCCGGCCCGACGGCGACCGTGCGGCCCTTCAGGTCCGCCACCGACCGCACGGCGGAGGAGCGCGGGACCACCAGGTGCACATAGTCGTCGTACAGCCGGGCGCAGCCGCGCAGCCGGCCGGAGCCCGGCCCGTGCTGCAGCCGGTACGTCTCCACCGCGTCGGCCGCCGCGATCGCGAAGTCCACCTTCCCGGTGGCCACCCGGCGCACGTTCTCCTGCGACCCGTCGCTGTTCAGCAGCCGTACGTCCAGCCGCGGCATGTCCCGGGCCATCGTCTGCCGCAGCAGGGTGCCGTACTTCTCGTAGACGCCGCTCCGGGTGCCGGTACTGAAGGTCACCGTGCCGCTCGGGGACTCCTCGCCGATCGGCACCAGCCACCACAGCAGCAGCCCGAGAACCGCGCACGCTGCCGCCGAGCCCAGCAGCGCGCGGCGGCTGCCGATACGGGGGAGTGCCTGGAGCATGCGCGCGATCCTGCCAGGCCACGCGCCCGTCTGGCCAGGCCGGAAGGAGAAGGGAGGCCGCCGACGGTCGCCGCCGGACGGTAGGGTCGGCGGATGCGTCCTTCCCCCGCCGCCCTCGTCCGTGAGTTCCACCTCGCCTTCGGTCTCGACGTGCGCTCCGTGCCGACGGAGGTCGCCCCGGAACTGGCCGCGCACCGCGGTGAGCTGCTCGCCGAGGAGGCCGCGGAGGTCGTGGAGGTTTCCGTCACCGGTCCGCTCGACCGCCTGGCGCACGAACTGGCCGACCTCGTGTACGTGGCGTACGGGACGGCCCTGGTGCACGGCATCGACCTCGACGCCGTCATCGCCGAGATCCACCGGGCCAACATGACCAAGATCGGCCCGGACGGCACGGTGTCCCGCCGGGCCGACGGCAAGGTCCTCAAGGGCGACCACTACCGCGCCCCTGACGTTCCGGCGGTCCTGCGCAGCCAGGGCTGGACGCCGACGCCGTCGTAGGGGACGCCTACACTGACCCACCGTAAGGACTAGGGTCTGTCCTTCGGATCAGGTCGGTGGTGAGGAGCGGTCCGTCTCGGCCGAGCCCGAGCGGGGTCTGGTGCGTGCGGCTGCCAGGCGGAGGAGGGAGTCGACGCGGAGCGTCGGCGACCGACGACAACGCCGCTGGGGGGCGCCCCCACGCCGTCGAGGCAGTGGAGGAGTGCGTGCCGGACCTCCGCGACGCCGAGCTGATCCGCAAGGGAGGCCCCGGATGACCCCGGTGTGAACAGGAGGGCCCACGGTGGCGGCAGTCGGCGGTGGTTTCGAGGATCCGTCCGCCGAGGTGCTCTCCCAGGCGGCCGCGGCGTTCGGGCTGTTGGCCTCGCCCGCGCGGCTGCACATCGTGTGGGCGCTCGCTCAGGGCGAGAGCGATGTCACCGGACTCGCCGAGCGGGTCGGCGGCGCGCTTCCCGCCGTGAGTCAGCACCTGACCAAGCTCAAGCTCGCCGGACTCGTCGGCTCCCGCCGTGAGGGCCGCCGCCAGGTGTACTTCGTCGACGACGCGGACATCGTGACCGTGGTGCGCCTCCTGGTCGGCCGGCTGACCGACCGTGCCGCCCCGGCCGACGTCCCGGAACCCCGGCTCCGTGGCCTCTGAGACCGCCGCGGCCCCGGCACCCGCGCCCGGCCCGGACCCCGGCGCCGGCGGACCCACCTCCCTGCAGGAGCTGCGCCGCCTGGAGAGCAGTCTGCGCGGGCTCACCGAGGCGGAGGCGGAGACCCGGCTCGGGGAGCACGGGGAGAACGTGCTCCCGGAGGCCCGTACGACCTCCTGGACCCGGCGCTTCGTGCGCGGACTGCGCGACCCCTTCACCAGTGTGCTGCTCTGCCTCGGCCTGGTCTCGGCGACCGTCACCGCCTGGAGCACCGCCTGCGTGATCCTCTCCCTCGTCGTGGTCAGCTGCTGCCTGCGCGCCACCGGCGAGCACCGGGCCGACCGTTCCATGGCGGCGCTGCGCGACCTGGTCGCCACCACCGCGACCGTGGTGCGCCGACCGGAGGCGGACGGACCGCCGCACGAGCGCGAGGTACCGGCCGCCGAACTGGTGCCGGGCGACGTGGTCCGGCTCGCGCCCGGTGACCTGGTCCCCGCCGACGTACGACTGCTGCGCGCCGGCGGCCTGACCGTGCATCAGGCGGCGCTGACCGGCGAGTCGGCGCCGGTCGCCAAGAGCGCCCCCGACGTCCCCGGCACCGTCGGCGGCGGACCCTTCGCCCAGCCCCACCTCTGCTTCCAGGGCAGCAGCGTGGCCTCCGGCAGCGGCACCGCGCTCGTCCTGCACACCGGCGCCCGGACCCGGTTCGCGCGGGCCCACGGCGCGCCGGCCGCGCGCGGGGCGAGCGCCTTCGACCGGTCCGTGCACGGCATTTCCTGGGTGCTGATCCGGTTCATGCTGCTCACCCCGCCGCTGGTCCTCATGGCGGGCGCGGCGCTGCGCGGCCGGGGCCTTCAGACACTGCCGTTCGCCGTCGCGGTCGCCGTCGGCCTCACCCCCGAGATGCTGCCGGTCATCGTCACCACCTGCCTGGCCCGCGGCGCCTCCCTGCTCGCCCGCGGCCACGGCGTGATCGTCAAACGCCTGCCCGCGCTGCACGACCTCGGCGCCGTCGACGTGCTGTGCCTGGACAAGACCGGCACCCTCACCCAGGACCGGCCGGTGGTCGAACGCGCCCTGGACGGCGACGGCAGGGACGCGCCCGAGGTGCTGCGCTGGGCCGCCGTCAGCGCCTGGTGGACCCTCCAACTCGCCGACCTGCCCGCCCCGGACGCCCTGGACGAGGCGATCCTGGACGCGGCCGACGGCGCCTGGGAGGACTGCGAGGGCGTGGCCGCCGTGCCGTTCGACCCGGTCCGCCGCCGTGCCACCGCCGTGGTACGCGGCGGCGTGGGCACACACGTCCTCGTCGTCAAGGGCGCAGCCGAGGACGTGCTGGAACGCTGCGCGCTGGAGCCCGCCGAGCGGGAACGGCTGCTCGGACAGGCCGCGCGCGAGGCCGGCGACGGCCTCAGGCTGCTGGCGGTCGCCACCGCGGACCGCCCCGCCCGCACCCGCCCCTACACCCCCGCCGACGAACGCGGCCTGACCTTCCGCGGCTTCGTCACCTTCCGGGACGCCCTCGCCCCGACCGCCGCGCACGCCCTGCGGAACCTCGCCGCCCGCGGCGTCACCGTGCGGATCCTCACCGGCGACCACCCCGGCACCGCGGTCCGCGTCTGCCGTGACCTCGGCCTCCACCCCGGCCGGGTGCGAACCGCGGGCGCCCCGGACGACGCGAGCGCGACCGTCGTCGCCCGCTGCACCCCCGAGGACAAGGCGCGCATCGTCGCCGACCTGCGCGCGGCAGGGCACACGGTCGGCTTCCTCGGCGACGGTGTCAACGACGTGCCCGCGCTGCACGCCGCCGACGTGGGAGTCACGCCGCGCGACGCCGTCGACGTGGCCCGCGAGAGCGCGGACGTCGTCCTCGCCCACAAGGACCTCGGCGCGATCGACCACGCGGTCGCCGCCGGCCGCCACGCCGGCGGCAACATCGCCTCGTACCTGCGCGTCACGCTCTCCTCGAACCTCGGCAACGTCGTCGCGATGCTCGCCGCGGGTCTGCTGCTGCCCTTTCTGCCGATGCTCCCGGCCCAGGTCCTCGCCCAGAACCTGTGCTTCGACGCGGCCCAGCTCGCCTTCGCCTACGACCGCCCCGCGGCCCGGACCCTGGCCCGGCCCACCGTGCTGCGAACGCGCGACTTCCTGCGCTTCATCACCGGCTTCGGACTGCTCAACGCGGTCGCCGACCTCGCCACCTTCGGCGTCCTGGCGCTCGCGCTGTACGGCCCGGACGCGCTCGACGACGACGCGGTGTTCCACTCGGCGTGGTTCACGGAGAACCTGCTCACCCAGGCCCTGGTGATGCTGCTGCTGAGGTCCGGCCGACGCGTCGCCGAGGGACGCGCGCCCGGTCCGCTCGGACGGGCCGCGGCCGTTCTCGCGGCCGTGGCGCTCCTGCTGCCGCTCTCCCCGCTCGGCTCCGTGCTCGGCCTGCCCGTGCTGCCCTTGGCGTACTACCTGCTGCTCGCCGCCGTCCTCGCCCTGTACGCGCTCGCCCTGCGGGCGGTCAAGTCGCGCTACGAACGACGGTCCGGTGCGCGGTGGTGACCGGTCGGCGGGTTCTGTCGGTTTCCCTGCGATTCCTGTTCCGCACGGTTCCGCCGACGACCGCGGGTTGTACAGTTGCGCAACATAGCAACCGACATGGCACGGGGGAGCGGCGAGAGGCGTCCTCGGCCGACGCGAGGAAGGGCGGGCAGTCATGCTCCGCAATGGACTGGAACCCTGGCACCTGCTGATCGTGGCGATCGTCTTCATCGTGCTGTTCGGCTCGAGGAAGCTCCCCGACACCGCCCGGGCGCTCGGCAAGTCCATGCGCATCCTCAAGAGCGAGGCGAAAGCGATGAAGGACGAGAACGCGTCCGCGCCCGCCGCCTCCGCGCCCGCTCCGGTCGAGCCGACGGTCGTCACGACCGCCGCCGAGGCGGCCACGGAGAGGCCGCCGACCGCCGCCGGCTGAGACCGCGTCCGTCAGGGGCTGGCCCCGTCGTAGCCGTAGGTCAGCGGCTCGCTGCTCACGCCCAGCCGGCGCCGGTAGACGTACAGCGCCTCCACCCGTACCCCGTCCGCCGGGGACTCGACCCGGCAGGGGTAGGTCACCTGCAGCACCGAGGGCCGGCCCGCGACCTGCATGCGCAGGCCGTCGGCCGGCCCTCCGGCGAGCACCGCCGTCTCCCACTTCGTCGCGACATGAAGATCCATGCTTGAACCTTAGAGTTGCGCAATCGCTGAAGTGTTGTGAGGTGCGCCACTGACCTGCGCCGCGACCCTGCGGAGACCGGGCGGTGCACGGTGGCTCGTGGCCGGGGCAGGGCTGTTGGAGTACCGCCTACTCTTGTTGCATGACCAGCAGCAGCGACCGGAGCCCCGCAGTGGACGTTCACGCACCCAAGAGCTACGAGATCCGCACCTACGGGTGCCAGATGAACGTCCACGATTCCGAGCGATTGGCCGGGCTGCTCGAAGAGGCCGGGTACGTGCGCGCGCCCGAGGGGTCGGACGGGGACGCGGACGTGGTCGTCTTCAACACCTGCGCCGTGCGGGAGAACGCCGACAACCGGCTGTACGGCAACCTCGGCCGCCTCGCGCCGAAGAAATCCGTCCGGCCCGGTATGCAGATCGCCGTCGGCGGCTGCCTTGCGCAGAAGGACCGGGACACCATCGTGAAGAAGGCGCCCTGGGTGGACGTCGTCTTCGGCACGCACAACATCGGCAAGCTGCCCGTCCTGCTGGAGCGCGCCCGGGTGCAGCAGGAGGCGCAGGTCGAGATCGCGGAGTCGCTCGAGGCGTTCCCGTCGACGCTGCCCACCCGGCGCGAGAGCGCCTACGCGGCCTGGGTGTCGATCTCCGTCGGCTGCAACAACACCTGCACCTTCTGCATCGTCCCGGCGCTGCGCGGCAAGGAGAAGGACCGCCGCCCCGGCGACATCCTCGCGGAGGTCGAGGCCCTGGTCGCCGAGGGCGTCTGCGAGATCACCCTGCTCGGGCAGAACGTCAACGCGTACGGCTCCGACATCGGCGACCGCGAGGCCTTCAGCAAGCTGCTGCGCGCCTGCGGGACGATCGAGGGCCTGGAGCGCGTCCGCTTCACCTCCCCGCACCCGCGCGACTTCACCGACGACGTCATCGCGGCCATGGCCGAGACGCCGAACGTGATGCCGCAGCTGCACATGCCGCTGCAGTCCGGCTCGGACACCGTGCTGAAGGCGATGCGCCGGTCCTACCGGCAGGAGCGCTACCTCGGGATCATCGAGAAGGTGCGCGCCGCCATCCCGCACGCCGCGATCACCACCGACATCATCGTCGGCTTCCCCGGGGAGACCGAGGAGGACTTCGAGCAGACCCTGCACGTGGTGCGCGAGGCACGGTTCGCGCAGGCGTTCACCTTCCAGTACTCCAAGCGGCCCGGCACCCCGGCCGCCACCATGGACCACCAGATCCCCAAGGAGGTCGTCCAGGCGCGCTACGAGCGTCTCGTCGCCCTCCAGGAGGAGATCTCCTGGGAGGAGAACAAGAAGCAGGTCGGCCGCACCCTGGAGCTGATGGTCGCCGAGGGCGAGGGCCGCAAGGACGGAGCCACCCACCGGCTGTCCGGCCGCGCCCCCGACAACCGCCTGGTCCACTTCACCAAGCCGGAGCAGGAGGTGCGCCCCGGTGACGTGGTGACCGTCGAGGTGACGTACGCCGCCCCGCACCATCTCCTCGCCGAGGGTTCCGTCCTCGATGTGCGCCGTACGCGTGCGGGCGACGCGTGGGCGAAGCGGAACGCCGCTGAGGCCGCGAGGCCGGCCGGTGTGATGCTGGGTCTGCCGAAGGTCGGCGCGCCCGCGCCGCTGCCCATGGCCACCGCCGGCGCCTGCGGCTGCGACTGACGCCGCCGTCCGGCCCGGTTACGCTGCGGATCGTGCTTGTCGCCGCCGCCGTCTGTCCCTGTCCGCCCCTCCTCGTGCCCGAGGTCGCCGCGGGTGCCGCGCCCGAACTGGACGGCGCCCGTGCCGCGTGCGAGGACGCGCTCGGCGTGCTCGCCGCCGCGTGTCCCGACCGGCTGGTGGTCGTCGGGCCCGCGGGGGAGGGCGGGGAGGGCGGCTACGCCGAGGGCGCGCCGGGCTCGTTCCGGAGCTTCGGTGTGGACGTCGACGTACGGCTGGGCGCGGGCGGCGCGGGCGAGGAGCGTGAACTTCCGCCGTCGCTCGCGGTCGCCGCATGGCTGCTGGAGCGCACACGCTGGGCCGACGCGCCCGTGGAGGGGCTGGCTGTGCCGGAACTCCTGACCCCCGAGCGGTGCGCCGAGGTCGGAGCCGGGCTCGCCGGGCAGGCCGAGCGGACGGCCCTGCTGATCATGGGCGATGCCAGCGCGTGCCGCTCGGTGAAGGCGCCGGGCTACCTGGACGAGCGTGCGGCCGACTTCGACGCGGAGGTCGCGCGGGCGCTGGGTGCGGCGGACGTGCCGGCCCTGAAATCCCTCGATCCGGCCCTGGCCCGGGACCTGAAGGCCTGTGGCCGGGCGCCTTGGCAGATCCTCGCGGGCGCGGCGGCGGACGTGCGCCCGTCCGGCAGCCTGCTGTACGACGAGGCGCCGTACGGGGTGGGATACCTGGTGGCCGTCTGGTCCTAGCGCCTTCGTGGGCGCGGCCGCCGAACGTGGTCGCTCCCGCCGTGGGGCGGACACGGCGGACGGCCGGGAGGCCATGGCCCCGCGGCCGTCCGCCGACGTGTGATGTGCTGTCCGGAGCGTGGTCAGGAGGCCGAAGGCGGCTGTGGTGTCCCGGGGGGTGCCGCTTCGCCGGTCGACGGGCCGGTGTCCCGGTGGGCGAGGCGCTCCACCGCGTGCTTCGCCTTGTCCGTGCCCGTGTGGATCTTGTCGCTGTACTTGCCCTTGGTCCGTTCGTCGATCACGTGCGCGGCCTTGTCGAGGCCGCGGTCGACCTTCTCCTCGTGCTGTTGCGCGAGGTTCGTGACCTTGGCTTTCAGGTTGTCCACGAGGCCCATGGTCCACCTTCCCTGGCTCAAACGGGTTACGTACGGGCGCCCTCGCCGGCCTCGCTGCCGACGGCCTTCTCGCCGGACTGCTGCGTCGGGATCCCGACCGCGTCGTCGTCGGCGTCCGCGCTCTCCTGCGGAGCACTCTCCGGAGGCTTCCCGGCCTCAGCCGTGCCCGAATCGGTCACCTCGTCCGTCGCCTCCGCGTCGGCACCCTCCACCGCCTGTGCGGTCTCCGTCGCGGCCGACCGATTCTCCTCGGTCGTCCTCGGCCTCCGGAGAAGCCGTGCAAAAACACCCATATCCACTCCATACGTTACTCGTGCGGGCGAAATACCGCGTAACTCGGTGCGCCCCATTGCGTCGCCCCGGGTCACCCGTTCTCGAACCGGTGACCGGAACCTCGCAACAGGCAACGACCCCCCACTCGGGGTGTCACGTAACTCGTTCGAGGCGGGGTCCGGAGGTTTGCGAGACTGTTGCGGTGAGTAGTGCAGCCCCCGCGCCGCGGGTCATCGCCGTCGTCGGGCCGACCGCGGCCGGAAAGTCCGATCTGGGAGTATTCCTGGCCCAGCAGCTCGGCGGGGAGGTCGTCAACGCCGACTCCATGCAGCTCTACCGGGGGATGGACATCGGCACCGCCAAGCTGACGCCCGAGGAGCGCGGCGGCGTTCCGCACCACCTGCTGGACATCTGGGACGTGACGGTCACGGCGTCCGTCGCCGAGTACCAGCGCCTCGCCCGCGCCCGTATCGACGCGCTGCTCGCCGAGGGCCGCTGGCCCGTCCTGGTGGGCGGCTCGGGACTGTACGTGCGCGGCGCGGTCGACAACCTGGAGTTTCCCGGCACCGACCCCGAGGTGCGCGCCCGGCTGGAGGAGGAGCTGGCGCTGCGCGGCTCCGGAGCCCTGCACGCGCGCCTGGCCGCCGCGGACCCGGAGGCCGCGCAGGCGATCCTGCCCGGCAACGGCCGCCGTATCGTCCGGGCCCTGGAGGTCATCGAGATCACCGGTCGGCCCTTCACCGCCAACCTCCCCGGGCACGACTCGGTCTACGACACCGTCCAGATCGGCGTCGACGTCGGCCGGCCCGAACTCGACGAGCGGATCGCGCGCCGGGTGGACCGGATGTGGGAGGCGGGGCTCGTGGACGAGGTGCGGGCGCTGGAGGCGCAGGGCCTGCGCGAGGGGCGCACGGCTTCGCGCGCGCTCGGATACCAGCAGGTGCTCGCGGCGCTCGCGGGGGAGTGCACGGAGGAAGAGGCGCGCACCGAGACCGTGCGCGCCACCAAGCGCTTCGCGCGCCGTCAGGATTCCTGGTTCCGCCGTGATCCACGCGTGCACTGGCTCAGCGGCGCCGCGGACGACCTCGGGGAACTTCCGCACCTCGCGCTGGCGTTGATCGAACGACCGGTCACAGCCTGATCACGTGATGGCATCGGGACGCTCCGGCCGTCATCGGGGCCTCACCCGGCATGCCATCATCGAGCTTCGATCGACCGAGTGAGTCCGAGTTGGGAGGGCGCGTGGCGATGGAGGCCGGCCCTCGCGACACCACACAAGGCGCGCAGCACGGGACCGCGCAGGACGAGGACCCAAGGCTCAGTTCCGACGGTCCCGACGAACAGCCCCCGGACGGTGTGGTCGACGACGGGCCGGAGGCGGACGAGCTGTCCACCGGACCGGAGGTCGAGGTCGAGCTGCGCCCGCAGCGCCGGCTGCGGATCTGGCAGCTCGCCCCCATCGTGGGACTGGCCGCGGTCGGCTCCCTGATGTTCGCCTTCCCGCTGGCGTTCGAGTTCGGCGACGGCGGCGCCGTGGTCGCCATGCTCGGCCTGCTGATCTGCTCCTGCGCGGCCGGCTGGGGCATGATGGCCGCGCGCCGCGTCGGTTACACGTACCCAGGCCTGCCGCAGCGCGGATCGGGGCGGCGCCCGGACTGGCGTGTCGTCCTCGCGTACGCCGTGGTGGTCGTCGCGGTCGTCGTCCTGGCGGTCTGGCGCGTGGCGCGGCTGCGCTGACCTGCGCCGCGCGGTCCGTGGCTGTCGTACCGACCCCGTACGATCGAGGAATGAGCACGCGGATCGCCTTCCTCAAGGGGCACGGCACGGAGAACGACTTCGTGATCGTCCCGGACCCCGAGAACGTCATCGACCTGCCCCCGGCCACCGTCGCCGCCCTGTGCGACCGCCGCGCGGGCATCGGCGGCGACGGTCTGCTGCACGTCGTGCGCTCCGCGGCGCACCCCGAGGCCGAGGAGATGGCCGGGGAGGCGGAGTGGTTCATGGACTACCGCAACAGCGACGGCTCGGTCGCGGAGATGTGCGGCAACGGGGTACGGGTGTTCGCGCGCTACCTCCAGCGCGCCGGTCATGTGACCGAGGGCGATCTAACGGTCGCCACGCGCGGCGGCGTCAAGACCGTCCACATCGCGAAGGACGGTGAGGTCACCGTCGGCATGGGCCGTGCCGTGCTGCCCGAAGGGGAGGTCACGGTCGGTGTCGGCGAGCGCAGCTGGCCCGCGCGCAACGTGAACATGGGCAACCCGCACGCGGTGGCCTTCGTGGACGACCTCGCGCACGCGGGGAACCTGTTCACCCCGCCCCCGTTCAGCCCGGCCTCCGCCTACCCGGACGGGGTGAACGTCGAGTTCGTGGTCGACCGCGCTCCCCGCCACGTCGCGATGCGCGTCCACGAACGCGGCTCCGGGGAGACCCGCTCGTGCGGCACCGGCGCATGCGCGGTGGCCGTCGCCGCGGCCCGCCGCGACGGCGCGGACCCGGCCGTGACGGGCACCCCCGTCACGTACACCGTGGACGTCCTCGGCGGCACCCTGGTGATCACCGAGCGCCCGGACGGCGAGATCGAGATGACCGGTCCGGCGGTGATCGTCGCCGAGGGCGAGATCGACGCCGAGTGGCTCAGGACCGCGGTATCCGCTGACGCGCCCGCGAACTGAAGTCCCGGCGTTGGCCTTTGGGGGGCGAACGGATGGAGCGCCGAAGCACGGTGTGGCACGCGGGCGATGACGCTGCGCCTCGCGTGGTGGCTGGAAAGCGTGGTCGGCCGCTTCGCCGTACGCCTCCGGATCGCAGAGACGGCCGCTTCCGGTGCTCGGATCCGCAGCTCGAGGCCGGTGGGAGAGTCGTAATCGACGGACTGGGCGATTTCCCCTGGCTGAAACGCGTAAACCTTCAGGATGTCGCTCGAATGGGTGATCCGTTTCACGCTCGACGAGAGCCGGTCGGGCGGGCGTGGTGGGCTCGATAGCATCAAGCACCGGCCGGGACGGGGACCGTCGCGAGCCCCTGCGCCGCGAATCGCCATCAGGCACCCCGTCCGCCGGTCCACGCAGCCGGAGGTGCCCATGAGTGCGGAGGCCACGAACCCTGCCGACCCCGCCCCTGCTACGCCCGGGGCCCACCGAAGGAAGAGCCGCGCCCGGCTCGACCTGCGCCGGCTGGGCCGGGCCGCAGTGCTCGGCCCGGCCACCCGTGACCGGCTGCCCGACGCGATCGGCCACGTCGTCGAGGCCCACCGCGCCCACCACCCCGAGGCCGACCTCGAACCGCTGCGCCGCGCCTACCTGTTGGCCGAGTCCTCGCACCGGGGGCAGATGCGCAAGAGCGGCGAGCCGTACATCACCCACCCCCTTGCCGTGACCCTGATCCTGGCGGAACTCGGCGCCGAGACCACGACCTTGACCGCCTCCCTCCTCCACGACACCGTCGAGGACACGGATGTGACGCTCGAGCAGGTGCGCGAGGAGTTCGGCGAGGAGGTGCGCTACCTCGTCGACGGTGTCACCAAGCTGGAGAAGGTCGACTACGGAGCGGCCGCCGAGCCCGAGACCTTCCGCAAGATGCTCGTCGCCGCCGGCAACGACGTCCGCGTCATGTCGATCAAACTCGCCGACCGGCTGCACAACATGCGCACTCTCGGCGTGATGCGCCGGGAGAAACAGGAACGCATCGCGAAGGTCACCCGGGACGTGCTGATCCCGCTCGCCGAACGCCTCGGCGTGCAGGCGCTCAAGACCGAACTCGAGGACCTCGTGTTCGCGGTCCTGCACCCCGAGGAGTACGAGCACACCAGGGAACTGATCGCCGAGAACGCGGCGCACGGCGACGATCCGCTCGCCGAGACCGCCGACCGGGTGCGCACGGTGCTGCGCGAGGCCGGGATCCCGGCGGAAGTCCTCATCCGGCCACGCCACTCCGTCTCCGTCCACCGCGTCTCCCGCAAGCGGGGCCGGCTGCGCGGAGCGGACTTCGGGCGCCTGCTGGTACTCGTGAACGAGGACGCCGACTGCTACGCGGTCCTCGGCGAACTGCACACCTGCCTGACCCCGGTGGTCTCCGAGTTCAAGGACTTCATCGCCGTCCCCAAGTTCAACCTGTACCAGTCCCTGCACACGGCGGTCGCGCGGGAGGACGGCGAGGTCGCCGAAGTGCTCATCCGCACCCACCAGATGCACAAGGTCGCCGAGGCGGGAGTGATCGCGCTCGGCAATCCCTACGCCCCCGCCTCCGACGATCCGGCCGACGGTGAGCGCGCCGACCCCACCCGGCCCGGCTGGCTCTCCCGGCTGCTTCAGTGGCAGCAGGCGACGCCGGACACCGACATGTTCTGGTCGTCGCTGCGCGAGGACCTCGCCCAGGACCGGGAGATCACCGTGTTCCGCCCCGACGGGGGCGCCATGGGGCTTCCCGAGGGCGCGAGTTGCGTGGACGCGGCCTACGCGCAGTACGGGGAGGACGCGCACGCCTGTATCGGCGCCCGGGTCAACGGCCGGCTGGCGACGCTGAGCACGGTTCTGAAGGACGGCGACACCGTGCAGCTCCTCATGGGTCAGGACCCCGCCTCGGAGCCGTCCCGGGAATGGTTGGAGCACGCCCACACGCCGGCCGCGCGCATCGCGATCCAGCGCTGGCTGGCGGCGCATCCGGCGCCCGCCGAGACACCGGGTGACGCGTCGGCGCCGGGCGTCCGGGGCTCGCTCGACGACAGTGCCACGCACGACTCAGCGCTCGGCAGCGCCGCCCGCCCGCCCGCGCTGCCCGCGCGCCCCACCCCGGAGGCGCCCGCCCTGCGGGCCGCCAACGCCGTCGTGGACCTGCCCGGCGCATCCGTGCGCCTCGCGGGCTGCTGTACGCCCGTGCCGCCGGACGAGGTCACCGGCTTCGCCGTGCGCGGGGGCGTGGTGACCGTGCACCGCGTCGAATGCGCCGGAGTGGAGCGCATGAAGAGCGCCGGGCGTAAGGAGGTCGGCGTGCGCTGGGGGGACACCACCGAATGCCGGGTCACGCTCGTCGCGGAGTCCTTCGGCCGTCCGCACCTGCTGGCGGACCTCACCGAGGCCATCGCCCTGGAGGGCGTCGCCATCGTCTCGGCCACGGTCGAACCCCCGAGCCAGCAGCGCGTACGCCACACGTACACACTCCAGCTCCCGGACGCGACCCATCTCCCGGCCCTGATGCGGGCGATGCGGAACGTCCCGGGGGTGTACGACGTGAGCAGAGCCCGGCATCCGGCGACGACCGTGCACTGAGGCTGTCACGGGAGGCGTCGGGCCGTCGGCCGACTCCCGTACGGCCCGTCGGCCGTCCCGCGTGCAAGACCCGCCGGCCGTCCCCGGCGACCGGCGCCTCCGGACGGGCCGCCTCCGGACGGCCATGCGGCCCCCGCCCGGTCGGCCCTCCCCCCGGCTGAACCCGTTCGAGTGGGGCCGATGCGCGTCGGGCACGTGCGGAGGGTGCGCGCTGATAGCGGTGGTCCATGCCGCTCAGCCTTCGTTCCGTCACAGCACGTGTCCACCGTGCACAGGCGGCCCTCCTCGCCTGTGCCGTCTCCGGCTGTCTGATCGCCGCGAACGCCCCCTCGCCCGCCGTTCCCCTCGGCATCGGTGACCGGCTCTACCCCACGCTCGGCAACCCCGGATACGACGTCCGGGCCTATGACCTGTCCTTCACCTACACCGGCGACAACCGCAAGCCGCTCGCCGCCGTGACCACCATCGACGCCCGCACCACCCAGCGACTGGAGCGCGTCAACCTGGACTTCGCGCACGGCACGGTCGCGTCCGTCGACGTCAACGGCACGCCCGCGGACTTCACCTTCGCGGGGGAGGATCTGGTGATCACACCTGATGCCCCGCTCCCCAAGGGCCGCCTGCTGCGCATCACGGTGCGGCACACCAGCGACCCCGTCTCCGGCAAGGACCGGCAGGGCGGCTGGGTACGCACCGGCGACGGGCTCGCCATGGCCAATCAGGCCGACGTCGCCCACCTGGTCTTCCCGTGCAACGACCACCCCTCCGACAAGGCGATGTTCACCCTTCACGTGACCACGCCGGACGACTACACGGCCGTGGCGAACGGAGTCCCGGTGAGCACCCGGCGCAGCGGGGGGACCACCACCCGTACCTACCGCACCGAACACCCCATGGCCACGGAACTCGCCCAGGTGTCCATCGGCCGCACCGCCGTTCTGCACCGCAAGGGACCCCACGGTCTTCCCCTTCGCGACGTGGTTCCGGCCAAGGACCGGGCGAAACTCGAACCCTGGCTGAAGAAGACACCCGACCAGATCGCATGGCTGGAGAAGAAGGTCGGTCTGTACCCCTTCGAGACCTACGGGGTGCTGATCGCCCAGGCCGACACCGGGTTCGAACTCGAGACGCAGACCCTCTCCCTCTTCGAGGAACACGTGTTCACGGAACCCGCCTACCCCAAGTGGTACGTCGAGTCGATCATGGTGCATGAGCTGTCCCACCAGTGGTTCGGCGACAGCGTCAGCCCGCGCGCCTGGTCCGACCTGTGGCTCAACGAGGGACATGCCACCTGGTACGAGGCCCTCTACGCGGACGAGACGGCGCACCGGTCCCTTCAGCAGCGCATGAAGGCGGCGTACACCCTCTCCGACCGCTGGCGCGCCTCGGGCGGACCGCCCGCCGCGCCCAAGGCCCCGAAGCCCGGCCACAAGATCGGCATCTTCCGGCCCAACGTCTACGACGGAGCCGCCCTGGTGCTCTACGCCCTGCGCCAGGAGATCGGCGCCACCGCCTTCCAGCGCCTGGAGCGGGCCTGGGTGGCCCTGCACCACGACTCCACGGCGACCACGGCCGACTTCGAGCGCCTGGCGTCCGCCACCGCCGGACGCGACCTCGGCGCCTTCTTCAGGGGCTGGCTCCACAGCGAGAAGACCCCGCCGATGCCGGGCCACCCGGACTGGAAGACCGACCCCGTCGACGGCAAAGGCGCCGAACAACTCGGATGACGGGACCGGCCGTGCCGTGGGACCATCATCAGGTCGGCGGCGCGGCCCTCCGGGGCGGGTGACCGGGAATCTTCCGGGGCACCCGAGCGTTGTCACCGGTGACGAGTCCTGTGACAGGCCCATGGGGCCGGCACCCCGTCATCGCCATCGGATCAATCGACGTAAGGACCCAATGACCTCCTCTTCTTCCCCTTCCCAGGACGCCAAGCGCCTTGCGCACGCCTACCCCGAAGGTCTTCGGGCCGATGCCCTGATGGAAGAGGACGTCGCCTGGAGCCACGAGTTCGACGGAGAGCGGGACGGCGACCAGTTCGACCGCTCCGAGCGCGCGGCTCTGCGCCGTGTAGCGGGCCTTTCCACCGAGCTCGAGGACGTCACCGAGGTCGAGTACCGGCAGCTGCGCCTGGAGCGCGTCGTGCTCGTCGGGGTGTGGACGTCGGGGACCGTGCAGGACGCGGAGAACTCCCTCGCCGAGCTGGCAGCCCTCGCCGAGACCGCGGGCGCGCTGGTGCTCGACGGCGTGACCCAGCGCCGCGACACGCCCGATGCGGCCACCTACATCGGCTCCGGCAAGGCAACCGAGCTGCGCGACGTCGTCCTCGAGACGGGCGCCGACACCGTCATCTGCGACGGTGAGCTGAGCCCGGCCCAGCTGATCCATCTCGAGGACGTCGTCAAGGTCAAGGTCATCGACCGTACGGCGCTGATCCTCGACATCTTCGCCCAGCACGCGAAGTCCCGCGAGGGCAAGGCACAGGTCGCACTGGCCCAGATGCAGTACATGCTGCCGAGGCTCCGCGGCTGGGGCCAGTCGCTGTCGAGGCAGATGGGCGGCGGCAGCGGCGGCCTCGCGACCCGTGGCCCCGGTGAGACCAAGATCGAGACGGACCGTCGGCGGATCCGCGAGAAGATGGCGAAGATGCGCCGGGAGATCGCGGAGATGAAGACCGGTCGCGAGATCAAGCGCCAGGAGCGCAGGCGCCACAAGGTGCCCTCGGTCGCCATCGCGGGCTACACCAACGCCGGCAAGTCGTCCCTGCTCAACCGCCTCACCGGCGCGGGCGTCCTGGTCGAGAACGCGCTGTTCGCGACCCTCGACCCGACCGTGCGCCGGGCCCAGACCCCGAGCGGGCGGCTGTACACGCTGGCGGACACCGTCGGTTTTGTGCGGCACCTGCCGCACCACCTGGTCGAGGCGTTCCGCTCCACGATGGAGGAGGTCGGCGACTCCGACCTGATCCTGCACGTGGTCGACGGTTCGCACCCGAACCCGGAGGAGCAGCTGGCCGCCGTGCGCGAGGTGATCACGGACGTCGGCGCCACCGACGTACCCGAGATCGTCGTCATCAACAAGGCGGACGCGGCGGACCCGCTGGTGCTCCAGCGACTGCTGCGGATCGAGAAGCGCGCCCTCGCGGTCTCGGCCCGCACCGGCCAGGGCATCGAGGAATTGCTGGCACTCATCGACGACGAGCTGCCGAGGCCGTCGGTGGAGATCGAGGCCCTGGTGCCCTACACCCACGGCCGATTGGTCGCGCGCGCCCACTCCGAGGGTGAGGTGATCTCCGAGGAGCACACCCCGGAGGGCACCGTGCTCAAGGCCCGGGTGCACGAGGAACTGGCGGCGGAACTGGCGCCGTACACGCCGGCTTCCGCGCTCTGATCCACCGCGCCCCGTGGCGCGAAGTGTCGAAGCCCGCTTCCTGCGACAGGGAGCGGGCTTCGCGCCTTCACGGGTGTTCGGGGCCGAAGGACGGCGCGGCGCCTCACGGGTGCGCGAACTTCCTGCTGACCCCCTCGTAGACGCCCTTGGCCACCGCTCCCAGCCGCGGACCGGCCAGCCAGCCCGATGTCACCGGGCCGATCGAGGTGTTGGAGACCAGGGCGGGCTTGCCGTCGGCACCCGTCTCCACCCACCCGCCGCCGGACGCACCGCCCGTCATGGTGCAGCCGATGCGGTACATCGTCGGGTCCGTCCGTGCGAGCGACAGCCGGCCCGGCTTGTCCTGGCAGCGGTACAGCTTCTGGCCGTCGTACGGGGGCGCGGCCGGATAGCCGGTCACGGTGATGCTGCCGACCTTCGGAACGGCCGGCGCGTCGAAGTTCACCGGGAGCGCCGAACCGACGGTCTCCTCCAGGGACTTGCCTCCGTTGCCCTGCTCCGGCGTCACATGGATGACGGCGAAGTCGTACGACGCGCCCCGGCCACCCGTCTCGCCGCCCTGTTCGATCCACTGCTGGGAGGTTCGCGCCCAGTCACCCCACCAGACTCCGAACGGGGCGACCTCCTGCCGCGTCGCGTTCCGCAGCTCTGCCGCTGCCAGCCCGGAGTTGTTGTACGCGGGTACGAAGGCGATGTTGCGGTACCAGCCGCCGTCCCTGCCCGCGTGCACACAGTGGCCCGCCGTCCACACGAGGTTGGACTTTCCCGGGTGCGCCGGGTCCTCCACCACGGTTCCCGAACAGACCATCGTGCCCTTGGGGGAGTCGAAGAACACCTTCCCCGCCGGGGGAGCGTTGTCGTGGTACGCGGCCGGCACCGCCTGCGCCTTCACCGGTGCCGGGGTGGGGTCGGTGACGCCCTGGTCACCCGAGAGGTCGCCCGCGCCGACCTTCTTGGCCGGGTCGTTGGCCCTGCGCATCCGGTCCGGGTTCCACAGGCCCTTGATGATCGGGTTGATGAAATCGTCGGCCTCGCGCAGCCAGTCGTCCTTGTTCCAGTTCTTCCAGGCGCCGTGCTTCCACTTGTCGATGTCGATCCCATGCCGCTTGAGCTTCTGCCTGATGTCGTCCGGGATCTTGATCTTGCCGTCAGCGGAGGTGGACGCGGACGCGCTCGCCCCCGCGTTCGTGTCGCTGCTGCCGCCCGAGTCGCACGCGGTCACCGTCAGCGCCAGCGCCGTCGCGAGACCGACCGCAGCCGGCACGGGGGAGGTTCTGCGGTGCGCACCGCCTTTCGAGCGGACGGCGAAGAGCGGTCGTATCGGTCGCATGGTGGAACTCCCCCTGGAGACAACGGCGTCGGAAAGTGACGTACCGCCGAGGACGACGGTGGGCAACGGATGATCACGGGCTTCCGCCGAACGGCATCACAGACTATGCGTTCGCTGTGCGGGAGCTCCCACGGAACCGCAACGGTTGCGTCACGGCGGCGGCCAACGCAAAGATCTTCCGCCCGCCCGCTTCCCCGCGCTCCTCGGGTCGTTGGTAGGTGTGGGGCCTGCCGTCCCGGCTCCAGCCCTCGGCCATCGCCTCTGAGCAGCGGGAGGAACTGACGTCGTGACCGTGACGGAGACTGCGGTGGTGCCGGTGGAGGGCGCGTCCAAGGGGCGCGCGGGAGCCGAGAAGGGGCGTGAGGGGGCTGACGGAACCGAGCGTGTGCGCGGGGCGCACGAAGGCATTCTGCGGCGGCAGTCGGCGCGTGAGTCCGCGGCGCGAACGTACGCGCGCGCCCTTCCGATCGTGCCGGTGCGGGCGCGCGGGCTCACCATCGAGGGCGCCGACGGGCGCCGCTATCTGGACTGCCTCTCCGGCGCGGGCACGCTGGCCCTCGGCCACAACCACCCGGTGGTCCTGGAAGCGATCCGGAAGGTCCTGGACTCCGGTGCGCCGCTCCACGTCCTGGACCTGGCCACACCCGTGAAGGACGCCTTCACCACGGAGCTGTTCCGCACCCTGCCGCCCGCCCTGGCCGATCGCGCACGTGTGCAGTTCTGCGGACCAGCCGGGACGGACGCCGTCGAGGCGGCACTGAAACTGGTGCGCACCGCCACCGGACGACGGGGCATCCTCGCCTTCACCGGCGCCTACCACGGCATGACCGCGGGGGCGCTCGAGGCGTCCGGGGGCGCGGGCGACGTCCGTGTCACCCGTCTGCCGTTCCCCCAGGACTACCGCTGCCCGTTCGGGGTCGGCGGCGAGCGCGGCGCCGAACTCTCCGCGCGCTGGACGGAGTCCCTCCTGGACGACACCAAGTCGGGGGTGCCGCTGCCCGCCGGGATGATCCTCGAACCGGTCCAGGGCGAGGGCGGGGTGCACCCGGCGCCGGACGCGTGGCTGCGCCGTATGCGGCGGATCACCGAGGCCCGGGCCATCCCGCTGGTCGCGGACGAGGTACAGACGGGCGTGGGCCGCACCGGACGCTTCTGGGCGGTCGAACACAGCGGGGTGGTGCCCGATGTGATGGTCCTGTCCAAGGCGATCGGCGGCAGCCTGCCGCTCGCCGTCGTCGTCTACCGCGACGACCTCGACGTGTGGAAGCCCGGCGCCCACGCCGGAACGTTCCGCGGCAACCAGCTCGCCATGGCGGCCGGCACCGCGACCCTCGCCTACGTCCGTGAGAACCGCCTCGCCGAGCGCGCGGACGCGCTCGGTGCCCGCATGCTGGACTGCCTCCGCCGCCTCGCCGCCGAATTCCCGTGCGTGGGGGACGTGCGCGGCCGGGGGCTGATGATCGGCATCGAACTGGTGAACCCCGAGTCCGCATCCGATCCGGCGTACCCGGACTCCCCGCCATCCCCCCTCGAGGGCACCGGACCGCGCCCCGCCGCGCCCTCGCTGGCCGTCGCCGTGCAGCGGGAGTGCCTGAGGCGCGGTCTGATCGTGGAGCTGGGCGGGCGGCACGCCAGCGTGATCCGGCTGCTGCCACCGCTGACAATCAGTGACGAGCAGACGGACGCGGTCCTGGACCGGCTCGCGGACGCCGTGGCGGCGGTGGCCGGAGGGCCGATGGCTCATCCGTGAGCCGCCCGGTCCGCCTGGTCCCCGGCCCGGGCACGAGGACGGCGTTGGCCCGGTACGACCCCGGTCGGTCCCCGTACGACCGTCACCGGCACCCAGGACCACCGGCCCCGCGCCCGCCCACACCGCGCCCGCCCACACCGCACCCGCCCACACCCGCATCGTCCGGCCCGCCGCCGTACGAGCCGGAACGGCCTCATGAGGTACCGCCTTTGAACGCCACCCCCACCCGTGACGGCGACTACTCCGCCCGTGACGGCGACTACTCCGCCCGTGACGGCGACCGTCGTGCCGCCACGCAGGCCACCGGCCGCGGGCGGGCAACCGTGTCCGCACCGGGACCCGGCCTGCTGCCCTCGCAGCAGGCGACGTCACCGGAGGCCGACCACGCGCACGGCGGCACCGCCGACCCTCTGGCCCACCCCGACCCGCACACAGCGGCCCAGGCCGCGACCGCGGAGAACCTGCTGCGCTGCTGGGTCCGCGAGAACGACCTCGCCGCTCCCGCCGACGGCACTCTGCGCATTCCGCTCCCCGCGAGCGGTACGGCCCTTCTCGTCCCCGTCCGTCACTGGTCCCCGACCGGTTGGCACCGCTTCGGCCTGCCCCGCCTGGCCGGCGCTCCGGAGCAGACCCCGCCGGTGGACGCGGTGACGGTGGCGGCACTGCTGGCACGTGAGACGGCGCCGGCCGCGGCCGCACCGTGCCCGGAGCCCGGTGCCCTGCCACCCCACGTCACCGACCTGCTGGCCCGCGTCGCCGACTCCGTACGCCGCACCGCCACCTTCCTGACCGATCGCCGCCGGCGTCCCGAGGACGGAGCGGACCTCTTCCTCTCCGCCGAACAGGCGCTGCTGCTCGGACATCCACTGCACCCCACGGCCAAGAGCCGCGAGGACCTTTCGGACACCGAGGCGCGGCTCTACTCACCGGAGCTGCGCGGCTCCTTCCCGCTGCACTGGTTCGCGGTCGCGCCCTCGGTGTGCGCGGCCGACTCGGCCTGGACGGAAGGCGGCCGGCCCGTGCCCGCCGACCGGCTCACCGAACGGCTCGCCGGCCCGGACCTCCCGCTGCCCGCCGGCTTCACCGCGCTGCCGCTGCACCCCTGGCAGGCGCGCGAGATCCGGCACCGCCCCGAGGCGGCAGCCCTGCTGGACGCCGGCCTGCTCCGGGACCTCGGCCCCCACGGCGCACTCTGGCACCCCACCTCCTCCGTCCGCACGGTCCACCGCTCGCTCGCGCCCGCGATGCTCAAGCTGTCGCTGGGCCTGCGCATCACCAACTCCCGGCGCGAGAACCTCCGCAAGGAGCTCCACCGGGGTGTCGAGGTGCATCGTCTGCTGCGCGGCGGCCTCGGCAGGCAGTGGCGCACGGCGCACCCGGGCTTCGACATCGTCCGCGACCCGGCCTGGGTGGCCGTCGACGACCAGGCCGGCAACGCCGTGGCCGGACTCGACGTGGTGATCCGCCACAACCCGTTCGCCCCGGCGGACGACGCCTCCTGTGTCGCCGGACTCGTCTCGCCCAGGCCCCGCCCGTGTCCCGACGGACAGCAGAGCCCCGCCCTGCGCTCCCGGCTCGCCGAGGTCGTCACCCGCCTCGCCGGGCGCACCGGACGCTCGCGCGGGGCCGTCGCCACCGAGTGGTTCCTGCGCTATCTCCACCATGTGGTGCGCCCGGTGCTCTGGCTGGACGGCGAGACAGGCATCGCCCTGGAGGCACACCAGCAGAACACCGTGCTTCTGCTGGACGCCGAGGGCTGGCCCGCGGGCGGACGCTACCGCGACAACCAGGGTTACTACTTCCGTGTATCCCGCCGCGCCGAACTCGACGCACGGCTGCCCGGTATCGGCGAGAACAGCGACACGTTCGTCTCCGACGAGGTCACCGACGAACGCTTCGCCTACTACCTCGGTGTCAACAACGTGCTCGGTCTCATCGGAGCGTTCGGCTCCCAGCACCTCGCCGACGAGCGGGTACTGCTCGCCGCCTTCCGCCGCTTCCTCTCCGACACCGCCACCGGCCCCGACCGGCTGCGCACGCCCCTGCCGGCCCGCCTGCTCGACTCACCCGTCCTGCGGTGCAAGGCCAATCTGCTGACCCGGCTGCACGGCCTGGACGAACTCGTAGGACCGGTCGACACGCAGTCCGTCTACGTCACCATCACCAACCCCCTGCGTCTCTGACCCGGCCGCCATCGACCGCCTTCATCCCCGAGGCACACGACCCGTCCCGTCTTCTGAGAGGAGCGTCGCCGTGCCCCCCACCGACGCGAGCACCGACACCGGTCCGAACTCCGGCGCCGACGGCGAGGAAACCCTCGATCTTCGGCTGCCCGGTGAGTTCCTGGCGCTCCGCGTCCAGGACCAGCCGGGCCTGTCGGCCCTCCTGCCCGACGACGACCTCCTCGACCACGTCTCCGACTGGGGCGCCACGACCACCCCCGTCGGGGTGTTCCAGCTCGTGCCGGTCCACCTCGGCCGCGATCTCCCGCTGATCGCACGCTGGATGAACGACCCCGCCGTGGCGGTCTTCTGGGAACTCGCCGGAGACGCCTCGGTCACCGAGCGGCACCTGCGCGCCCAACTCGCCGGTGACGGACGCAGCGTGCCCTGCCTCGGCGTGCTGGACGGCACCCCCATGAGCTACTGGGAGATCTACCGCGCGGACCTCGACCCGCTGGCCCGCAACTACCCGGCCCGTCCCCACGACACCGGAATCCACCTCCTCATCGGCGGTGTCGCCGACCGCGGGCGCGGCCTCGGCTCCGCACTGCTCCGCTGCGTCTCCGACCTCATCCTCGACCGGCGCCTTGCCTGCACGCGCGTCGTCGCCGAACCCGACCTGCGCAACACCCCCTCCGTCGCCGCGTTCCTGAGCGCCGGCTTCCGGTTCTCCGCCGAGGTCGACCTGCCCGACAAGCGGGCCGCCCTGATGGTCCGAGACCGGGCCCTGCGCCGTCTGCTCTAGCGCCCTGCACCAGTTGAGTCACTCTGTGTAACGGTGCTGCCGTCGCCCAGGTTCCCCGTCGGAGGGATCGCGCCCGAGATCGTGTGTCGGCGCACCCCCGCACCACTCGTGAGCCTCCCGTGCGCCGAGGGGAAGGAGCCCCCGTTTGTCAGTGCGGCGCCGTAGGGTGGTCGCGCTATGACAAAGCCCGCACTCCCCGAACTCCTCCACGCAGCCGTCACAGCAGTCGGCGGCACGGAGCGCCCCGGCCAGGTGGCCATGGCCCAGGCCGTCGCTGAGGCGATCGACGACGGCTCCCATCTGCTGGTCCAGGCCGGCACCGGCACCGGAAAGTCCCTGGGCTATCTGGTGCCCGCGCTCGCGCACGGGGAGCGCGTGGTCGTGGCCACCGCCACTCTGGCGCTGCAGCGGCAGCTGGTCGAGCGCGACCTGCCGCGCACGGTGGAGGCGCTGCACCCGCTCCTGCGCCGCCGCCCGGAGTTCGCCATGCTCAAGGGCCGGTCGAACTACCTGTGTCTGCACCGCCTGCACGAGGGGATGCCGCAGGACGAGGAGGACGGCCTCTTCGACCAGTTCGAGGCCGCCGCGCCGACCAGCAAGCTGGGCCAGGACCTGCTGCGGCTGCGCGACTGGTCCGAGGAGACGGAGAGCGGCGACCGCGACGACCTCACCCCGGGTGTCTCCGACCGCGCCTGGGCCCAGGTGTCGGTGTCGTCCCGGGAATGCCTGGGCGCCTCGAAGTGCGCGTACGGCGCCGAGTGCTTCGCCGAGACGGCCCGCGAGCGGGCGAAGCTCGCCGAGGTCGTCGTCACCAACCACGCACTGCTCGCGATCGACGCCATCGAGGGCGCCCCGGTCCTCCCACAACACGAGGTGCTGATCGTCGACGAGGCCCACGAGCTGGTCTCCCGGGTCACCGGCGTCGCCACCGGCGAGCTCACCCCCGGCCAGGTCAACCGTGCGGTGCGCCGCGCGGCGAAACTCGTCAACGAGAAGGCCGCCGACCAGCTCCAGACGGCAGCCGAGGGTTTCGAGCGGCTGATGGAGCTGGCCCTGCCCGGCCGTCTGGAGGAGATCCCGGAGGACCTCGCCTACGCGTTGATGGCGCTGCGCGACGCCTGTCGCACAGTCATCTCCGCGATCGGCGCGACCCGCGACAAGTCGGTCCAGGACGAGGACGCGGTCCGCAAGCAGGCGCTGGCCTCCGTGGAGAGCGTGCACGACGTGGCGGAACGGATCACCAACGGCTCCGAGTGGGACGTCGTCTGGTACGAGCGTCACGAGCCCCGCGGCGGAGCCGCATATCGATACGGTGGTGCGTCGCTGCGCGTCGCCCCCATGTCGGTGTCGGGGCTGCTGAGGGAGAAGCTGTTCGCCGACCGTTCGGTCGTCCTCACCTCCGCCACGCTGAAGCTGGGTGGCGACTTCAACGGCGTCGGGGCGTCCCTGGGCCTCCTCCCCGAGGGCACGGAGGGCGACGACGTGCCCCAGTGGAAGGGGGTGGACGTCGGCTCCCCTTTCGACTACCCGAAGCAGGGCATCCTGTATGTCGCGAAGCATCTGTCACGCCCCGTGCGGGACGGCGACCGCGCGGACATGCTGGACGAGCTGACGGAGCTGATCCAGGCGGCCGGCGGCCGCACCCTGGGCCTGTTCTCGTCGATGCGGGCCGCCCAGCTCGCCGCGGAGGAGCTGCGCGCCCGTATCCCCGAGTTCCCGATCCTGCTCCAGGGCGAGGAGACCCTCGGCGAGCTGATCAAGAACTTCGCAGCGGACCCGAGGACCTGCCTCTTCGGCACACTGTCGCTCTGGCAGGGCGTCGACGTCCCCGGGGCCAGCTGCCAGCTGGTCGTCATGGACAAGATCCCCTTCCCGCGCCCCGACGACCCGCTGATGAGCGCCCGCCAGAAGGCCGTCGAGGAGGCGGGCGGCAACGGCTTCATGGCCGTCGCGGCCACGCACGCGGCGCTGTTGATGGCCCAGGGCGCCGGCCGGCTCGTAAGGGCGACCGGGGACCGAGGTGTGGTCGCGGTACTGGACCAGCGGCTCGCCACCGCTCGCTACGGCGGCTATCTGAAGGCCTCTCTGCCCGACTTCTGGTACACGACGGACCGCAACCAGGTCCGGAAGTCCCTGGCGGCGATCGACGCGGCGGCGAAGGCCCGGGGAGCGTAGCTCCGTCTCCGTCCACCTGCGCCACCGTGTGCCGATGCGGTCGCAGGCCCGCAGTGCGCGGCCGCGGACAGCATGGGGCCCCGG
The DNA here is from genome assembly GCF_059510295.1 of Streptomyces sp. PTL18. Taxonomy (NCBI): domain Bacteria; kingdom Bacillati; phylum Actinomycetota; class Actinomycetes; order Kitasatosporales; family Streptomycetaceae; genus Streptomyces; species Streptomyces sp. PTL18. Next base: position 384,634 of record NZ_JCAJZO010000004.1, on the reverse strand, counting down.
AACCGGCGCAGGGGTCCCGGGGCCCGGATCAGGGGCGGGCGTCCGTGCGCCCGCAGCGGAGGGTCACACCCGCCGCAGTACGGCCACCACCTTGCCGAGGATCGTCGCCTCGTCACCCGGGATCGGCTGGTACGCGGAGTTGTGCGGAAGCAGCCAGACGTGGCCGTCCTCACGCTTGAAGCGCTTCACGGTGGCCTCGCCGTCGAGCATCGCGGCGACGATGTCACCGTTCTCCGCGACCGGCTGGCGGCGGACCGTGACCCAGTCGCCGTCGCAGATCGCGGCCTCGATCATGGAGTCGCCGACGACCTTCAGGACGAAGAGCTCACCGTCGCCGACGAGCTGCCTCGGGAGCGGGAAGACGTCCTCGACCGACTCCTCGGCGAGGATGGGGCCGCCTGCCGCGATCCGGCCGACCAGCGGGACGTACGACGCGGCGGGCTTGCCCGCGGTGTCGGTGGGCTGCACGGAGGACGCCTGGTCGGAGCCGCGCACCTCGTACGCGCGGGGACGGTGCGGGTCACGGCGCAGGAAACCCTTGCGCTCCAGCGCCATCAGCTGGTGTGCGACCGAGGAGGTGCTGGAGAGGCCGACGGCCTGGCCGATCTCCCGCATCGACGGTGGGTAGCCGCGCCGCTGCACGGAGTCCCGGATGACCTCGATCACCCGGCGCTGCCGCTCGGTCAGCCCGGAGCTGTCCGCCCGGATCCCCGGAGGTCGGCCGGGCAGGGACCTCTTGGGCCCCTCGGGGTTCGTGGCTTCGTTCATGGCATGCACCGGCTCGAGTCGGCCCTGGGGGCGGTCCTGGGCAGTGATGGCGGCACTGTCTGCGGTGGTGGTCACGTCGTCGGCCCCTCTCGATGGTCTCCCGTGCAGCACAACGGTAGTTGCTTTCGAAAGGTTGCGCCAAACACACGTTCGAGTGAAAAACCGCGAATTGCCTGACGTGATCCGGTGTCCAGGTGTATGGCCGACGCTTCTTCGCGGAGGTGGCCGCGCTGCCGAAGCCGGGGGCGGGCGGGGCGAAAGTGCCCATTGCTGTACTCTTCACCGCCGGGGCGGTGGCCTTGTGGGCCGTCGTGGACGCCCCCAGTCTGCCATCCGGCACGCCGCGGACCGTGTACCGGTCCCGCTTCTCCATGTGGCGTCCACCGTATCCGCGCATGGCCCGAATGGGTATGGCCGCGTCGCACATGCCTCTTCGTCCTTGACGCGCGTGTCGCCACCGAATGTACGAGCCAATCGCTACATCTAGTGGTTGGATTGCAGTAGTGACCCACAAGTTGTGGTCCCCCGGTCATCGCGGTCACTGAGATCGCCTATGCTGGGGGCTGCTTCGTGGGGCCAGTGAGGCCCATGAGGTCCATGCGTCGTGCTGAAAAGGAGGGTTGGAGCCATGCACTGCCCCTTCTGCAGGCACCCCGACAGTCGCGTCGTCGACAGCCGTACGACCGACGACGGCACGTCGATCCGCAGGCGCCGCCAGTGCCCCGACTGCTCCCGTCGTTTCACGACCGTGGAGACGTGTTCGCTGATGGTCGTCAAGCGGTCCGGAGTCACCGAGCCCTTCAGCCGTACCAAGGTCATCAACGGCGTGCGCAAGGCATGCCAGGGGCGGCCTGTCACCGAGGACGCACTCGCCCAGCTCGGCCAGCGGGTCGAGGAGGCCGTGCGAGCCACCGGGAGTGCCGAGCTGACCACCCACGACGTGGGTCTGGCCATACTCGGCCCCCTGCAGGAGCTCGACCTCGTCGCCTATCTGCGGTTCGCGTCCGTCTACCGGGCGTTCGACTCGTTGGAGGACTTCGAGGCCGCCATCGCGGAACTCAGGCAGCAGCGGGAGCGCGCCGCCGTGGACGAAGACGACCACGAGTTCCCTGACGCGGAGCGGCAGGGAACCGACCGCGGGTCCGGAGGGGCGGCCGACGCCCTCGTGCCCGCCGCCACCGCCGACTGACGGGTGGGCCGGCCCGGTTCGGCCCCGTCGGCGGCGCACACAGACCCGTCACGCGCGCTCGCGTGCGACGCGCGTGACAAGCAGACACCACACCGTGCCATGGGAAGAAAAGGGCACTTCAGGGCGTTTTTGCCCGATACAGGGAGGCGGCATGACAGAGACGGCGAGCGGTCCGGCACGAGGTTCCCGAGCGAAGGGCGCCAAGGCCACCAAGGGGCTGCGCATCGAGCGCATCCACACGACTCCGGGCGTGCACCCGTACGACGAGGTCGAGTGGGCGCGCCGTGACGTCGTCATGACCAACTGGCGCGACGGCTCGGTCAACTTCGAGCAGCGTGGCGTCGAGTTCCCCGAGTTCTGGTCGGTGAACGCGGTCAACATCGTCACCAGCAAGTACTTCCGCGGTGCCGTCGGCACCCCCCAGCGCGAGACCAGCCTCAGGCAGCTGATCGACCGCATCGTGAAGACCTACCGCAAGGCCGGTGAGGACCACAAGTACTTCGCCTCGCCCGCCGACGCGGAGATCTTCGAGCACGAACTGGCGTACGCCCTCCTGCACCAGATCTTCAGCTTCAACAGCCCGGTCTGGTTCAACGTCGGCACGCCCCAGCCCCAGCAGGTCTCCGCCTGTTTCATCCTGTCCGTCGACGACTCCATGGAGTCGATCCTCGACTGGTACAAGGAAGAGGGCATGATCTTCAAGGGCGGCTCCGGCGCCGGCCTGAACCTCTCCCGCATCCGCTCCTCGAAGGAGTTGCTCTCCTCCGGCGGCAACGCCTCCGGCCCGGTGTCGTTCATGCGCGGCGCCGACGCCTCCGCAGGAACGATCAAGTCGGGCGGTGCCACCCGCCGAGCCGCCAAGATGGTCATCCTGGACGTCGACCACCCGGACGTCGAGGACTTCATCGAGACCAAGGTGAAGGAAGAGGAGAAGATCCGCGCGCTGCGCGACGCGGGCTTCGACATGGACCTCGGCGGCGAGGACATCACCTCCGTCCAGTACCAGAACGCCAACAACTCGGTCCGTGTCAACGACACCTTCATGAAGGCCGTCGAGAACGGCGAGAAGTTCGGTCTGCGCGCCCGCATGACCGGAGAGGTCATCGAGGAGGTCGACGCCAGGGCCCTCTTCCGCAGGATGGCCGAGGCCGCCTGGGCCTGCGCCGACCCGGGCATCCAGTACGACGACACGATCAACCACTGGCACACGTGTCCGGAGTCCGGCCGCATCAACGGCTCCAACCCCTGCAGCGAGTACATGCACCTGGACAACACGTCCTGCAACCTCGCCTCGCTGAACCTGATGAAGTTCCTCAAGGACGACGGCAAGGGCAACCAGTCCTTCGACGTCGAGCGCTTCTCGAAGGTCGTCGAGCTGGTCATCACCGCGATGGACATCTCGATCTGCTTCGCGGACTTCCCGACCCAGAAGATCGGCGAGAACACCCGCGCCTTCCGCCAGCTCGGCATCGGCTACGCCAACCTCGGCGCGCTGCTCATGGCGACCGGCCACGCCTACGACTCCAACGGCGGGCGCGCCCTCGCCGGTGCCATCACCTCCCTGATGACCGGCACCGCCTACCGCCGCTCCGCCGAGCTCGCCGCGGTCGTCGGCCCGTACGACGGCTACGCCCGCAACGAGCAGGCGCACCTGCGCGTCATGAAGCAGCACTCCGACGCCAACGCCGCCGCCGTCCGCATGGACGACCTGGACACCCCGGTGTGGGCCGCGGCCACCGAGGCCTGGCAGGACGTGCTCCGCGTCGGCGAGAAGAACGGATTCCGCAACTCCCAGGCGTCCGTCCTCGCCCCGACCGGCACCATCGGTCTCGCCATGGGCTGCGACACCACCGGTGTCGAGCCGGACCTGGCGCTGGTCAAGTTCAAGAAGCTGGTCGGCGGCGGCTCGATGCAGATCGTCAACGGCACCGTGCCGCAGGCGCTGCGCCGCCTCGGCTACCAGGAGGAGCAGATCGAGGCGATCGTCGCCCACATCGCCGAGCACGGCAATGTGATCGACGCGCCGGGCCTCAAGCCCGAGCACTACGAGGTCTTCGACTGCGCCATGGGCGAGCGCGCCATCTCCCCGATGGGCCACGTCCGCATGATGGCCGCGATCCAGCCGTGGATCTCGGGCGCCATCTCCAAGACGGTCAACATGCCGGAGTCGGCGACCGTCGAGGAGGTCGAGGAGATCTACTTCGAGGCCTGGAAGCTGGGCATCAAGGCGCTCGCGATCTACCGTGACAACTGCAAGGTCGGCCAGCCGCTCTCCGCCAAGAAGAAGGAGTCCGCGGAGGAGAAGGCCGAGCAGCCCGCCGTGGAGGCCAGGGTCGAGAAGGTGGTCGAGTACCGCCCGGTCCGCAAGCGCCTCCCGAAGGGTCGTCCCGGCATCACCACCTCCTTCACCGTCGGCGGCGCCGAGGGCTACATGACCGCCAACTCCTACCCGGACGACGGTCTCGGCGAGGTCTTCCTGAAGATGTCCAAGCAGGGCTCGACCCTCGCGGGCATGATGGACGCCTTCTCCATCGCCGTCTCGGTGGGTCTGCAGTACGGCGTGCCGCTGGAGACGTACGTCTCGAAGTTCACCAACATGCGCTTCGAGCCGGCCGGTATGACGGACGACCCTGACGTGCGGATGGCACAGTCCATCGTCGACTACATCTTCCGCCGCCTGGCGCTGGACTTCCTGCCCTTCGAGACGCGCTCCGCGCTCGGCATCCACTCCGCCGAGGAGCGTCAGCGCCACCTGGAGACCGGCTCCTACGAGCCGATCGACGACGAGGAGGTCGACGTCGAGGGCCTGGCCCAGTCGGCGCCGCGCACCCAGGAGCTGAAGGCGGTCGCCGCACCCCGGACGGAGACCGCGGCGGCCAAGCCGGCCCCGCAGCAGGCGCACACCAGCGCCGAGCTGGTGGAGATGCAGCTGGGCATCCAGGCCGACGCGCCGCTGTGCTTCTCCTGCGGTACGAAGATGCAGCGGGCGGGCTCCTGCTACATCTGCGAGGGCTGCGGCTCGACGAGCGGCTGCAGCTGACCGACACCCGAAGGGCGGCACGACCGGTGGTCGTGCCGCCCTTCGGCGTTGACACCCCTGGCGCGGTGTCCACCGGCCAGGAGGGCGGGCGCACCCTAGGGGACGGGACTGCCCATGACGCGGGCGAAGCCCTCCGGGTCCGTGTCGAAGCCATGGACGCCCGGGTGGAACGTCCACTCCCCGGAGGAATCGCGCACGAACTCGGCCACCCGCGCCGCCGTGGCGCCGAGGACGCCCCCGAAGTCGTCCTGCGCCAGGACGTCGTAGCCCTCGCGGATCCGCAGTGCCGGATTCAGCACTCCCACGAACGTCCTGCGGCCGACGCGCTGCTGGATGGCGACGCCGACCACCACGCGCGCGTACCGGTCGTCGAGCCGGTACAGCTCCACGGTCATGACCTCGTCCCAGCCGAAGCCCTTGCCGTCGAGGCTGTCGCGGTTGAGGTAGATCGTGCCGTCCGGAGAGCGGCTGTCGAAGTGCACCACATAGGCGGGGACCCCATAGGGATCATCCGCCAGGTAGGTCGCGGCCACTATGTCGAGGTCGGTGGGCGGCTGTCCGGAGGGACTCGGGTCCCACTTCACCGCCAGTTCGACCTTGCGGATGCCCTTGTTGAGACCGCTCATCTCCCATCCCCTCCCCGTTGCCATGTGCCCGTGTGGGAACTCCCGTTCCAAGAGGGCCAGTTGTCCATTGTGCCCCGCGCGCGGGGGCGCTCGCTCGGGTGCACTCCGCAGGAGCGTGACCAACGCCACGCAAGCTGGCCTTACGATGGCGCGGTGCTGGTCAAGTGGATTCGCTGCACCGTGGTCGACCGCCGCGGTTTCGAACGGGGGCAGCGAAAGTGGGCGGGGCTTCTGGGGGAGCCGGGCTTCAGGGGACAGGGCGGGGGTTTCAGCCGGGTCAGGCCCGGGGTGGCGCACATCTTCGGGTTCTGGGAGAGCCGCGCCTTCTACGACTCTTTCATGGCACGGTCGCACGACCGGCTGGCCACCGCGCAGGCGGGCACGTTCAAGGACCAGCAGGTCCGGCTCTTCGATCATCGCTTCGATGTGAAGACCGGCTTCGAGCCCCGCTTCACCGACGCCGACGTGGTGCGTGTCGCGCACTGCCGGATCCACGAGGAGCGCGTCGAGCACTTCGCGCTGATGCAGGAGAAGGTCTGGAACCCGGCCATGGCGGGCTCACCCGGTATGATCCGCGGGCTCTTCGGCGAGGCGCCCGGCCATGAGTTCCTGATCCTGTCCATGTGGCGGTCGGCGGCGGAGCACGGCAAGTACCGGGAGGAGCGCGTGGAGCGGCTGGCGTTGCGGGCGCAGACGGAGGCGGATGTCGCGGCGCTCACCGGGGACATCGTGGATCTGGAGCCGTCGTGGACGGTCTGAACGGCCGGACGTCGATGGTTGGAAAACCGGACGGACCTCTCGGTGTGGCCCCGGTGTGACCTGCGCCTTATGGGAGACCCTCGAGTGCCCGTTCGGCCCTCACTCGATCTAGGGTTTCGGCATGGCACGACCACGGCGCATCGTCCTTGTCCGGCACGGCGAGTCGGTGGGCAATGCCGATGACTCCGTGTACGAGCGCGAACCCGACCACGCGCTGCCGCTCACCGAGAGGGGATGGCGGCAGGCGGAGGAGACGGGCAAGCGGCTGCGGGAGCTCTTCGGCAGGGAACGCGTCAGCGTGTACGTCTCCCCGTACCGCCGCACCCATGAGACGCTCCGCGCCTTCCACCTCGACCCCGACCTCGTCCGGGTGCGCGAGGAGCCCAGGCTGCGCGAGCAGGACTGGGGGAACTGGCAGGACCGCGAGGACGTACGGCTGCAGAAGGCGTACCGGGACGCCTACGGGCACTTCTTCTACCGCTTCGCACAGGGCGAGTCCGGGGCCGACGTGTACGACCGGGTGGGCGGCTTCCTGGAGAGCCTGTTCCGCAGCTTCGAGGAGCCCGACCATCCGCCGAACGTGCTCCTGGTGACCCACGGGCTCGCCATGCGGCTGTTCTGCATGCGCTGGTTCCACTGGACGGTCGCGGAATTCGAGTCGCTGTCCAACCCCGGGAACGGCGAGACGCGCATGCTCCTGCTGCAGGAGAACGACAGGTACCGGCTCGACCGGCCCTTCGACCGCTGGCGCGACCCGGATCCGTACTGGGTCACCGGTTAGAGTGGCAGGGCGATGACCTCTGACTTCTCTCCGCTCGGGCGCCTGGAACGCGCGCTCGCCTGTCTGCGTGGACTCGCGGTGGGGGACGCGCTCGGCTCGCAGTTCTTCGTACCTGCGAACTATCCGCTCCTCAAGCGCCGTGAGCTGCCGCCGGGCGTGTGGCAGTGGACGGACGACACCGAGATGGCTTGTTCGGTGGTGTCCGTGCTGGCTTCGCACCAGCGCATCGACCAGGACGAGCTGGCCCGCTCCTTCGCCGAGCACCACGACTTCGACCGCGGCTACGGGCCGGCGGTGGGCCGCCTCCTCAGGCTCGTCCGGGAGGGCGGCGACTGGCGCGAGCTGGCGGCGGCGCTCTTCAAGGGGCAGGGGTCGTGGGGCAACGGCGCGGCGATGCGGATCGCGCCGCTCGGCGCCTGGTACGCCGACGACCCCGAGCAGGCGACCCACCAGGCGGAGATCTCCGCGTACACCACGCACCAGCATCGCGAAGCCGTGGCCGGCGCGATGGCCGTGGCCGCGGCGGCCGCCCTGGCCGCCGACCCGGCGGGCCCGCCGAGCGCGGGGGCCCTGCTCGACGGGGTGATCGCGCTGGTGCCGAAGAGCGCCGTCGCGGCGGGTCTGCGCCGGGCCCGGGACATGCTCGACTTCGGCGACGCGACCACGGTCGCGGCCGTCCTCGGCTGCGGGCGGCGTACGACGGCGCACGACACGGTGCCGTTCGCGCTGTGGTCGGCCGCACGCGCCCTCGGCGACTACCCGGAGGCGTTCTGGACCACCGCCCGGGTGGGTGGTGACATGGACACCACGTGCGCGATCGTCGGCGGAGTGGTGGCCGCCGGAAAGGCGGGAGCTCCACCGGGGGAGTGGCTGGAGCGAACGGAGCGGCTGCCGCAGTGGGCGCCGTCGATCTCGTAGACAGCGGCGACCGCTGAGGGGAACCCCGCCCGCGGGGCGGCCCGGCTGCACCGGACGCCAGCCGGACCGGCCCACCGGCCCTCCCCGCCCGGGTGTGTCCGGACGTCCGCCTTGCCTCGTGATTCCGGAGCGGGGGCAAGGCGGACGGGTCCATTCAGCCGACCCCGGGGCCCGCCGCGCCCGCCAGGGCCTCCAGGTCGCTCTTCCACCGTTGCCAGGCAGAGCTTGCCCTCGCCGGTGTCGATCTCGGTCATGTCACCCACTCAGACGAGATCCGGTTCCGCGGTGGTGAAGTCCCCACGGACGAAGTCCGGGGCGGCCGGCCGCCTGCCCGGCCTGGTCAGCAACCGGCGGCGCTTGACCTTCCGGCCCGCCGGCCCGAGCTCGGCCATCAGCTTCGCGACGGTGTTCACCGACACCCGCCAGCCCCGGCGCACCAGTTCGATGAACACCTTCGGCGAGCCGTAGGTGCCCCCGGAGTCGCGGAAGATCTCCTCGATCTCCTCCGCCAGGTGCTGTCGGCGCATCTCCCGCTCGGTCGGCGGCCGGTGACGCCACTTGTAGTACCACGACTCCGACACCCCCGGAGCCCGACAGGCGACGCGGTGCGGTACGCCCTCCTCGGCCTTGCAGCTGCTGATCACCCCGCACCGCCACGGCCGGGTCCGCCCCAGCTACTTCACCCAGCTGCGCAGCGTCCCGGAATGGGGGCCAGATCCTCGGCCACCTCCGGAATCGGCTTCCCGGTCTCCGTCACCATCCGCACCGCCCCCTCGCGGAACTCGGCGTCGCAGATGCGCTTCATGGATGCCATGACCCCCAACTATCCCTCCGGTCACGGTCTCCACAGTAGGAGGGGAGGTGCACCCACTTCCTGCCCCTCGCCGACGTACGAGGAAACGCCGCCATCGACGCGATCTTCGCGTAGCCGCGGCCGGTCGGCAGGGTCCGTGGGACGTGGCTCGTAGCCCGCCGCAGGCCCAAAGTCCCAGAGATGCCGCCGCACCTGTTCCTGACCCGCTAAACGGCAGGTCAGACGGGCTGCGGCGGCATTCGCATATCAAGTGTCCCGGAAGAGACCAGATAGCCTTTTGGCCTACTATGTCGGGCTGCTGCGCATGTGTGCCGATCGAACGGAGGAATTAATTCCGGATGGATGCCGCGCGGCATCATAACGATTCTTGATGGTTGAAAGTATTGCTCCGTATTGGACAGGTGGCCGACATCGTGTTGATATAGCCCGGGAAATGCGATGGGTGGCCAGGGTGCTGGCCCTTTGGACTCTGGAGACTCGTATGGGGACCGTGGAGAACACCGAAGAGATGTACAACCTCTTCAACAAGACGGCGAAGGCCTATGACCAGAGCGGTGTGGAGTTCTTCCGCCCCATCGGACGCCGCCTCGTCGAGTTCTCGGGGATTCCCGCCGGGGCGTCCGTGCTGGATGTCGGTGCCGGCCGCGGGGCCGCGCTCTTCCCGGCCGCCGTCGCTGTGGGCGAGCGCGGCGAGGTCGTCGGCATCGACATCTCCGAGGAGATGGTCAAGTACGCGCAGCAGGACGCGGACGAACTCGGCCTGAAGCACGTCAGCCTGCAGGTCATGAACGGACAGAAGCCCGAGTTCGAGGCGGGCCGCTTCGACGCGGTGATCGGCAGCTGCAGCCTCTTCATCTGGGTCAAGAGCGCCGATGACGTGCGCCCCTATCTCGAGCTGCTGCATGCCGGCGGGCGGTTCGCGACGGCTGCGCCGTCGTTCTTCTCGACCGCACGCGGCAAGTGGGCGCTCTTCCCCGAGGTCGTCAACGAACTCCTGATGCCGTACATGCTGCAGTCGCTGAAGCAGAGCGGTGCGTACGACTCGCAGTTCGCCAACGCCGGCGCAAACTGGCTCATCACTGCGGAGTCGATCCAGAAGACGCTCGTGGATGCCGGATTCGTCGATGTCGAGGTGGTCGAGGAAGAACTGCCGGTCGTTGTGAATTCGGGTGAGCAGTGGGTTAAATTCACTTACACCACCGGAATGCGTGGAATGTGGGAGCGCATCGAGGAGAACGAGCGCCGCGAGGTGATCGCCGAGGTTTCCCGGCGACTGGACACCCTGCGGGACGAAAACGGCGTCATCACCGTTCCGGTGCCGATCGTCTACATGCGGGCCAGCGCCCCGAAGGCCTGATGTCGGCCTTTTGAAGAATTCGTTCGGAATATTTCGCGAGTCGTCTGCGGTCTGCATGGGGGAGACGTGGCAGGACTGGTCGAAGGTGATTGGCCCGTCACCGCGAGGGAGGCAGAACTCTCGGAGATCAAGGAATGGGCGGCCGCGCGGGTCGGCGCGCTGCTGGTCGGCGAGCAGGGGGTGGGCAAGACCACCCTCCTGAACGCCGCGCTGGAGCAGGCCGAGCGGGCCGGAACCCTGGTGGTGCGCGGGGACGCCTTACGCGACCACCTGTCCGGAGGTACGCGGCCGCAGCTGGCGCGCCGCCGGGTCACCGTGGCGATCGACGACGTGCACCTGGTCGACCCGATGATCCTCGGGCTGGTGTGCCGGATGGTGGGCGGTGGCCAGGCGATGCTGCTGGCCACCGCCCAGCCCGATGCCGCCCTGCCCAACGCCCTGCGCCGCCTGCTGATCGGCAAGCGCCTGCGGCGGCTCACCGTCGAAGCCCTCGACCGCTCGGGCACCGTACGGATGCTCACCGCCCGGCTCGGCGGACCGGTGGCCGTCGACACGGCGGAACGCTTCTGGGACCTCACCCGCGGGAACGCGCTCACCCTCCGCGAACTCGCCGACCAGGCCCTCGCCGAGGGAACCCTGCGCCAGGTGCGGGGCCGGTGGCACTGGCCCGGCCTGCTGGGCACGCCCGACAGCAGACTGGTCGACCTGGTGGACCTGCTCCTCGGCGACCTGTCCCTCGACGAGCGAGAGCTCGTGAACATGCTGGCGCTCGCCGGGCCGCTGGAGGCCGGACTGCCCGTCGTCGACGCACTGGGCGAGGCGGCGGAGTCGCTGAACCGCCGGGGCGTCCTGGTCGCCGAGCGCTCTCGGTACCGGCTCTCCCTGCGGCTCGCGCATCCCCTCTGCGCGACCGTCGTCGCGGCCACCCTGCCCGAACTGACGGCCCGCCGGCTGCGGCAGGAGATCGCCGACGCGATCAGGAGCACCGGGGCCCGCCGGCGCGACGACGCCGCCCGCATCGTCCGGCTCGGCCTCGGAACCGGAGCGCTGCCCGCGCCTGCCCGGCTGCGCGAGGCTGCCACCGACGCGCTCGGCGCCGAGGACCATCCGCTCGCCGAGCGGCTGAGCCGCGCGGCGCTGGCCGCCGGAGCCGACGAGGGCGCGGCCGTGACCCTCGGCGAGGCCTTGGCGGGCCAGTCCCGTCACGTGGAGGCCGAGGCATGCTTCGCGAAGGCTCCGCGTTCCGCCGCGGTACTGCGCCCGCGAGCCCTCAACATGGGCCTCGGTCTGGGGCGGCTCGCGGAGGCGGAAGCGGTCGCCGAGACGGACCGGGGAACGAGGGCCGTGATACGGCTGCTCAAGGACCGGATGGGTGAGGCACGGCAGCTGGCCGCGACGGCGGACGGGGCCGAAGCCCTGCTTGCGCTGCTCTGTCACGAGTCGGGCGATGACGAGCGCGCCCTGGCCGTGCTGGCCGCGGCCCGGCCGGCCCTGGCCGGCCGGGGCGAATCGGCGCGCCTGGAGCATCTCTATGTCACCGGCTGGGTCACTGTGCAGGCCAGGGGGCTGACCGAGGCCAGGGCCGTGCTGGAGGAACTGGGCGAGCAGGCGACGAGCGGCGGCCCGCGCACGGGTGCGTACGCCCGACTCCTGGAGGCGCGCATCCTGCGTGCCACGGGCCGCACGGCCGAGGCCGCCGAGGTGCTCCGGCAGGCGGCCGCGTACCGCGGGACCACCGACTGGCTCAGCACCCGCTCCGTGCGTCTGGCCAGGCTCGCCGGTGCGGTGGCCGAGTCGGGAAACGTGCGGGAGGCCGCCTCGTTGCTGGCCGAGGCCCGGGAAGCGCAGCGGGACGAGTGCGCGTACCCGCTGATGGCGGACGCCGTGGAGCTGGAGGCGGCGCTGGTGACGGCGTGTCTCGGCGACCCCGCGGGGGCCGCCGGCCAGGCGCTCGAAGTCGCCGGGCGGGCCTTGTCCGCCGGCCGGCGCGCCCAGGCGCTGTCCGCACTGCATTTCGCGGCCCGGGCGGGTGCGGCGCCCCGGGCCGCTGCGGTCTGGCAGGCCGCGGGCCTCGGCGCGCCGCTGGCGGAACAGGTGGTCCTGCGGCACGTGTTCGCGCTCGCGGAGGGTGACGGGGACGCCCTGGACGACGTCGCCCGGCGGTTCGACGGTATGGGGCTGCTGCCGCTCGCGGCGGAGGCCGCCGGGCAGGGCGACCGGGCCCATCAGGCCTCCGGAAACCGTCGGCGGGCCCGGGCGGCGCAGGCCGCCGCCGCCGAGTTCGCCGCCCGTGGCGGCGCCGAGCCGCCGGTGTGGGCCGTGCCCGCCGACCGCCGTGCAGCGGGCATCTGTACGGAACTGACCGCCCGGGAGCGCGAGGTCGTGACCCTTGCCGCCTCCCAGATGTCCAACCAGGAGATCGCCGACCGGCTCGTGCTCTCCGTCCGCACCGTGGAGAACCACCTCTACCGTGCGTACGGCAAGCTCGGCGTCACCGCGAGGACGGAACTCGCTCCTGTACTGGGCATGAGGTCCGTCCGGGGCAGGCGCATCGCCTGAGCCGAGCGAGTGGCGAGCGCGGGCGGGCCGGGGTGCCGACACCCCGGCCCGCCCGCTTTCGTGAGGTGACCGGTCAGGCGTCCGCCTTGTCCAGTTCCTGTGTGATCCGCTCGTTCCAGGCCGCGAACGTCGGGGTGCCGGTCAGCTCGCCGAAGGCCACGGCAAGGCCCGCGCGGCGCCACTTGGTGACCAGCCGCATCATCGTCAGGGATTCGAGGCCCAGCTGGATGAGGTTGGCGTCGTCCTCGATCTCGGACGGGCTGATGCCGATCAGCTCGGCCAGCGCCGCGCGCAGGTTCTCACCTGTGAGGGCCGCGCGGGCCGCGGCGTTGTTCGGGTTGTTGCTGTCAGTCATGGTGGTTGGCGTCGTCCTTCCCGGCCTGGTGGCAGTGGGTCACTCGGTGGGTTCGGCGACGATCTCCAGGATCGCCACGCCGGCCTCGAAGCCGGGGCTTCCGGTGAAGAGCATCACCTTGTCGCCCGGGCCGACCTGCCGGGTGCTCCACAGATGCTCCAGGCCGACGAAGACGTCGGCGGCGCTGATGTGGCCGACCTTGCTGGTGTGCTCCCAGATCCCGCTGTCGACCGTGAAGCCGATCGGGTCGAGGAACTGGTCGCGCAGCGCGTCGATGGTGGCGCTCGGGTGGCAGACCCGCTTGATGTCCCCGGCGGTGATGCCCGCGTCCTCCAGCGCCTCGTCGAGGGCCTTCTGCAGCACCTCGCCCGGGTGCTCCATGGGGGGAGTGTTGCCCTTGGCCCACTCTTCCATCCAGAACTTGACCCGGGCCTCGTAGTCCAGCTCCTTGCCGATGGTCACCGCCGGCGGGAAGATCGGCTCGCTGCCGCGGTGCAGCGCTTCCATGCCCGGCGCGGAGTAGGTGCCGATGGACAGCAGCTTGGCGATGCCGCCGGTGCGCGAGACGACCGCGGCCGCGGCGCCGTCACCGAAGATGGAAAGGCGCGACGTGGTCCAGCGGTTGACCAGAGGAGTGGAGTAATTGTCCGCCGCGGTGAGGAGAACCGCCGACTTGCGCGAGTCGCAGGCGAGCCGGTGCGCGGAAATGGCCAGGGCGGACAGCATTCCCTGGCAGCCCTGCTTGACTTCCAGCGCCGTGATCGACGTGTTCAGTGTATTGCTGAGAATGTAGTGAGCCGGGGACCAGCCGTCCGGCCCCTGGTGGTAGGCGGAGCTGTGGAACAACGCGCCGAAATCCTCGGCCGCGTGCCCCGACCGCTGAATTGCCTCCTTGGCGGCCAGTACGGCCATTTCGGGGGCCGACAGCGAATCGGAGACCGCGACTGACTCAAGTCCCGAGGCCTCTCGGACGTCAGCGCCGTACCAGCCGGACTTCACGGCCTGCTCTGTCGTGACCAGGTCGGGCACATAGGTGCCCAGGCCCGACAGGTGGACGCCCTCAAACCTCATCGTGGATCCCTCCCGACGCGCACCGATGCAGATGCTGCGTGGCCTGATGTGTGCTTTGTCGCCCCAAGACGACCACGGTCCGCGGTCCCCGCGCCTGAGTACCGGCTACTCAGATCGTCGGCGCCCGACCGGGCCCTACGCAGGGAGGGGCCCGGTTCGGGCCGGGCTCGCCAAGCGCCCGGGGCGATGAGCGGCGACCGTGCAGGCATTGGTTTTATGGGCGCTTAACAGCCTTGTCCATGGTTTCTCCGGAGCCTCAGCCGTCGCTGTGTAGGATGGTGCGGACTTGAGGTTGCTTCTCCGCGTTGCGGGGTGCATCTCGAATGGGCCCGATCCAGGGTCCGACGGGGAAGGCTTCGTGCGGAGTTGTCGGCCTTTTCCGCCCTTATGGGGGCGGGGTTGTCAGGGGCCGCGTCATTTCGGTTCGTAGTGCGGGGGAGAGTATGGGCTTGGTAATTGATCGACTACCTGTGCGCGGATTTTCAGAGCTCGGAGAGAATCAGGAAAGGCTCTCGTGCACGCACCCATGGGTGCCCGGCCCGCCGTGCGGACCGCTGAAAGGGGAGATCGTGGCTGCCCGTTCCGACTTGATGGACCGTCATCGTCCGCCGACTGCGGTGGTCGCGGCGGACAGAACCGGCCGGACCGATACGGAAGTGCCGGGCCCGCGGCAGCAGTTGCGTCATGCGCCGGCCGTCTGGCGGATCCTCGTGGTGGAGAACAGTGACAAGGACGCCGAGCCCCTGATGCGGGGGCTGCGGCGGCACGGGCACCACGTGGAACGAGTCTCCGGCGGCATCGCGGCCCTTGACACCTACGCCGGGGTCAACCTGGTCCTGCTGGATCTCGAACTACCGGACCTGGACGGACTGGAAGTCTGCCGGCAGATTCGCGCCGAGGGAGACACGGCGGTCATCGCCGTGACCGCCCGGGGCACGGAGCTCGACCGGGTTCTCGGACTGCAGGCCGGCGCCGACGACTACCTCGTCAAGCCGTACGGCTTTCAGGAGTTGTTGGCTCGGATGGAAGCCGTCATGCGGCGTGTTCAGCTCTCGACCGCCGATCCGTCGGTGATCGTCAGGGGCCCCCTGCACATCGACGCGGCCGCCCGCCGCGTGCGCCTGCATGGCCGGCCGATCGACGTCACGCGCAAGGAGTTCGACCTCCTGTACCTGCTGGCGGCCCAGCCCGACACCGTGGTCTCACGCAAGACGATCATGCAGACCGTCTGGGGCGACGTCTGGTCCCGGCGCACCATCGACACGCACATCAGCAGCCTGAGGGGCAAACTCGGCAGCAGCGACTGGATCCGCAACGTCCGTGGCGTCGGCTTCCAGCTCGGCTGCGCCTGAGCCTCGCCGGCTCCTTCCACAGCGGCCGCGACCGCCGCCCGCGTCCTTTGAGCGGCCCCCGGGACGCCGTCCCGGGGGCCGCTTGCATACCCCTGTCCGCGGCATCAACTCCATTACGGAAATCGCGAGTTGACACTTCTCTGACGTAACCCGAAAGCCGCTTGAGGAACCTGCACTCAGCCTGACTTCGAGTTGAGTGTTTGCTTCTTGAGCGTATCGATGGCACCCGGCAGGATCAGTGGTGCCTCAGCGTGCCCGACCGCGCTCTCCCCGCGCCGGTCGATCGGCCCAAGGCGCCTTCTCGCCCTCCCACAGGAACAGCCAGCGCACGGTTTGGAGTTCTTCCATGTCTGAATCCGCTCAGAGCATCGCCTTGGCCGACGAAGCGGAGCTGCGCAGAGTCAACCGCGCGACCGTGGAGAAGTACATGGCCGCCCTCGGCCAGGCGCGCCTGGAGCGCCACCTGCTCTTCACGGAGGACGGTGTCGGCGGTCTCTGGACCACCGACACCGGTGCCCCGATCGCCATCCGCGGCCGCGACCGGCTCGGCGAGCACGCGGTGTGGTCGCTGAAGACCTTCCCGGACTGGGAGTGGTACAACGTCCAGATCTTCGAGACCCAGGACCCCAACCGCTTCTGGGTGGAGTGCGACGGCCGTGGCAAGGTCCGCTTCGCGGACTACCCCGAGGGCCACTACGAGAACCACTTCCTGCACTCGTTCGAGCTGGAGAACGGCCGGATCAAGCTGCAGCGCGAGTTCATGAACCCCTTCGAGCAACTGCGCTCCCTGGGTATCCCCGTCCCCGAGATCAAGCGCGCCGGCATACCCACCTGACCGTCCGTCGCCCCGCGCCTAGGAGGATCCTGTGGACGAAGTCCTGCGCGACATCCGCATCCGCAAGGCACTGCAGCAGCCCGAGTGGCCCGATTCGGGCCAAACCGAGCAGGTGGGAGACGCACTGGCGGCCGGGCCGGCGCTCGTACGCGCCCCGGACCTCGCGGTGCTGCGCGCCGCGCTGGCCCGCGTCGCGGCCGGCGAGGCGCTCGTGGTCCAGTCCGGCGACTGCGCCGAGGACCCGGCCGAGTGCACGGCCGCGGACGTCTCCCGCAAGGCCGCGCTCCTCGATCTGCTCGCCGGAACGCTGCGCATGAACGCGCACAAGCCCGTCATCCGGGTCGGCCGCATCGCCGGGCAGTTCACCAAGCCCCGCTCCAGCGCCACCGAGTCGGTGGGCGGCACCCTCCTGCCCGTCTTCCGGGGGCACATGGTCAATGGGCCCGAACCGGATCTTGAGGCAAGGCGCCCCGACCCGCTGCGCATGCTGACCTGCCACATGGCGGCAGACGAGATCATGAAGCACCTGGGCTGGCAGCGGGACGCACCGCTGCACGACCCCCTCGGGCCGCCCGTGTGGACCAGCCACGAGGCACTGCTGCTCACCTACGAGATCGCCATGCTGCGCACGGCCGAGGACGGCACGCTGTTCCTGGGTTCCACGCACTGGCCCTGGATCGGTGAGCGCACCCGCCAACTCGACGGCGCGCATGTGGCACTGCTCGCCCAGGTGAGCAACCCCGTGGCCTGCAAGGTGGGTCCCTCGATGGACCCCGCCGAGCTCGTGGCGCTGTGCGCACGCCTCGACCCCGAGCGCAGCCCCGGACGGCTGACGCTCATCTCCCGGATGGGCGCCGACCGGGTGTCGGAGCAGCTTCCCCGGCTGGTCGAGGTGGTACGCGAGGCCGGCCACCCGGTCATTTGGCTGACCGACCCCATGCACGGCAACACCGTCACGGCGCCGGACGGCAACAAGACCCGCCACGTCGAGATCGTCTCGGACGAGGTCCGGCGTTTCCAGGAGGCCGTCACAGGTGCCGGGGGCGTGTGCGGGGGCCTGCAGCTGGAGACCACCCCCACCGATGTGACCGAGTGCGTCTCGTGCCAGGCGGACCTCGACCGGGTCGGCGACAAGTACACGACGTTCTGCGATCCGCGGCTCAATCCGCAGCAGGCCGTCTCCGTCGTGTCCGCCTGGAACGCCTGACCTCAGACGCGTCGAACCCCGCTCTCTCCGAGTCGGACATGGAAGGCAGAAATGGTCGGAATTCCCCCCATCGAGCCCTATGTGCTGCCGATCGCGGGCGACCTGCCCGCCAACACCGCCCAGTGGACCGCTGACCCCGACCGTGCCGTGCTGCTCGTCCACGACATGCAGCGCTTCTTCCTGGCACCTTTCCCGGACAGTGTCCGCGGACCACTGGTGAACAACGCGGTGGCCGTACGCGACCGCGCCGCCGCCCTCGGCGTTCCGGTGGCGTACACCGCCCAGCCCGGCAGCATGACCCGCGAGGAGCGCGGTCTGCTGGCCGACTTCTGGGGTTCCGGCATGCGGCGGGATCCCGCGGACCGCGGCGTCACTGACGACCTGGCCCCCCGGGAGGCCGACTGGCAGCTGACGAAGTGGCGTTACAGCGCCTTCCACAGGTCGTCCCTGCTGGAGCGGATGCGGAAGGATGGGCGCGACCAGCTGGTCCTGTGCGGTGTCTACGCCCACATCGGCGTCCTGATGACGGCGGTCGAGGCCTTCACCCACGACATCCAGCCGTTCCTCGTCGCGGACGCCGTCGCCGACTTCAACGAGAGCCACCACCGCATGGCGCTCGAATACGCCGCCGGTCGCTGCGCGATGGTGGTCCCGGCCAAGGAGGTCTTCGCATGACCGAGGCGACGGGCGACCTGCTCGACCGCGTACTGGCCGGCCGCGCCGGTGCCTTCGCCCTGCTGTACCGGCCGAAGTCGGGCGGCCCCGGCACCCTCGACGTGCTGGTCGGCGACGTCACGACCCCCAGTCTGCTGTCGGAGATACCGCTGCCGGACGCTCCCGCCGAGCCGGCCGGCGCACGCCACGAGGTCCTCGCGGTCGTGCCGTACCGGCAGATCACCGAGCGCGGCTTCGTGGCGACCGACGACGGCACACCCCTGGTCGCGCTCAGTGTGACCGGGCAGGAACGCATCCTCCTGACGGACGCCCTGCGCCGTATCCCGCAGGTGCCGACCGAGCTGGCCGACGCACGCTTCGACGTGGACGACGAGACGTACCAGGAGATCGTGCGCAAGGTCGTCGACGACGTGATCGGCGCGGGCGAGGGGGCCAACTTCGTCATCAAACGGTCCTTCGTCGCCACCATCACCGACTACCGGCCCGGCAGCGCTCTGTCGTTCTTCTCCCGGCTCGTCCAGCGCGAGGTCGGCGCACACTGGACGTTCCTGATCCACACCGGGGAGCGCACGCTCGTCGGCGCCTCGCCCGAGCGGCACATCAGCCTCGACGCCGGCACGGCCGTGATGAACCCGATCAGCGGCACCTACCGCTACCCGCCGTCCGGTCCCACCCTGTCCGGTGTCACGGACTTCCTCGCCGACCGCAAGGAGGCCGACGAGCTGTACATGGTCGTCGACGAGGAACTCAAGATGATGGCCCGGATCTGCGAGACGGGCGGCCGTGTCAAGGGGCCGTACCTCAAGGAGATGGCCCGCCTCGCGCACACCGAGTACTTCATCGAGGGCCGCACCGGGCACGACGTGCGCGACATCCTGCGCGAGACCATGTTCGCCCCGACGGTGACCGGCTCCCCGCTGGAGAGCGCCTGCCGGATCATCGACGCGTACGAGCCCACGGGGCGCGGTTACTACAGCGGCGTCGCGGCCCTCGTGGGGCGCGACGAGGACGGCAACCGTGCGATGGACTCCGCGATCCTCATCCGCACCGCGGACATCGACGCGACCGGCCGTGTCGAGATCGGTGTCGGCGCCACCCTGGTGCGGCACTCCGACCCGGCCCGTGAGGCCGCCGAGACCCGGGCCAAGGCGTCCGCTCTGGTCGGCGCGCTGGAATCCGGCAGGACCGGGGGCTTCGCCGAGCATCCCGAGGTGCGGGCCGCCCTGGAGCGGCGAAACGACTCCATCGCAGGGTTCTGGCTGGACGGTGCCGGGGACGGTCTGCGGGAACACGCCGCACTGGCCGGCCGACGCATCCTGGTCGTCGACGCGGAGGACACCTTCACGGCCATGATCGCCGGCCAACTGCGCGCCCTGGGCCTGGACGTCGCGGTACGACGCTTCGACGAGGAATACGCCTTCGAGGACCACGACCTCGTCGTCATGGGCCCCGGGCCCGGCGATCCCGGCGACACGGCCCACCCCCGGATCGGCCACCTTCACGCTGCCGTACGCACCCTGCTCGCCGAGCGTCGGCCGTTCCTCGCGGTCTGCCTGAGCCACCAGGTGCTCAGCCTCGTGCTCGGCCTTGAGGTGTCCCGGCTGCCCGCTCCCAACCAGGGGTTGCAGAGAGAGCTCGACTACTTCGGTGCCGTCCGGCGGGTGGGCTTCTACAACGCGTTCGCCGCCGTGAGCGACGACGACAAACGCGAGGTCGAGGGCGTCGGCGTGGTCGAGATCAGCCGGGACCCGTCGACCGGCGAGGTCTACGGGCTGCGCGGTCCGCACTTCATGACCATGCAGTTCCACGCCGAGTCCGTGCTCACCCAGAACGGCCCAGGCATCCTGGCCGCCGCCCTTCAGGACGTCCTCACCCCATGACGAAAGAACAGCGGGAGATCCCCATGCACACCTATGTGGTTGTCGACGCCTTCGCGACCGAGGTACTCAAGGGCAACCCGGTCGCCGTCTACTTCGGGGCGGACGACCTGACCACTGCTCAAATGCAGGTAATCGCCCGGGAGATGAACCTCTCCGAGACCACGTTCGTCCTCACGCCCGAACAGGGCGGCGACGCCCGCATCCGGATCTTCACCCCGGTCAACGAACTGCCCTTCGCCGGGCACCCGCTCCTCGGTACCGCCATCGCGATCGGTAACCGGGGCCCGCTGGACCAGCTCAAGCTGGAGACGGCCAAGGGGCTCATCCCCTTCGAGCTGGTCCGTACGGACGGCGTGGTCACCTCCGCCTGGATGCAGCAGCCCGTACCGGACTGGGAACCCTTCGACCGGCGCGAGGAACTGCTGGCCGCGCTCGGGGTACCGGACACGGCCCTGCCGGTGGAGATCTACCGCAACGGGCCCCGGCACGTCCTGGTCGGCCTGAACAGCGTGGCGGAGCTGTCCGCGCTCCGCCCCGACCACCGTGCGCTGGGCGCGTTCGAGGACATGGCGGCCAACTGCTTCGCCGGTTCCGGTACGCAGTGGCGCAGCCGGATGTTCTCGCCCGCGTACGGTGTCGTCGAGGACGCGGCCACGGGCTCCGCGGCCGGCCCGATCGCCATCCACCTGGCCCGGCACGGCATGATCGAGTATGGGCAGTGGATCGTCATCACACAGGGCGTGGAAATGGGCCGGCCCTCGCCCATGCACGCGCTCGCCGAGGGCAGCGGCGAGCAGGTGACCCGAGTCGAGGTCGGTGGCGACGGAGTCATCGCGCTCGAAGGGGCGCTGCGCCTGTGACGCGCCCGCAGACAGTCCATCCCCCCAAAGCGCAGGCACTCCGGAGAGACGCATGAGCAGCACCAGGTCGGAGAGCATGACCGGGACCGTCAAGGTCTCCTTCCCCGAGTACACGACGCCGCCCGCCGAGCCGGTGGGCCTGCTCCGCGCATGGCTCGCCGACGCGGCGCACCACCGTGTCCGGGAGCCCCGGGCCCTGGCGCTGGCCACCGCCGACGCGGCCGGCCGGCCCTCGACCCGGATCGTGGTGATCAACCAGGTGACCGACACCGGGCTCGTGTTCATCACGCACGACGGAAGCCGCAAGGGCCGCGAGCTGGCAGTCAACCCGTGGGCGTCGGGTGTCCTGTACTGGCGCGAGACGAGCCAGCAGGTCGTTGTCGACGGGCCCGTCGTCAAGCTGTCCGACGCGGAGGCCGACGCCCTGTGGCACGCCCGCCCCGTGTTCACCCACGCCATGACGACCGCTTCCCGCCAGAGCGAGCCGGTCAGCGGCCTCGACGAAGTCGAGGCGCTGCTGAGGCGGGCCCTCGAACTGGGAGAGAGCGGTGCGCCGCTGCCTCGCCCGGAGGGCTTCGCCGGCTACGAACTTCGGTTCGCCGGCGTGGAGTTCTGGGCCAACGGCTCCGACCGGCTGCACGAGAGGCTGCGGTACGACCGCGACGGCGACGGCTGGCGCGTAGGCCGCCTCCAGCCCTGACCGCGCACCGGAACCCATCGAACCCATCGAAGCGGAACGCGAGTACACCATGCAGTCAGCCGCCCCCTTTCTCCACTCCGGATTCCAGGCCTCGGCCCGGCGCGTTCCGGAGAACCCCGCTCTGACCCTGCGCGGGCGGACGTGGACCTACCGGGAACTGGACGGCATCGCCCGCCGCTGGGCCGCCGCGCTCACGCAGTCGGTGGCACGGCCGAAGCGCGTGGCCGTACTCGGCCACCGCAGCATCGTCACCTACGCGGGATTCCTGGCCGCGCTGTACGCGGGCGCGACCGTGGTCCCGCTGAACAAGAAGTACCCCGTCGCCCGCAACCGGGACATCCTGGAGCGCGCGGAGGCCGACGCCGTGCTGGCCGACGGGGGCTCCACCGCCCAGCTCGGCCCGCTCCTCGACGGCCTGACCGACGCTCCCACGGTGGTGCTGCCGGAGAGCGACGAGGCGCCCGGCACCCTCCCCGCGGCGGTACGGGTCCTCACCGGAGCCGACCTGGCGGCCTGCGTCCCGCTGGCCGAGCCCGTGGCCGCGGCTCCCGAGGACGGCGCGTACCTGCTCTTCACGTCCGGCACCACGGGCCGTCCCAAGGGTGTGCCGATCTCGCACGCCAACGTGACCGCGTTCCTGGCCGCCAACACCGAGCGGTACCGGTTCACTGAGCACGACCGGTTCACCAACACCTTCGACCAGACCTTCGACCTGTCGGTCTTCGATCTGTTCATGGCCTGGGGAAGCGGCGGCTGCCTGGTCCCGATGGACACCTTCGAGCTGATGACCCCGCTGGACTTCGTACGCGACAACGACATCACCGTCTGGTTCTCGGTCCCGTCGGTGGCGGTGCTCCAGCACCGCCGCGGCGCGCTGGAGCCGGACAGCATGCCGTCGCTGCGGTGGAGCCTGTTCTGCGGAGAGGCGCTGCCCGCGGCCACCGCCCAGGCCTGGCAGGAAGCGGCGTCCGCTTCCGTGGTGGAGAACCTGTACGGGCCGACGGAGGCGACCATCGCCTGCCTGGTGCACCGCTGGAATCCGCAGACCTCGCCAGCCGGTGTCGTCAACGGCGTCGTCTCGATCGGTTCGCCCTACCCGGGCATGGCAGCGGCCGTACTCGCGGAGGACGGCAGCCCGGTTCCGCACGGTGAGACCGGCGAGCTCTGCCTCTCCGGGCACCAGGTCTTCGAGGGCTATCTGAACGCGCCCGAACAGACCGAGAGCGCCTTCCACATCACCCCCTCGGCGTTCGGCCCCGACCACCGCTGGTACCGCACCGGCGACCTCGTGCGCCGCACGGAGAACGGCGAGCACGGCTACGTGGGCCGGCTAGACACCCAGGTCAAGATCCTGGGCCACCGCATCGAGACGGGCGAGGTGGAGGCGCACCTGCTCCGGCAGGAGCGCATCGACCAGGCCGTCGTCGTCGCCGTCCCGGGGGACGAGGAGGGGGTGACGGTGCTCGCCGGCATCCTGGCGGGCGACGGCCTCGACGTCTACGACGTGGACGAGGAGCTGCGCCGGACGCTGCCCCCCTACATGATCCCCCTGACCTACCACCTGCTGGACACCTTCCCGCTCAACGACAACGGCAAGGTCGACCGCAAGGCACTACGCCGACAGGTCGAGTCCGGAGAGCTGGAGCCGGTCCTCCTGTGAGCAGGGCTTCGAGGCTCTCCGGGAAGGTCTCAGAACAGAAAGGAACGCCGCAGATGAACGACGCCGCCGGGATCGCGACCCTGCGCGACCGCGTGCGCGGTGAGGTACTGCTGCCGGGTGACGACGGGTTCGCCGCCCGGTGCGCGGGGTTCCAGACCGCCTACCGGCACCGGCCCCGCGTACTGGTCCGCGCCGCCGACGCCGAGGATGTGGCGGCCGCCGTGGCGTACGCCGCCGCGCAGGGGCTGCCGGTGGCGGTCCAGGCGACCGGGCACGGCCTCTCCGTGCCCACCGACGGGGGCGTGCTCATCAACACCGCGCGGATGGCGGAGGTCACGGTCGACGCCGAGGCCCGCACGGCGCGGGTCGGAGCGGGCACCCGCTTCGCCGCCGTCGTCGACGCGGCGGCCCGTTACGGGCTGGCCCCGCTCAACGGCTCGGCGCCCGGCGTGGGTGTGGCCGGATACGTCCTGGGCGGTGGACTGGGGCTGCTGGCACGGGAGTTCGGCTACGCGGCCGACCGGGTCAGGGCAATCGACATCGTCACCGCCGACGCCCGGTCGCGACGGGTCACCGCGGACAGCGACCCCGAGCTGTTCTGGGCGCTGCGCGGCGCCGGAGCGAACTTCGGTGTGGTCACCGGCATGGAGATCGACCTCATCCCGGTCAGCCGGCTGTACGGCGGAGAGCTGGTCTTCGACCTGGCCCGCACTCCGGACCTGCTCGCCGACTACCTGAGCTGGACCTCGACGCTCCCTCCGCAGCTGACGTCCTCGGTGTCGCTGCTCAACTATCCCGATCTGCCCTTCTTCCCGGCCGTGCTGCGCGGCCGGTTCGCGGCCCACGTGCGCATCGCGTACACCGGCGACTCCCGCACGGGCGAGCAGTTGGTCGCGCCGTTGCGCGCGCTCGGCCCCCGTCTGTCGGACACCGTCGCGGAGATGCCGTACACGGAGTGCGGTGCGATCTACAACGACCCACCGCAGCCGCACGCCTACCAGGGCGACAACGTCCTGCTGCGCGCCTTCGGCCCGCAGCAGGCGGCCGAGGTGACGGAGCTGGTGGGGCCGGGCGCCGCGGTGCCGTGTGTGCTCGACGTCCGCCACCTGGGCGGGGCGCTCGGCCGGCCTGCCCAGGTACCCAACGCGGTGGGGCACCGATCGGCCCGGTACCTGTTGCGCGTGCTGATGCCCCTGACGGGGGCGGCGCCGGACGAGGCGCGGGCCACGGCCGGCAAGGTGCTGGGGACACTTGCCGCCGAGTCCGTGGGCGGCCGGTTCCAGAGCCTGGTGTACGGCGGGTGCGAGGACGGCGCTCCGACCGCGCCGGCCACGGATTTCTGGGAGCCTGCGGATTTCCGCCGACTGGCCGCACTGAAGGCCGAATTCGACCCTGCCAATATGTTCCGCTTCAATCGCAATATCGAGCCGGCGGGCTGAACGGAGAAGCTATCGAAAAGCACCGGCACAGTGTGCGGCGCCCCGGAAATCCAGGGCGCCGCTTCGTCATTCCCTATTTTTCGGAACCGGCGGGGACCTGCCCGCCCAAGGCGGGGCCGAGGCCCCCCAGGGAATCCAGGGAATGCAGTCCCTCGGCGGTCGCCTCCACGTCGAACCAGGCCCGGAAGTCCACCGGATGGCCGATGAGGTGGGCCGGGCTTCGGGGCAGCGCCGCAGTTCGCGCGGCTTCCTCCGACTCCCACAGCAGGAGCGCGCCCCATCGTCCGGTCGACGGATCCGAGAGCCAGATCTTCAGGAGCAGACCCGGTATGCCCGTCCAGTGCTCCGACTCCTCGCGAATGAAATCGCGGAGAGTTCCGGCGGTCTGCTGTGATTCGGTGAGGTCCCACCACGCAATCATTGCCTTCATCGCACCAGTGTATGCGGTGCCGACTGCCGACCGTCGTGCAGTACTCAGTCAAAACACGTACGGTGCCCATGAATTGAGTAGTCATTACTCAGGCGTGGGCGGCGGGCCGCTGATCGAATAAGGGATATCGGTCACGGCCGGCGGGGGACGCGATGAGCGGGTCCGGCCGGACCCGCCCTGCCGGCTGTTGACATTGGAGGACGAGTGGCGCCAACCGACCTGTCGATCCTGGACCTGCCCTACGACGCGAATCCGGACCCCGACGAGCTGGTGCGGGCGGCGATGGAGTGGCACTTCAACCCGGAGACCGGCTCGCCGTACTGGCTGAAGCGGGCCGAGACCCTCGACTTCGACCCCCTGTCGGACGTCAAGAGCCATGCCGACCTGTCCCTCTTCCCCCATGTCGCGAACGAGCTGCGGGACGTGCCGGCGGCCGACCTGGTGCCGCGCGGCTACGGCGAACACCTCGACATCGTGGGCATCTTCGAGAGCGGTGGCACCACCGGTGCGCCCAAGCGGGTGGTCTGCCCGGCCGACTGGCTGGAGAAGCTGGTCGGCTGGAGCAACGCCAACCTCGACGTGCACGGCTTCCCGCGCGGTGTCGACTGGCTGGGCATCACGCCCTCCGGGCCCCACGTCGTCGGTGAGATCTTCCGGCGCTCGGCCCGTACCCACGGCCGGTACGCCTTCCAGATCGACCTCGACCCCCGGTGGGTCAAGCGCCTGATCTCGGAGGGCAAGGGCAGTCAGGCGGACGCCTACGCCGAGCACGTCATCGACCAGGCCGCGTTCATCCTGCGCACCCAGGACATCGGCGTGATGACGGTCACCCCGCCGCTGCTGGAGCGCATCGCCCAGCGTGAGGAACTCGTCGAGCTCGTCAACCGGAAGGTGAAGGCCATCCGTTGGGGCGGCACCCAGCTGGACCCCGACACCGAAGCCCTCTACCGCACCGAGATCTTCCCCGACGCCATCCTCTACGGGCACTACGGCAGCACGATGATCCTGGGCATCGCCGGCCAGCGGCACGGCACCCCGCTGGGCAAGCCTTGCGTGTTCGACACCTTCTCGCCCTACATCACGTTCCAGGTCGTGGACCCCGCCACCGGAGAGCCGGTGGCGTACGGGCAGCGCGGCCAGGTCGTCATGCACCACGTCAGCAAGGCCATGCTGCTGCCCAACAACCTCGAACGCGACACCGCGATCCGGGTGCCGGCGCCCGCGGGCAGGATCGGGGACTCGGCCGCAGGTATCGCCCCGGTCGCCCGCTTCGACGACGAGGTCGTCATCGAGGGGGTCTACTGATGACCGCCGAACCGCGGCAGCCGCAGGGACCGGACGGGCCGGACGCCGCGGTGCCCGTACTGGACGCGCTCGGCCCGGCCGGCCCGTACCGCGCCCACAGCCGTCAGGAGATCACCGATGTGACCGGCGCGGTCATGGCCGAGATGAGTCTCGTGCCCGCGCTCTACGTCAACCGGGCGATGAAGGCCCTGCACGCCGCGACCCCGCTGCCCGCCGCCGAGCGGGCAGGCGCCCTGGCCCGCGCCGCCGAGCTGTTCCGCACGGCAACGCTGGGCGGGCTCGCCGTCAAGGAGTACGAGGCGGCCGTAAGCCGGGTCTCCGGCCTGCCGATCGAAGTCGTCCGGGTCGCGACCGCGACCTGTGCCGAGCGGGTCGCGAACTCCTACCGGAGCGTCCAGCTCGCGCGGCCTCAGGGAGCGGTCTCCGACTGGCGCGACCCGCTGGTGCGCACCTCCCAGGCCGTGTGGACGCGGCGCGGTGAGGTGCTGGCCGTCCATGTCCCCGGCAACCACCCCGGCACGCACGGGTTCTGGCCGGAGGCGCTGGCGCTCGGCTACCGCGTCGGCGTCCGCCCTGCCGCCCGCGAGCCGTTCACCGCGCACAGGTTGGTCCTCGCCCTGCGCGAGGCCGGGTTCGGCGGCGACCACGTCGTTCTGCTGCCCTGCGGCCACGAGGCGGCCGACGCCGTCGTGCGGGGCGCCGACCTCGCCTACGGCGGGGACGAGATCATCCGCCGGTACGCCGACGACATCGGAGTGCTCTCCCTGCAGCCGGGCCGCTCGAAGATCCTGCTGACCGCCGACACCGACTGGCGCGACCACCTCGACATGATCGTCGACTCGGTGGCCCGGCACGCTGGCAGCGGCTGCGTCAACGCCACCGCCGTACTGGTCGAGGGTGACCCGGCCCCGCTCGCGGGCGCGATCGCCGAGCGGCTGGCCGCACTGCCGAGCCTGCCGCCCTACGACGAGAAGGCCGTCCTGCCGGTGCAGAACACCAAGGCGGCGCGGGCGCTGGAGAAGTTCGTGCTCGACCGGGCCCAGGGCACCCGCGCCTGGCTCGGCGGCACCGGGTTCGTCGACGAGCTCGGAGACGGCAGCGCCGTCCTGCGCCCGGCCGTCCACCAGGTCGACTCCGCCTCGGCCCCCCAGCTCGCCTCGGAAGTCCCCTTTCCCTGCGTGTGGGTGGGGCCGTGGAGCCGCGAGGACGATGTGGAGCCGCTGCGCGACACCCTGGTCCTGACCGCCGTCACCGAGGACGAGAACCTCGTGCAGGCACTGATCGACGAACCGACCATCAGCAATGTGCACGTCGGAAGCCATGCCACCCACTGGCACCGCCCCGGTCTGCCGCACGACGGCTACCTGGGCGAGTTCCTGATGCGAAGCAAGACCGTCGTCCGCGTCTGAAGCACAGGCGACAGCCGAGGCCCAGGTCGAGGCACGCAGACCGCAGACGCACACCGTCCGCCCCCCCCGGGCGGCCGGAGCAATGTCCAGCCAGCAGCCGCTGCAAACCCAGGGAGCGATGTGTCCCGCCGCCTGTTCACCTCGGAGTCCGTGACCGAAGGTCACCCCGACAAGATCGCTGACCAGATCAGTGACGCCATCCTCGACGAGCTCCTGCGCCAGGACCCCGCCTCGCGCGTCGCCGTGGAGACCCTGATCACGACCGGTCTGGTCCATGTCGCCGGTGAGGTGACGACCAAGGCGTACGCCGACATCCCGACGCTGATCCGCACCAAGGTCCTGGACATCGGCTACGACTCCTCGCAGAAGGGCTTCGACGGCGCCTCGTGCGGCGTGGAGGTCTCCATCGGCGCGCAGTCCCCGGACATCGCGCAAGGTGTGGACACGGCGTACGAGCAGCGGGTCGAGGGTTCCTCCCAGGGGGAGGACCGGGACGAGCTGGACCGGCAGGGCGCGGGCGACCAGGGCCTGATGTTCGGATACGCCACCGACGAGACGCCCGCGCTGATGCCGCTCCCGATCCATCTCGCGCACCGGCTGTCGCGACGGCTGACGGAGGTCCGTAAGGACGGGAGGCTCCCGTACCTGCGCCCCGACGGCAAGACCCAGGTCACCATCGAGTACGACGGCGCGCGGGCCGTCCGCCTCGACACGGTCGTGGTCTCCTCACAACACGCCCCGGACATCGACCTGGAGTCCCTGCTGGCGCCGCATATCCGCGAGCACGTGGTCGAGTACGTGCTGGCGGAGCTCGCCGCGGACGGTATCAAGCTGGCGACCGAGGACTACCGCCTGCTGGTCAACCCGACGGGCCGGTTCGAGATCGGCGGGCCGATGGGCGACGCGGGTCTGACCGGCCGGAAGATCATCATCGACACGTACGGCGGCATGGCCCGGCACGGCGGTGGCGCCTTCTCTGGCAAGGACCCGTCGAAGGTGGACCGCTCGGCCGCGTACGCCATGCGCTGGGTGGCGAAGAACGTGGTCGCGGCCGGCCTCGCCTCCCGCTGCGAGGTGCAGGTCGCCTACGCGATCGGCAAGGCCGAGCCGGTGGGCCTGTTCGTGGAGACCTTCGGCACCAACACCGTGGACGTGGGCCTGATCGAGGACGCCATTTCCGAGGTCTTCGACCTGCGCCCGGCCGTGATCATCCGCGACCTCGACCTGCTGCGCCCGATCTACGCCCAGACCGCCGCCTACGGCCACTTCGGCCGAGAGCTCCCTGACTTCACCTGGGAGCGCACCGACCGCGTCGACGCGCTGCGCCGGGCCGCGGGCATCTGACGAGGCACGGACGAGACTCGACGGGAGCACGCAGCGATGCGCATAGCGGTGTCAGGGTCGATCGCGACCGACCACCTCATGGCCTTCCCCGGCCGATTCACCGACCAGCTGATCCCTGATCAGCTCGCCCACATCTCCTTGTCCTTCCTGGTCGACGACCTGGAGGTGCGCCGCGGCGGTGTCGCGGCCAACATCGCCTACGGACTCGGCCGGCTGGGCCTGGCCCCCCTGCTCGTGGGGTCCGTCGGCCTCGACTTCGACGCGTACGAGGTCTGGCTCAAGGACCACGGTGTCGACACCAGCGCGGTGCGGGTTTCGGACACGGCGCAGACCGCACGGTTCGTCTGCATCACGGACCAGGACAGCAACCAGATCGCGGCCTTCTACGCGGGCGCGATGAGCGAGGCCCGGGAGATCGACCTGGCGCCACTGGCCGCGCAGGACCGGCCCGACCTCGTCCTGGTCTGCGCGAACGACCCGGCGGCGATGATCCGCCACACCCGGCAGGCCCAGGCACTGGGCATCCCCTTCGCCGCCGACCCCTCCCAACAGCTCGCCCGGCTGACCGGCCCGGAGGCCACCGAGCTCGTGACGGGCGCCACCTGGCTGTTCACCAACGAGTACGAGGCCGCACTGCTGGTCGAGCGCACCGGCCACGCCCGCGAGGAGCTCCTCGCGAGCGTCGGCACCTGGGTGACGACCCTCGGCGGGCGCGGCGTTCGGATCGAGCGGGAGGGGGAGCCGGCGTTTCTCGTCCCCGCCGCCCAGTGCGACCACGTGACCGATCCGACCGGTGCCGGCGACGGCTTCCGCGCCGGCTTCCTCACGGCCGTCGCGGCCGGCCTGCCGCTGATCGCGGCCGGCCGGCTCGGCTGCGCGGTGGCGGCGTCGGTGCTGGACACCGTCGGCCCCCAGGGATACGAGACGGACCCGGCCCGGCTGGAAGAGCGCGTGCGCACGGCGTACGGGGCGGCGGCCGCCGCACAGCTGCGGCCTGTCCTGGGGCTGGGCGCATGACGCTGCGCGAGACGCTCGCCTCCGGAATCCGGTCCTTCTCCTTCGAGTTCTTCCCGCCCAGGACTGAGGCCGGTCACCGCAACGTGTGGGACGCTATCCGGCGCATCGAACCGCTGGCGCCCACGTTCGTCTCCGTCACCTACAGAGCCGGCGGCTCCTCACGGGACCGGACCGTCGAACTGACGAAGCGGATCGCGTCCGATACGACCCTGCGGCCGGTGGCCCATCTCACCGCCGTCGGGCACTCGGTCGCCGAACTGCGCCGCATCATCGGCCAGTACGCGGATGCCGGCGTGCGTGACGTCCTGGTCCTGCGGGGGGATCCGCCCGGTGACCCGAGAGGTCCGTGGGTGCCGCACCCGGAGGGCCTCACATACGCCCACGAACTGGTCACCCTCGTACGGGAGGCCGGGGCGTTCAGCGTCGGCGTGGCGGCGTTCCCGGAGCGCCATCCGCGCTCGCCCGACTGGGACAGCGAGATCCGCCACTTCGTGGCCAAGTGCCGGGCCGGCGCCGACTACGCCGTCACACAGATGTTCTTCGACGTCGAGGACTACCTGCGGCTGCGCGACCGGGTGGCCGCCGCGGGCTGCGACATCCCGATCATCGCGGAGATCATGCCGGCCACCGACGTACGGCAGATCCGCCGCTTTGCCGAACTCAGCAACGCGGCGTTCCCGGCCCAGCTCGCCGGCCGGCTCGACGCAGCACGCGACAGGCCGGCCGAGGGCCACCGCATCGGTGTGGAGCATGCCGTCGCCATGTCCGAACGGCTGCTCGCGGAAGGGGCCCCGGGGCTGCACTACATCACTTTGAACCGTTCCACGGCGACGCTGGACATCCACCGCGCCGTCATGGCCGCCCAGGGCGCCACCGTCTGAACCCAGGCAGCACAACCCGGCAGGAATTCCGTTTCGGAACACCGGCCGGGTCGTGCTGCTGTGCCATGCCCATTGCCATAAACGATAGTTCTGCCCGGCCGGGAAGGTATTTATTGGACACTTCCCGGTGTGCGGCAGATGATCCTAGGGAGCCACCAATTGGTGATCCGAAGGGGAGGAGTGGAGTGCGCGCATCCCATGCGAATCCACGAGAAGTAGATTTCGCAGCCGTCATCGCCGAGATCTGGTGTGAAGTTCTGGAAGTCCCCGAGGTGGGCGACGAGGACAACTTCTTCGATCTCGGCGGACACTCCCTGCTGCTCCAGATGGTTCGCGAACGAGTCGTCGAGCGCACCGGCAAGGACATCGAGCCCATCGAGTTCTTCACCTACCCGACCGTGCGGTCGCTCGCGCACCGCCTCGAAAGCGAGGGGCCCGCCGCGGCCACCGCAGGCCGACGCCGCCCTACCGGCCGACTGAACCGCCTGGGGAACCGACGGGCCCAGCTCGGCCAAAACGCATCGGACACCCCCGGAGAATTCGGTGAGTGATTTCGAGACCCAGGAAGCCGGCGACGGATTCATCGCCGTCGTCGGAATGGCCGGCCGTTTCCCCGGTGCCGCAGACCTCGACGAATTCTGGGACAACCTCTCGGCCGGGATCGACTCCATCACCCGCGACGTCCCCCAGATATTTCCGGCAGGCGCACCCGACGGCGGCGACCTCACCTACGTGCCGTCCCGCGGCCGGCTGGATGGCGCCGAGTGGTTCGACGCCGACTACTTCGGCTACTCCGCGAAGGAGGCGTTCCTGATTGACCCGCAGCACCGGGTCTTCCTGGAATGCGCGGTCGCGGCCCTGGAGGACGCCGGAGCGGACCCCGACCGCTTCCCCGGCGCGATAGGCGTCTACGGCGGCTGCACCGAAACCCGGTACGCGGAGGCGCTCCGGGCCCAGCGAGCGCAGCTGGCCCCGGTCACCGAGGACGACATCGTCCTCGGCACCGCTCCGGACTTCCTGGTCTCACGCACGGCCGAACGTCTCGGTCTGCGGGGCCCCGCGGTCGCCGTGCAGTCGGCCTGCGCGACAGCGCTGGTGGCCATCCACACGGCCGGGCGGGCCTTGCTCGCCGGGGACTGCGACATGGCCCTGGCGGGCGGCGTCGCCGTGCACGTACCGCCGAAGAAGATCACATGGACCGGACCGGACGGCACCCTGGCGCCCGACGGCGTGTGCCGCGCCTTCGACGCGAAGGGGCAGGGCACCGTCGCCGGCAACGGAGTCGGCGTGGTCGTCCTCAAGCGCCTGTGCGACGCGCTGGCCGACGGTGACCACATCCGCGCGGTCGTCCGCGGGTCGGCCGTGACCAACGACGGCTCCGGCCGCATCGGCTTCACCGCGCCCAGCGTGGCGGGCCAGGCCGCCGCGGTACGGGAGGCGCAGCTCACCGCCGGCACCGACGCGCGCACCATCACCTACGTCGAGGCCCATGGCACCGCCACCCCGCTCGGTGACCCGATCGAGATCACGGCCCTCACCCAGGCCTTCCGGGCCGACACCGACGAGCAGGGCTTCTGCTCCATCGGCTCGGTGAAGACCAACATCGGGCACGCCGACGCGGCGGCCGGTGCCGCGGGCTTCATCAAGACGGTGCTGGCGCTCGGCTACCGGCAGATCCCGCCGAGCCTCCACTTCACCGAGCCCAACCCCCAGATCGACTTCGAGACCGGCCCGTTCAAGGTCGCGACCGAACTCGCCGACTGGGAACCGGCCGGCCTCGTCCGACGCGCAGGGGTCAGCTCCTTCGCGGTCGGCGGCGTCAACGCCCACCTGGTCCTGGAAGAGGCCCCACAGCGGCTGCCGTGCGAGTCCGAGCGTCGCGCCCACCTCCTGGTGCACTCCGCGCGTACCCCCTCCACGCTGCGCGCCCGGACGGCCCGGTTCGACGACCACCTGGCCGCCGCCGAGGTCCCGGCGTACGCCGACATCGCCTGGACCCTGCAGACGGGCCGGCGCGAGCACCAGTACCGCGCGTTCACCGTCGTCGGTGACGGTCCGGCCCGTGAGCCGGTCCGCTCGGCCGAACCCCCGCGTGAACGGCCTGTGGTGTTCCTCTTTCCGGGCCGGATCGGACCCGCGGAGGCGTGGCGGCTGTATGTTTCCGAACCCGCCTTCCGGGCCGCGTTCGACTCTGTCACGGACTGCGCCGACGACCGGATGGCCCGCTCCGTACGGGAGGTCGCCAGAGGGCTGGCCCGGCCCGACGACGCGGTGGTGCGCGACACGTCCGTCTTCGCCTTCGAGTACGCCCTGGCAGCGCTCTGGCGGCGCTGGGGCGTACGACCGGCCGCGGTCTTCGGCACCGGCATCGGCTCTTTGGTCGCGGCCGTCGTCGCGGGTGTCTTCCCGGTCGCCGACGCGGTGCGGCTGCTCGCTGATCCGGCCCGCTCTCGTGGCGGCGAGGACGGCCTCCGCACGCTCGTGGAGTCCTTGAGCCCGCAGCCGCACCGGATCCCCGTCGTCCTCGGCGACGGCACCTGGAACGCCACCGGTACACCGGTCACCGCCGAGCGCTGGGCCGGTGAGCTGCGCGGGGCGGCCGACCCGGACGCCGCGCTGAACACGGTACTGGCGGACCCCGAGCGCGTCCTCCTCCAAGTGGGCGCCGACTCGGGCCTGGTCACGCTCGCCCGGCAGCAGCCCCGCCACACCGACCGGCACCTCCTGCTGGCCGCTCTCACCGGCCTTGACGACGGCGGTGACGCACTGGCGGTCCTCTACGACGCGCTCGGACGGCTGTGGCTGTCCGGCGCCCGGGTCTCCTGGCCGGGCGTGCACGACGGGGAGCGCCGGGCCAAGGTGCCCCTGCCCACCTACCCCTTCGAGCGGCTCCCGTACCTGGTGCGCCACCCGGCCGAGGAGGCGCAGACGGCCACCGGCGGCAGCGCCGAGAGTGGTGTCGCGGCCGACGGGGCCACCGACGAGGAACCCGCCGTGGGCGCCCCGGTGGAGGAGAGCTGGCCGCAGTCCGGCGACCGCCCTGCCGACGACACCCCCCTCGGCGTGGTGCTGCGGCTGTTCGGCGAGGCGCTCGGACTGCCCGACATCGAACCGGACGAAAGCTTCTTCGAGCTCGGTGGCGACTCCCTCATCGCCGTGAAGCTCTTCGCCCAGCTCAAGGAGATCTACCCGGTCGAGATCAAGATGAGCTCCCTGTTCGAGTCCGCGACGGCGGCCGATCTTGCCGCGCTGATCGAGCGGCAGCTGACCGACCCGCACCTGGACACGGAAGAGGAGTCCGCATGACCGCCACCGGAGCCGTGGCCGGGGCCGGCCCCGCGGCCGGCACGACGGCCGACCTGCAGGCCCGCTGGCTCTCCGGCCGCAGGCCCAGGACGGAGACCACGCTCGACCTGTACTGCTTCGCCCACGCCGGAGGCTCGGCAGGGGAGTTCGTACGCTGGGCCGGCGCCCTGCCGGACATCCGCCTGTGGGCGGTGAAGCTGCCCGGCCGCGCGCCGCGGCAGGACGAAGCGCCGTACAGGAAGATCAGCCACCTCGTCCGGGACCTCGTCGAACAGGTCGACTTCGGGCAGCGCGACTTCGCCTTCTTCGGCCACAGCCTGGGCGCGCTGATCGCCTTCGAGACCACGCGGGCACTGCGCCGGGCCGGTCTGCGCCAGCCCCGCGCCCTGCTCCTGTCCTCCATGCAGCCGCCGCCCGTCAAGACCCGACGCAACGTCCATCAGCTGCCCGACGACGAGCTGCTGGCCGAGATCGAGCGCCGCTGGGGCGCGCTGCCCATGCTCGTTCACGAGGAGCCCGACCTCAAGCGGCTCGCGCTGCGCTACCTGCGCGCCGACGCCGAACTCGCCGACTCCCACGAGTACGTCGCCGAGGACCCGCTGGACATCCCGATCACCACGTTCGCCGGCGACGAGGAGGACCCCGGGCAGCTCGACTGGGCAGCCCACACCCGAAAGGCCTTCGCCGCGCACCTCGTGCCCGGCGGCCACTTCTACTTCCGCGACCCGCAGTCGCAGGCCGAACTGCTGAGCCTCATCGGCGACGCACTCAAAACGGAGATCTGAAGGACACCCATGCGTTACACCACCTTCGGCCGCAAAACCGGCCTGCGCGTCTCCGAGTACGCGCTCGGCACCGCCAACTTCGGCACACTGTGGGGCGGCGGCGCCAGCCGCGAGGAGTCCCGCAAGATCTTCGACCGCTTCGCGGAGGCCGGCGGCACCTTCATCGACTCGGCCGACAACTACCAGATCGGCGAGTCGGAGAAGCTGCTGGGAGAGTTCCTCGGCGCCGACCGCGACCACTTCGTGGTCAGCACCAAGTTCTCTCTCGGCGCCGGCCGCGCCCGGATATCCAACACGGGCAACAGCGCCAAGAACATCCGTAGTTCGGTCGAGTCCAGCCTCCGCCGTCTCGGTACCGACTACATCGACGTGTACTGGGCCCACCTGCCCGACTCCATCACCCCGGTCGAGGAGATCCTCGGGGCCCTCGACGGCCTCGTCCGGGACGGCAAGATCCTCTACGCCGGGCTCTCCAACTTCCCGGCCTGGCGAGTCTCCCGCGCCGTCACCCTCGCCGAACTGCGGGAGGCGACCCGTCTCGTGGGCGTCCAGTTCGAGTACAGCCTCGCGGAGCGCGGCGCGGACCGCGAGCTGATCCCCATGGCCGAGGCCCTGGGGCTGGGCACCGCCCTGTGGGCGCCGCTCGGCGGCGGGCTGCTCACCGGCAAATACCGCCAGAGCCGCCGCGGCCGCCTCAGCGACTGGGAGGGCCAGGCCATCCGGGTCGAGGACTCCAAGCAGCGCACCGCGGTCGTCGACGCCGTACTCGCCGTCGGCGAGGAGACCGGCGCCCCGGCCGGGCAGGTCGCCATGGCCTGGCTGCGCGCCCGGGCGGCACGCTCGGCCACCGCGATGGTGCCCGTCATCGGCCCGCGCACCGTCGACCAGCTGGAGGACTATCTCGCCGCGCTGGAACTCACCCTCGACGACGCGCACATCGAGCGCCTGGACCAGGCCGGCGCGATCCGGCTGGGACAGCCCTACGAGCTGATCGCCGGCCATCAGGACGCCGCGTTGGGCCGCACATCCGGCCGATTCATCCTCCCGGCCACTCCCGTGGCCTGACCGGCCCGAGTGAGTACGGACCCCAGACGAGAAGGGAAGGCGGACCGCATGACGGACCTCGCACCGGGCCAGCCCGACTTCGACCCCGAGGACCACGTCGCCGTCATCGGCATGGCGGCACGCTTCGGGCAGGCCGCGGACCTCGACGCGTTCCGCGGGAGCCGGTCCGCCCACCCGGCGGACACGACCCCCGGCCCGCTGGCCGACCCCTACGCGTTCGACCACAGGTTCTTCGGCATCTCCCCGCGCGAGTCGGCGATCCTCGACCCGCAGCAGCGCGTCCTCCTGGAGTGCTCCCAGCACGCCCTTGAGGACGCCGCCCATGACCCGGCCCGCGACGAGACGGTCATCGGCATCTACGCGGGCGGCGCGACCACAGCCCACGCCGCGCTGTTGCGCCGCCGGACCGGCGGGCCTGCCCACATCGACGACCGGCAGGTCCGGGCCGCCACCGGGGCCGACTTCCTGGCCTCGCGGGTCGCCTACAAGCTGGGGCTGACCGGCCCCGCCGTCTCCGTGCAGGCCGCCGGGGCGACGGCCCTGGTCGCGGTGCACACGGCCGCCCAGGCATTGCTCGGCGGCGAGTGCGACCTCGCCCTGGCCGGGTCGGTCACCGTGCACGGCCCCGAGGGCACTGCCCCGGGCGGCGGTTGCGCGGTCGCCGTGCTGAAGCCGCTCCGGGCGGCCCTGGAGGCCGGGGACCGGATCTACGCCGTCGTCCGCGGCACAGCCGTCGGCACCACGGGAGCCGGCGAGTCCGCAGCAGCGGGCCGGGCCCGCGTCGCCCGGCACGCCCTGGCGGTGAGCGGCCTCGCCGCGGACCCGGAGGCCGCCGAGGACGCCCCCGCCGGAGCGAGCGTCACCGACACGGCACCGGTCGCGGCCGCCTTCGTACGGGCCGTCCTCGCGGTGTACGACGGAGCAGGCCGGGCGGCCGGCGACGCCGGACCGCGGCGCGCCGCCGTAAGCGGTTCCGGTCCCTTCGGCACCCATGCCCACGCGATCGTCGAGCAGGCGCCCGCGGGGACCGCCGGATCGCCCGCGGCCCTCGCGGAGGCCTGGCAACTGCTGCCGTACTCCGCCAAGTCGGCGACCGCGCTGGCAGCGGTGGCGGCGCGGCTCGGCCGCCGATTGGAGCGGGCCGGGAGCGGCGAGGAGTTCCAGGACGCGGCCTGGAGCCTGCAGACTGGCCGGACGCAGTACGCCCACCGGGGCTTCCTCGTGGCCAGGGACCCCGCCGAGGCCGCCGCCGCGCTCGCCGAGGTCAAGGTCAGGACGAAGGACCGGTCCGCGGCGACGTCGCCGGAAGGCCCGCCGCCCGTGGTGTTCACCTTCCCGGGACACGGCGGTCAGCACGTCGGCATGGCACGCGGGCTCTACCGTCTCGATCCGCGCTTCCGGGCCGAGCTGGACGCCTGCGTCGCGCACGTCCGGGACGCCTCCGGCGTGGAACTCGGTGTCATCTTCGACCCCGAGGGGGAGACGGCCGAGGAGGCGGCCCGGCGCTCCGTCGCCGACGGCCGGATCGCGCAACTCGCCGTCTTCGTCCTGGAGTACGCCCTCGCGAAGGCCTTCATCCGCTGGGGCGTCCGCCCCGCGGCGGTCGTCGGCCACAGCCTCGGCGGCTATGCCGCGGCGTGCATCGCCGGGGTGTTCTCCTTCCCCGACGCGGTCAGGATGGTCCTCAAGCGCACCGAGCTGCTGCTGACCCTGGCGCCCGGCGCCATGGCGGCCGTACGGCTGCCCGAGGAGGAGCTGCTGCCGCTGCTCCCGGAGGGCGTCGGGATCGCCGTGATCAGCGGCCCCGACCAGGTGACCGTCTCCGGACCGCGCGAGCCGGTGGAGCGGTTCGTCGAGGAGCACGCGGCCAAGGGGCTGGAAACACGCCTGCTGAAGGTGCCGGGCGCCGGCCACTCCTGTCTGGTCGACGCCGTGCTGGACGAGTACGAGGTGTTCCTCGGCGGCATCACCTTCCACCGGCCCGCGGTCCGCGTCGTCTCGGACACCACGGGGACCTGGGCCGACCCGGAGGAGATCCGCACGCCGGCCTACTGGTGCCGGCACATGCGCCACGCCGTGCGCTACCACGACGTCCTGGAGACGTTGAACGCCTTCCAGGGCTGCGCCCTCGTCGAGGTAGGGCCGGGCACCACCCTCACGTCGCTGGCCCGTCGCCACGCGGAGCTGCGCTGGAGCCACCCGATCCTTCAGGCCTTGCCGCATCCGACCGACGAGACGCCCGACCCGAAGGTCCTGCTGTCGACGCTCGGCGCGCTGTGGGCCGCCGGCGTCGACATCGAGTGGCCGGCGCTGCACCCGCTGCGCGCCCCTCGCAGGACGTCCCTGCCGGGCTACCCCTACGAACGCACCGCGTTCCCCGTACCCGCGGCCTGACCGCCCAACTTTCGCACATTCGCAGTGAATTCGACCCAATCGACCACGTGGACCAGGAGAGCAGTGACCATGGGCAAGAGCCTGTACGAGCTGGGTGAGATGCCGCCGCTCGGCACCGTTCCGGAGAAGATGTACGCATCCGTGATCCGCCAGGACCGCTTCGGCGAGCCACGGAAGTCGTTCGCCACCGAGGTCATCGACACCCCCAGGCCGGGGCGTGGCCAGGTCCTCGTCTGGGTGATGGCGGCGGGCATCAACTACAACAACGTCTGGGCCGGCCTCGGCTACCCCCTTGACGTGATCGGCGCCCGGCAGAAGCGCGGCGAGCCCGAGGACTTCCACATCGGCGGCTCCGAGGGCTCGGGCGTGGTCTTCGCCGTCGGCGAGGACGTGGCCGGCGTTTCGGTGGGGGACCAGGTCGTGCTCTCCGGCGGTCAGTGGGACGAGACCGCGCAGGACATCCGCCTCGGCGGGGACCCGACCTTCTCGCCCACTCTCCAGGCCTGGGGATACGAGTCCAACTACGGCACCTTCGCCCAGTTCGCGCTCGTCAACGACTACCAGTGCCACCCGAAGCCGAAGAACCTCACGTGGGAGTCCGCGGCCTCCTTCATCCTGACCGGTTCCACCGCGTACCGCCAGCTGTTCGGCTGGTCGCCGAACACGGTCAAGCCCGGTGACCCCGTGCTGATCTGGGGCGGTGCCGGCGGACTGGGCTCCATGGCCATCCAGTTGGTCCGCAACGCCGGCGGGCTGCCCGTCGCGGTGGTCTCCAGCGAGGAGCGTGCCGAGTACTGCCGCGGCCTCGGGGCCGTCGGCACGGTCAACCGCCGTGACTTCTCCCACTGGGGCCGGATGCCCGACCTCAACGATCTGGGGGCGTTCGGCGCCTGGATGGGGGAGCTGCGACGCTTCGGGCGCGCCTACTGGGACGCCCTGGGCGAGCGCCGTGCGCCGAAGATCGTCCTGGAGCACAGTGGCCAGGACACCATCCCCACCTCCATGTACCTGTGCGAAACGGGAGGCATGGTCACCATCTGCGGCGGGACCTCCGGTTATGCCGCCGACGTCGACCTGCGTTTCCTGTGGATGCGGCAGAAGCGGCTGCAGGGCTCGCACGGGTTCAACCCGGCCCAGTGCCGCGCGGTGATCCACCTGGTCGCGTCCGGGCAGCTCGACCCCTGCCTCTCCGGGCTGTTCAGCCTGCAGGAGATCGGTGACGCCCACCAGCTGATGCACGAGAACCGCCAGCCCCCCGGCAACATGGCGGCGCTGATCAACGCGCCGCGGGCGGGGCTCACCGACCTCGCCTGAGCAGCCCTTCCGGGATGTCCGCCTGCCACGCTTGATGAACGGACGACAATGACCACTGATGCCATGACAGAGCGCACTCCGTTGCCCTTGCCCGCCCTGCTGGCTCGGCGGGCGGACGAGATGCCCGACACCGTCGCCTATGTCTACCTGCGCAACGGGGAGGAGATCGGTGAGCAGGTCACCTACGGGCAACTCCACGGAGATGTGCGGGCACGGGCCGGCGCCCTCGCCGAACTGGCCGGTGAGCGCCGCAGCGCCGTACTGATGTACCCCAACGGGCTGGAGTTCATCAGGGCCTGGCTGGCCTGTACCACAGCCGGCCTCATGGGAGCTCCCGTCCAGGTGCCGACGCGCAGGCTCGCGGTGCAGCGCCTGCGTACCGTCGCCGACGACGCACGGACGACCCTGGTCCTGACCACCCGTGAGGTGCGCGACCAGGTGCTCGCGGACTTCGCCGAGCTGCCCGAACTGGCCGGCCTGGAGATCGTCGCGACCGACGAGCTGCCGGCGCCGGCCGCCGGGACCGGCCTGCCCGTGCCCGGGCTCTCGGACGTGGCGCTCCTGCAGTACACCTCCGGCTCCACCGGAACCCCCAAGGGCGTGATGGTCACGCACGCCAACTTCTGGTTCAACGCCTGGGAGACGGACCGCCTCTGGCCGGTGGAGGACGACGGTTGCGTCGTGTCCTGGCTGCCGTTCTTCCACGACATGGGCCTCCTGCTGGGCATCGTGCTGCCCCTGTGGGCGGGTAGGCCGTCGTACCTGATGGGGCCTGAGGCCTTCATACGCCGTCCCGGCCGCTGGCTGGAGGCGTTGTCCCGGTTCGGCGGCACCCACTCCTCGGCCCCGAACTTCGCCTACGACCTGTGCGTGCGCAGCGACAGTGTGCGCGGCCCGATCGACCTCTCGCGCTGGCGGATGGCCGCCAACGGTGCCGAGCCGGTCCGCGAGCACACGCTGCGGGAGTTCATCGGCAAGTACGCCGCCAGCGGGCTGGACAGCCGTGCTCTCTCCCCGAGTTACGGCCTGGCCGAGCACACCCTGAAGGTCAGTGGCAGCGCGCCCGACGCCGAGCCGGCGCCGCTCGCGCTGGACGCGCGGGCACTGAGCCGGGGCAAGGTGGTCCCGGTTGCCGACAAGCCGGCTCCGACGGTGGTGACCAGCACGGTCATGAGCGTCGGCCGCACCGTGGGGGACACCCGGGTGCGCATCGTCGACCCGCACACCCTCAGGGAGGCGGCAGCCGACGAGGTCGGCGAGATCTGGGTGTCCGGTCCGTGCGTGACGGCCGGCTACTTCGGACGCGAGGAGGAGAGCGAGCGGACCTTCCGGGCGCGCATCGCCGGTGCCGAGGCGGACGGGCCTTACTTGCGCACCGGCGACATGGGCTTCCTGCACGGCGGCGACGTCTTCGTCACGGGCCGCCTGAAGGACCTGATCATCGTCAAGGGCCGCAACCACTACCCGCAGGACCTGGAGCACACCGTCGAGGGCAGCCATCCACTGCTGCGCCCGGCGTCCGCCGCCGCGTTTCCGGTCGACGACGGCACCCAGGAGTCCGTGGTCGTGGTGGTCGAGGGCGACAGCCGGGTGGCCAGGTACGCGAGCGCGGAGGAGGTGACGACCGCCGTGCGGGAGGCGCTGCGCCTCAACCACCGGATCGACGTGGCGGACGTGGTCCTGATCCGCCGCGGAACCCTGCCGAAGACCACCAGCGGGAAGGTGCGCCGCCGCCCCTGCCGCGAGCAGTACCAGGCCGGGACCCTGAGCTGGCTCGCCGTGCCGTCCGGCGGGGCCTGACCGGTTCCGGCGTCGGGTTCACATGGATCTGACATTCCCCGCACATGGATTTGAAGGTACGTGGACATACCGTTCGCCAGTTGTCCCGGATGCGAAGTCTCCGTGGAGACCCGGCCGGTACGATCACCGTATGGAACTGCGTCAGCTGGAGTACCTCGTAGCGGTGGCCGAAGAAGCCAGCTTTACGAAGGCGGCCGCGCGGGTGTTCGTGACCCAGCCCTGCGTGAGTGCGCAGATAAGGCGACTGGAGCGCGAGTTGGGGCAGGACCTGCTCGACCGCGGCGGCCGGACGGTCCAGCTGACGGATGTGGGCGCGGCGGTGCTGCCGCACGCGCGCGCGGTGCTGGCCTCCCTCGACGGGGTGCGGGACGCGGTGGAGAACACCTCCGGCGTCGTGCGCGGACAGGTGGCGCTGGGCTCCGTCGCCTCCTCCCTCTCCCTGCGGCTTCCGGAACTGGTCGCGGACTTCAGCGAGCAGTACCCCGCCGTGGAGATCTCCCTCAGCGAGGGGAGCACGGAACAGCTGGTCGACGCCGTGCGGGCGGGCCGCATCGACGTCGCGATCATCGGCGTCGGCTCGGACCCGCCGGCCGGCCTCGAAACGCTGGTCATCGCCGACGAGTTGCTGATCGGGGCCGTGAGCCACGACCACCCGCTCGCACAGCGCACCAGCATCACCGTCGACGAGGTGGAGTGCCACGCGATGATGTGCCTGCCCAGCGGCAGCGCCATGCGTGCCGCGTCCGACGCCGCCTGGGCGGCCGCGGGAGTCAAGCCCCGGGTCGCCTTCGAGGCCAGCGACCCCCGGGTACTGGCCCAACTCGCCGCCCGCGGCGCGGGAATGGCTATCCTGCCGGAGCGGTTCGTGCTCTCCCAGCCGGACCTGCTGCACCCCGTCGAGATCTCCAGCATGCACCTGCGGGGCGGCCTCGCCCTGGCCTGGCGGTCCAGCGGACGCATGAGTCCGGCCGCCAGGGCACTTGTGGCCCGGGCGCGCACCGAGCTCGGCCGGCCCGTGACGCCGACACCCCACCGCGAACCGCAGACCGACCGTTCCTGATCCCTCTCACCGGAAAGCGCCACGTGAACGCAGTTGACCTCGCGCGCCTCCAGTTCGCCGTCACCGCGACGCTGCACTTCCTCTTCGTCGCGGTGACCCTCGGACTGGTCACGGTCGTCGCCCTGATCCAGACCCGGGCGATGCGCACCGAGGAACTCGCCCTGCGTGCCATCCGTATGCGCCGCGTGCGCTTCTGGGGCGGCCTCTACGTCATCAACTACGCACTCGGCATCGTCAGCGGACTGACGCAGGAGTTCCAGTTCGGCCTGAACTGGTCCGGCCTCTCCCGTGTCATGGGCAACGTCGTCGGCGCTCCGCTGGCCGTCGAGAGTGTGGCCGCCTTCTTCCTCGAATCGACCTTCCTCGGGCTCTGGGCCTTCGGGTTCAACCGCGTGCCGCCCCGCGCCCACCTCGCGTTGATCTGGGGCGTCGCCCTCACCGCGTACGCCTCCACCTTCTGGGTCATGGTGGTCAACGGCTTCATGCAGAAGCCCGTCGGCTACGAGATGCGC
Source organism: Streptomyces sp. PTL18 (assembly GCF_059510295.1). NCBI lineage: Bacteria > Bacillati > Actinomycetota > Actinomycetes > Kitasatosporales > Streptomycetaceae > Streptomyces > Streptomyces sp. PTL18. The sequence continues at coordinate 341,167 of NZ_JCAJZO010000004.1, read as the reverse complement.
CACGGCACCGCGTACGTCACCGACTGGGGCGCCCTCCTCACCAACGGCGCGACCTGGTATGCCGTACTGCACATCGCAGGTGCCGTGGCCCTGCTCGCCGGACTGCTCATGGCCGCCGTCAGCGCCTACCACCTGCGCCGCAGCCGGGACACCGACTTCTTCCGCCCGACGTTTGTCCAGGGATCGCTGCTCGCGGGCTGCGGCGCGCTCGTCACTGTGGTGGCGGGCTTCGTCCACCTGGGAGCACTGAAGGACTACCAGCCGGAGAAGTACGCCGTCCTGATGGGCCAGACCGGTGCCGAACTCGACCGGGTGCGCGCCGACGCGGCGGCCCGGTACGGCGCCGGCGACTGGATGCCGCCCGCCTGGGTCGGCGGGGCGTCCGTGCTCATGCTCGTCATCGGCGTGCTGCTGGCCTTCCTGGCCTGGATCCCGGCCACGGCTGCCCGAAGCCAGGCCCCGGGCGAGACGCTCGCCCGCCGAAAGTTCCGGCTGCGACTCCCCTCGATCCTGCTGCCACTCGGCTTCCTGGCCCTGGTCTGCGGCTGGCTCAGCCGAGAGGTCGGCCGGCAGCCGTGGATGGTCACCGGGGAGCTCACCGTCCGCGACGCCGTCGCCGACGTCTCCTACGGGGGGATGCTCGCCTCATTCGTCCTCTTCACACTCGTACTCGGTGTCCTGGCCGTCGTCGACTGGGTGCTGATGACCCGCTTCGCGCGCCTCGGACCGGACGTGGGGCTGCTCGGCGACGCCGGGCTCTTCCCGAACGCCGAAGAGCGACGGGTACTACGGGAGGACGGCCGGGGGACACCCCCGGCGGACGTCCGCCCATCCTACTGACCATCCCATGAACGCACTCACGCCCAGCTGACGGGGAATCAACCGTGGATGTCTTTTGGTACGCCCTGGTCGGGCTCCTCCTCGCCGGCTATCTGGCCCTGGAAAGCGTCGACTTCGGTGTGGGCATGCTGATGCCGTTCGCCGACACGGAGTCCGGCCGCGCACGGATGCGGCGCACGATCGTCCCCCTCTTCCTGGCGAACGAGGTGTGGCTCGTCGCCTTCGGCGGACTTCTCTTCGGAGTCCTGCCCGTGGCGGAGGGCGAGGTGCTGCACGCGCTGCGACTGCCCATCCTCGCCGTCCTCGCCGCGTGGTTCCTGCGCGACGGCGCGCTGTGGTTCCGTGCCGCGCAGGAGGGCGCCGGCTGGCGACGGACGTGGGACGCGGTGCTGGCGGCTGCCAGTCTGGTCCTCGCGGCCGGCTGGGGCATGGTTCTGGGCATGCTGGCCCGGGGCCTGTCCACCTCGTCCGACGGGCACCCGGTGGCCGCCATGGCCGATCTGACCCACCCCTTCACGCTGCTCTGCGGGGCCCTGGCCGTCACCGGCAGCCTGCGTCAGGGCTCGCTCCACGCGGCCCGCGGCCTGCCGGAAGGCAGCACGCTGCGGGGTGAGTGCGGCCGCCTGACCCGGGTGCTGACCCCGATCCTGCTCGTGCTGCCGCTCCTCGTCGTCGTCACCGGTGCGATGATGACCGACGCCCCCGTGGCAGTGGGCATCACCGCAGCCCTCGCCGTGGCCGGCGTGTACGCCTCCGACCGCGTCCAGGCGACCGGACGCACCGGAGTGGCCCTGCTGCTGGGTGCCGCACCGCTGGTGGCCCTGCCCGCCATGGTCGGCGCGGTGAACGGCACCACGGTGCTGGCCACCCGCGCGGGCGAGGGCGGCCTGGAGCTGTCCCGTGCGATCGCCGAATCGGCCTCTCTGACGCTGCTGACCGCGACCGTGCTTCCGGCGCTGGTCCTCGTGGCTCTGGGCCAGGTGTGGTTCTGGCGGGTTTTCGCGGTGGCGGCGAATCGGAGCACGTGACGGGCAGTCATAACGTTTCTCAATGGGGCCGGTAGAGGATCATTCTTCGACCCCGTTGCAATCCGACTGTAGGGTGAGCGCATGGCTAACGTGTCAAACGGGCAACCGGAATCCGAGGTCCGTGCAGCGATAGCGGCCGAACGCCGGGAACTCGCCGCCGTATTCGACGATCTGCCCGCAGAGAAATGGGACGAGCCTTCTCTGTGCTCCGGCTGGCGGGTCCGGGAAGTCGTCGCCCACATGTCGCTGGGGTTCCGGTACTCCCTTCCCCAGGTGGCCAAGGAGCTCGTGAGGGCCCGCGGCAGTCTGCACCGCATGACCGACCGCTGTGCGCGCAAGGATGCCGCCGAGTTCTCCGCCGAACGGCTCGCGGCCTTCCTCCGGGACAACGCCACTCATCCGTGGAAGCCGCCGGTCGGAGGCTTCGTCGCGGCGCTCGGCCATGACGTCGTACACGGACTCGACGTCACGGTGCCGACCGGTGTCGGCCGCGCGGTCCCCGAAGACCGGCTTCGCATCCTGCTGGACGCCGTCGACCCCAAGGCCTTCAAGTTCTTCGGTGCGCGGCTCGACGGCGTCCAATTGCGCGCCGACGACCTCGACTGGACCTTCGGGAGCGGAACGCCGGTCATCGGCGCCGCACAGGACCTCCTGCTCCTCACCTTCGGCCGCAAGCTGCCCGAGGGGCGGCTCGACGGGCCCCTGGCGGACCGCTTCACCCTCACTTGAACGACCTGCGACCTCTTTGAGGGCCGCCCGGCAAGCTGACGGGCGGCCCTCTTTTCGTGCGCGCCCTGGAATAGGGGACCACTATTAAGCCCCGGTAAAACAGAGGGGGGTGGTGAACAGGGGTTCTTCCCGTCGTGACCAGCGTGTAGCGTGAGAAAGGAAATGGGTGCGCCGGGGTGCGCGCGACCTACGAGGGCGGTCGATGAAGACGGAAATTGCCAATGAAATTCCCGGGCATGCTGCTTTTCCGGGAGCCGGAGCCGGAGCCCGCGGGCGGGTGGCTGAATTGCATTACCTGCGCGGGCGGGCGCGTCGCGGACCGAGTGACCGCGCGACCGAGGCGCAGCACGCCAAGGGGAAGTTGACCGGCCGGGAGCGTATTGAGCTGCTGCTGGATGCGGGTTCCTTCCAGGAGGTCGAGCAGCTGCGCCGGCACCGCGCGGTCGGCTTCGGCTTGGAGGCCAAGAAGCCTTACACGGACGGTGTGATCACCGGCTGGGGCACGGTGGAGGGCCGCACGGTCTTCGTCTACGCCCATGACTTCCGCATCTTCGGCGGCGCGCTGGGCGAAGCCCACGCCACCAAGATCCACAAGATCATGGACATGGCCATCACGGCAGGCGCCCCGCTGGTCTCCCTGAACGACGGCGCCGGCGCCCGCATCCAGGAGGGCGTCTCCGCGCTCGCCGGCTACGGCGGCATCTTCCAGCGCAACACCAAGGCGTCCGGCGTCATCCCGCAGATCTCGGTGATGCTCGGCCCCTGCGCCGGCGGCGCCGCGTACTCGCCGGCCCTGACGGACTTCGTCTTCATGGTCCGCGAGACCTCGCAGATGTTCATCACCGGCCCGGACGTGGTCAAGGCGGTGACGGGCGAGGAGATCACCCAGAACGGCCTGGGCGGCGCGGACGTGCACGCGGAGACCTCCGGCGTGTGCCACTTCGCCTACGACGACGAAGAGACCTGCATCGCCGAGGTCCGCTACCTGCTCTCCCTCCTTCCGCAGAACAACCGGGAGAACCCGCCGCGGGTGGAGTCCACGGACGCGGCGGACCGCCGCAGCGACGTGCTGCTCGACCTGGTCCCGGCGGACGGCAACCGGCCGTACGACATGGCCGAGGTGATCGAGGAGATCGTCGACGACGGCGAGTACCTGGAGGTCCACGAGCGCTGGGCCCGCAACATCATCTGCGCGCTGGGCCGCCTGGACGGCCAGGTGGTGGGCATCGTCGCGAACCAGCCGCAGACCCTCGCGGGTGTTCTGGATATCGAGGCATCGGAAAAAGCTGCTCGTTTCGTCCAGATGTGTGACGCTTTCAATATCCCGATCGTGACCTTCCTGGATGTCCCGGGGTTCCTCCCCGGTGTCGACCAGGAGCACGGCGGAATCATCCGTCACGGCGCGAAGCTGCTGTACGCCTACTGCAACGCGACCGTGCCGAGGATTTCGCTGATCCTGCGCAAGGCGTACGGAGGTGCGTACATCGTCATGGACAGCCAGTCCGTCGGTGCGGACCTCACGTATGCCTGGCCGACGAACGAGATCGCCGTGATGGGGGCCGAAGGGGCCGCCAACGTCATCTTCCGGCGACAGATCGCAGAGGCCGAGGACCCGGAGGCCATGCGGGCCCGCATGGTCAAGGAGTACAAGTCCGAGCTGATGCACCCGTACTACGCGGCCGAGCGCGGCCTGGTCGACGACGTCATCGATCCGACCGAGACCCGCGAGATCCTCATCCGCTCCCTGGCGATGCTGCAGACCAAGCACGCCGATCTGCCGTCCCGCAAGCACGGCAACCCCCCGCTGTAGAGGGCCTGTTCACCGCACGAGAGAAGGGTGGGAAATACATGAGCGCCATCTCCGTCGAGGGTGTCCTGCGCGTCGAGAAGGGCCATGCCGAGCCGGAGGAGGTCGCGGCCGTCACCGCGGTCCTGCTGTCCCGGGCTGCGGCACGGGCCGCCACCGGGCCGGACGAAAGCCCCCGCAAGGCCGGCTGGCGAAGCAGGGGCTTCCAGCCGCCGCACAGTTGGCGGGGCTGACCCGTAGCGCGGCGGGGTTACGGTCCCCCTCCCGTGCCAGGGCCGGCCGGTCTCATACGCCGACGAGTCGCGTGTCGGCCGCCGTGCGCCGGCGCTGGGCGCGGTACGTGGCCTCGGGGACGTCGAGGTCGGCTTCAGGGGCATCGTGAGCCGCTCGCGGCCGGGCCGGGCGCGAGCCGAATCCGGGTAGGGCGAGCAGGACCGGCGGCCGGGTCCAGTCCTCCTGCCGTAGCGCCACGTCGATGCCGGTGCGGGTGTCGGCACGGATGTCCACGGGGCCGACCGTTCCCACGAGCAGCGGGGAGTCGCCCCACTGGTCACCGGACGTGCGGGCGCCGAGCGTCACCGCGTGCAGGTACCACGTGCCCGGCGGGACGCTCTCCAGCTGGAAGGGCCCGGCACCGTGGAGCTTCGTCCAGGCCGCGGGCTGCCCCTGGAGGATGGGGCTGTCGAAGAGGCCGATGACGAGCGGGGACCGCGAAGTCCCCAGTACATGGGCCGTCCCCGCCACGGACGCGAGGGGCCCGCGCTCGACGGGAGAGGGAGTGATCCGGGGGTCCTCGTACGTATCGCCCCGGCCGATCCGCCGGAACTGGGTGGGCGAGAGCCCGACCGAGGCCGTGAAGCGCCGGGAGAACGTGCTGGCGCTGCTGTAACCCACCTGCGCGGATATCTCGGCCACATTCAAAGAGCTGTGCACCAGGAGGGATTTGGCCTCGTGCAGGCGTACGGCGCTCAGAAAACGCCCGGGCGTCACACCCGTGGTGCGCTGGAATACCCGGATGAAATAGAATTTGCTCATCATTACCGACCGGGCCAGGTCGTCCAGTACCAATGGCTCGTGGTAATTTTCGCGAATGGTCTTGATGGCGCGGTGGGCGAGATGCTCCATATTCTCCGCACTCCCTGAGCTGGTCGACGACGGTACGAAACGGGTGTGGGGTCGTTATTGCGCCGTACCGTCACGCAGAGACGTGTCACGGCAGCATGGAACACACCCGTGCAAGGCGTGGTGACGCTCGCTGAGTTCGGCTACGGAGCGGATGAGGCCCCGTTCAGGCAGGCCGCACACCCGCACGGGGATGACGACCCGCGCAGGTCAGCCGCCGAAGGGGCGCTTCGGCCCGTGGGGACGGCTGTGCGGAAGATTGATTGTTTAACCAAACGTGCCGTACGTTTGCCGGATCGCGAGCAGGAACTCCGGTCAGGGCACGGCTGAAGGGATGTGCGGCGAATCAGCCAGACTGGTTGTGCGGTCCACCGAACCAGAGTCGGCGTCGCAGGCGCCTGCGGTCATCCTTGGGCATGTTGGCAACCCCCGTTGCAATCTGTCACTAAGGGTTCGAGCCTCGCACACCTGTCCGCCTCGAAGCAACCGTCAAGCCGACTCGGTGGATGAGTATTTGTTGAGAGCCCATTAGGGGGCGGGCTCTGCCGGGCCCGAGGAGAAATCCGCGTATGTCCTGAGGCCGGAAGGAATACGGTACCCGGGCGCGGTCGTCCGGTCCCCCCGGCCCGAGCCTGATCCTGGCCGGTGTGTACCGGGCACGTGAGCAATCTGGGCGATGACACGGGAGCGGTCCCCGCACCAGGCTGGGGCGCCGACAGGGGACGCGCGCCCTTCCTGCCGGGAGGCCGCCGCGTGGCTGCTGAACGGGGCAGCGGTGCGCAGGGCGCCCGCCGCCCGCGTCTGTCCCGTACCGAGGAAGGGCCGTAGCGCCGCGAGACACCACGTGAGTGGGCTGTCATGTGATCGCACTCATGTCGGAACCACCACCACCACCCCGCCGCTGCCGCTGCCGCTGCGCGGGTCGCGCTCTGCCATCACCTGCTCATCGACGCCGGCCAAGCGAGGACCGTACCGATCATGACCAGCCATCAAGTGCAGTTCCTGCTCCTGGACTTCGGGTTGACCCTGCTGCTCGCCCGCAGCCTGGGTGCCCTGGCCGGCCGCATCGGCCAGCCGCCCGTGGTCGGCGAGATTCTCGCCGGCATCCTCATGGGCCCCACGCTGTTCGGCGCCGAGTTCTCCGACCGCCTCGTCCCGGCCGACGTGCGGCCGCTGCTGGGCGCACTGGCGAACATCGGAGTGGCCGTCTTCATGTTCGTCGTCGGACTGGAACTGGAACACCGTTTCCTCCGCGGCCGGGTCAGGATCACCCTCGGAGCGGCGCTGGGTTCGACGCTGGTGCCGTTCGCCCTGGGCATCCCGCTCGCCTTCTTCCTGCTGCGTCACCACCCGACCGAACAGCGCGCCGCGTTCGTGGTGTTCACCGGCCTGTCCGTCTCGGTGACTGCGTTCCCCGTCCTCGCCCGCATTCTGGTCAGCCGGGGCATGTCCCGCCTGGCGATCGGCGGCCTCGCTCTGGCCGCCGCGGCGGTCGTCGACGTCTTCGCCTGGTCGGCGCTGGCCGGTGTGCAGGCGGCCGTCGGCGGAGCAGCCGACTATTGGAAGGTCTCCCTGCTCATCCCGTTCACGCTGCTCCTGCTGGCCGTACGGCCGCTGCTGCGGTGGGTGCTCACCCACGACGGATCCGGCTCCCTCACGCCGACGGGCATGGCCGTCGTGATGGTCGGCATCTTCCTGTCCGGCGTGGCGACCGAGGTAATGGGGATGCAGTACATCTTCGGCGCGTTCCTCTTCGGAGCGCTGATGCCCCGCGAGGGGACCGAGGCGCTGCGCCAGGAGATCTACGAGCGCACCGGCGAGATCACCTCGTTGCTGCTCCCCGTCTACTTCGTGGTCGCGGGTCTCAAGGTCGATCTGCGCAGCGTCGGCGTCGAAGGGTTCACCGAGCTCGCCGTCATCCTGTTCGTCGCCATCGTCGGCAAGTTCGGCGGCACGTACCTCGGCGCCCGCTCGCAGGGGCTCAGTTCCGAGGACTCGGGCACCCTGGCCGCGCTGATGAACACCCGCGGCCTGACCGAGCTGGTCATTCTCGAGGTGGGCCTGCAACTCAGTTTGCTCGACGGCCCGTTGTACTCCCTGATGGTCGTGATGGCCCTGGTGACCACCGTCATGACCGGCCCGGTGCTGAACCTGATCCGCGCCAAGAGCTCCCGGCGGGGCCTGGCCGTCGTGACCGGGGAAGGCGCCGTCGGCTGCGACGCGGCCGAGGAGGGCGGGGCCGACCCCGAACGAGGTACCCGTGCGGCCGGTTGAACAGGCTCCCCAACTCGCCGAACTGGCCGGGGCACTCAAGGACGCGGCCCAGGGCCGGGGCGGCGTCGCGGTCGTCAGCGGCGGCATCGGCTGCGGGCGCACCGAACTACTCGACGCGCTGCGGTGCGAAGCCCTCCGGGCGGGGCACGCCGTGCTGCGGGCCACCGGCTCCAGGCCGGAGCGGGATACGCAGGGCGGCGTGCTCGGTCAGCTGGTGCGGTACGCGGAACTCCCGGGAGACCACGGCGAGGTCCTTGCCCGGACCCTGGGGCGGCCGCCCGGAGAGGTGCCCGGCGGTGGCCCGGCCCAGTGGCCGCCCGACCGCGCGACCGGAGCAGCACTGCACGACCTGACGGCGGGGCTCCTTCGGCTCGCCGAGCAGGTGCCGGTCCTGCTGTGCGTCGACGACATGGACCTCGTCGACCCTCTCTCCGTGCACGCGATCCTCCAACTGGTGCGGCAGCCGCGTTCGTCGCGCATCGCCGTGGTGGTCGCCGAGTGCACCGCCTCCCCGCCGACCCACCCGCAGCTGCACGCCGAGCTTCGGCGCCACCCCCGCTACCGCCAGGTCGTACTGGAAGGCCTCTCACTCCCGGCGGTGGCCACCGTGCTGGCCCGCTCCCTCGGCGAGACCGCGGCAGCGGCGCTGGCCGCGAGCTGCCACCGCATCACCGCCGGCAACCCCCTGCTCCTGCGGGCGGTCGTGGCGGACCAGCGGCGAGCCGGCCCCACGGTGGGCGGCGCCGGCGCGGCGCAGCCCGTTCTCGCCGACGCCTACGCGGACGCCGTGCTGAGCTGCCTGTACCGGGGCGGGCCCGCCGTCCTCGCGCTCGCGCAGGTCCTTGCCGTACTCGATCAGGCGGAAACGGACACCGACCTGCCGGCCCGGATGCTCGACGAGCAGCCCGCGGCCGTCGCGGAGCGCTGCGGGGAGCTGGAGACGGCCGGACTCCTCGACGGTACGCGGCTGCGGCATCCCGCGGCACGTGCGGCGGTACTGCGCAGCCTCTCCGCCCCCGCCCGCCGGGACCTGCACCGCCGGGCGGCCGAACTGCTGCACGCCGACGGGGCCACCGCCGCGCGGATCGCCCCGTATCTGCTCGCGACGGCATACGACGACCTGCCCTGGGCCACGGCCGTGCTGCGCGACGCCGCGGCCCCGCACCTGGCCGCCGACCGGATCCGCGAGGCGCGGGACTGCCTCGCCGCCGCTCTCGCCGGGTGCCGGGAGGACGGCGAACGCGCGGTGCTCAGAGCCCGGTTGGCGGCCACTGCCTGGCTGCTCGACCCGGCTCTCGGCGCGCGCCACTTCGCGGAACTCGCAACGGCGTTGCGCGACGGCCTGCTTCCCGGCCGGTACGCCCTGGCCCTGGCCCGGCACCTGCTGTGGCACGGTCGGTTCGACGAAGCCGCGCTGGCCGTCCGGCGGGCGACGCCGCGGGCCGGGGGACCGGCCGCGGATCCCCCGGCCGGCACCGAGGTCCGGGCCACCCGCAGCCTGCTGTCGACGATCCACCCCCCGGTGCTGGTGGCCGCCGGCGGTGACAGGGGCGATCCGCGGATCCGGGCGGCATCGGCCCTCACCGAGGTGCTCGCGCACGGCCCCGGCGCTTCGGCGGCCGCCGAAGCGGAGGCCGCGCTCCGCGGCATGCGGCTGGGCAGGAACACCTCCGAATGGATCGCGTGTGCCGTCGCGGCCCTGATCTACGCCGAGCGGACCGAGGCCGCCGAGCACTGGTGCCGGCACTGGCTGGCCGAGGCCCGTACCCGCCAGGTCTCGCTGTGGCAGGCGGAGTTCTCGTCCCTGCTGGCCGGCATCCGGCGCCGTCGAGGGGATCCCGTGGCGGCGCGCGGCCTGGCCGAGGCGGCTCTGAGGCACGTACCCGTCGAGAGCTGGGGGGTGGTCCTGGGCCGGCCGCTGGCCGACCTGGTGCAGGCCGCCACGGACCTCGGCGACCATCTGGCCGCTGCCGAGTACCTCGCCGTACCCGTGCCGGACGCGATGTTCGAAACCCGCTTCGGGCTGCACTTCCTGCACGCCCGCGGCCGCCACCTGCTGGAGACCGGGCGGGCCGACGAGGCCCTCGACGACTTCACCGCCTGTGCGGACCTCATGCGCCGCTGGGGGTGCGACCGCCCCGCCCTCGTGCCGTGGCGGACGGAGGCGGCCCGGGCACACCTGGCCTGGGGCGACCCGACCACGGCCCATGCCCTGGCCCAGGAGCAGCTCACCCTGGCGGGACCTTCGCGCACCCGAACCCGCGGACTCACGCTGCGGGTTCTCGCGGACACCCAGTGCGGCGCCGAACGCATCGCCCTGCTCACGGAGGCCGTCGCCGTGCTGCGCGCCGCCGGCGACCCGCTGCAGACCGCGCACGCCCTGGCCGAGCTCGCCCGTGCGCACCTTGGGGCGGGCCGCACCGGTCGGGCACGGACGGGCCTGGCGACGGCCGCACGGCTCGCCCTGCGGTGCGGGGCGCGGCTGCCGGCGGCCGCCCTCGCGGAAGAGCTCGAAGCTCCGGAGCCGTACGGGCGGCGACCGGGGAACCGCCGTGTGGACGGGGCGGCCGGCCCGCTCAGCGCCGCGGAACGGCGGGTGGCCGCACTCGCGGCGGCCGGGCACACCAACAAGGAGATCTCGCAAAGCCTGCACATCACAGTCAGCACAGTGGAGCAGCACCTCACCCGCGTCTTCCGCAAACTGCAGGTCGGAGCCCGCCGGGACCTCGCGGCGGCGCTCGGTCGCGACGCCGACCAGCAGGTGGCCGCCGTACCCGCGCCACCGTGGCCGGCCGGGGGCCGCACGGTCCAAACAGGCGTGTCCGGTTCCGGTCCCGCTGTGTAGTGTGGGGAAACGTGAAGGCTGAGAACCTGCGAGGCAATCTGGAAGGCATGCTGCTGTCGGTGCTCGAACCCGGCGCACAGCACGGCTATGCCGTCATCGAAGAACTCAGGCGGCGCAGCGGCGATGCCATCAACCTCCCCACCGGGACTGTCTATCCGGCTCTGCACCGGCTTGAGGCCGCGGGACTGGTCGGCAGCGAGTGGATCACCCACAACGGCCGCCGCCGCCGTAACTACTTCCTCACCACGGCCGGTCGCCGGGCCCTGGCCGACAAGCGGACGGCGTGGCAGGAGGTCTCCTCCCTCATCTCGGTCGTCCTTGGCGGGCAGGCGTGACGGCCGTACTGCAGCGCTACACCGACCACCTGGCCGAGCACCTGGTCGGACCGGACTCGCGCCGTTCGGCCATCCTCGACGAGGTGTTGGACGGCCTCCAGTGCGCGGCGGAGTGCAATCTGGACGACTGCACCGACATCGAGGAAGCGGCGCACCGCGCCGTCCTGGAGTGGGGTCCCCCGTCGGAGGTCGCCCGCGCCTATAACGACGCCACGCTGCGCCTCAGCGCGAACCGGCTGTCCCTGCAGGCGCTCTGCGCTCTGCCGCTGCTCGCGGCGACCTGGGCATCCGCGCTGCTCCATGGCCCGGCCGGGCCATGGCCGTACCACCCGCCGCTGCTGCTGACGGGGCTGTCGATCGTGGGCTTCGGCTGCGTGCTGTCCCTGGCGGGCGCGTTCTCCGGGCTCCGGAAGGGCACCGGCATCGCCGCGGCGGCCGTCCGGCGCGACGAGATGGTCACCACCGGCACCCTCGCGGCCCTCATCGGACTGCTCTGCGTGCTGGGGGCGTTGATCCTGCTCCTGCTCAACCGCGGCCTGAGCCATCCGGAGTCCCTGGACTGGCCGATGGTCGCCATCCCCGCGACTCTGACGCTCCTGGCCGGTGCGTACTTCGGCACGGCTCTGAAGCGCTTCCTCGCCGTCCTGCGCGGGACCGACTCCCGGTAGCGCCCACCCTGTTCGGCACCGGCAACCGCCGGCTGCGCGGTCCGCCCACGAGCGGGCCGCGAAGAGAGAGCCCTCGACGGGCGACATTCCTTTCCCGGGATGCGCTCGCCGAGGGCTCTCCGCGTTTCCGGAACGCATCACTCCACGTCAATTCACCGGTGCTGCAGCGACTTTGCTGTTGCGTCATCGCGATCACCGGGCTAACTTGTCCACCGACATACGTAGCGTGGCTACACAGTAGCGTCCCTACATGAGGGGTTACCTTGGAGCGCATGACGCGATGGGTGCTCGCCCATCGGCTGCCTGTCGTCCTGGTCTGGGTGGTGCTCACCTTGGCCGGAGGGGCCCTGTCCGGCAGCACCATCGACAAGCTCTCGTACGAGTCCCGGCTCCCTGACAAGCAGTCACAGGCGGCGAACGACGCCCTGGCCCAGCGCTTCGCGCAGACCGGCGGCAAGAACGCGCCCCTCCTGCTCGTGGTGACGGTGCCCAAGGGCACGACCGTCGACGACGACGGCGTACGCAAGCAGTGGGGCGACCTGATGGCCAAGGTCACCCCGAAGGGCGGCCGCGACGTCTCCTACGCGGACCCCGGCGGCGAGTCCCTGGTCTCCCGGGACAAGCGCACCACCGTCGCTCTGGTCTACCCGCCGGCCAACCGCTCCAACGTCCCCTACGCCCAGTCCCTCCCGGGCATCAAGGCGGTGGTCGAGCACGCGAAGATCGCCGGCGCCCCGGTCGAGCTGACCGGTCAGCCGGTCCTCTCCGGCCGTGACAGCGGAGCCGCGCGCAGCCCGATCTACGAGACCCTGATCGGAGCCCTCGGCGCCCTGGTCGTCCTGGCCCTCGTCTTCGCCAGCGGCCTCGCCATCGTGCCCCTGCTGATGGCCATGGTCGCCATCCCCACCACGTTCCTGCTGGTGCGCGGCATCACCGGGATCACCGACGTCTCCTTCATCGTCCAGTTCCTGGTGGCGCTCATCGGCCTCGGCATCGCGATCGACTACGCGCTCCTCATCGTCACCCGCTGGCGCGAGGAGCGGCACAAGCCCGGATCCGACGGTGCCGACCCCGCCGAGCGCCGCGAGGCAGTCGTACGGGCCGTCGCCAGCGCCGGTCACGCGGTCGCGCTCAGCGGCGCCACGGTGGCGATCTCCCTCGCCGCGCTCGTGGTCCTGCCCGTCCCGTTCCTGCGCAGTGTCGGATATGCGGGTCTGCTCATCCCGCTGGTCAGCGTCGCCATCGCGGTAACCCTGCTGCCCGTCCTGCTGTATGCCTGGGGCGACAAGCTCGACCGGCCGCGCCGGGCCCACCGCCCGGACAGCAAGCTGTGGGGCCGGATCGCCGGACTCACCACCCGCCGCCCGGCGCTGTGCGCCGTGCTCAGCGGCGCCGTGCTGCTGTGCCTGGCCGCGCCCGTCCTCGCCCTGCGCCTGGGGCAGCCGGCCACCGTGACCCTCGCCCAGGGTGGCAAGCCCGCCGCCGCGTTCCAGCGGATCGTCGACGCGGGCTTCGGCGAGGGCATCGCCCGCCCCCTTGAGGTCATCGTGCCCGCGGGCGGCGGCGACTCCCTGCACGCGAAACTCGCCGGGATCGAAGGTGTCGCGGGTTCCGCGGCCCCGGCCGACTGGGCGCGCGGCGGACAGCGCGTCATCGACGTGTGGACCACGGCCGACCCGTCCAGCAGCGCCGGCCGGTCCACGGTGACCAAGGTCATGAGCCTCGCCCAGGACACTCCCGGCGCCCTCGCCGGCGGCGGGCCCGCCACGGACGTCGACTTCATCGACGCCGTCTACGGCTCCCTCGGGCTCATTCTGGTCTTCGTCGCCCTGCTCACGTTCGTCGTGCTCGCCCGAACCCTGCGTTCGGTCGTCCTGCCCATCAAGGCCCTCATCCTCAACGCGCTGTCCACCTGCGCGGCTTATGGTGTGGTCGTCCTCGTGTGGCAGAAGGGCTACGGCAGCGAGGCGCTGTTCGACACCCCGGCGATCGGGGCGGTGACCATCTGGATCCCCATGGCGGTCTTCGCCTTCCTCTTCGGGCTGTCCATGGACTACGAGGTGTTCATCCTCCATCGCATCCGCGAGACCCACCTGGACCTGACGGCCGAGGGCGAGCGAGACACCGTGGTCCCCTCCGTCGTGACCGGCATCAGCCGCACGGGCCGGCTCGTCACCTCCGCCGCGCTCATCCTCTTCCTGGCGTTCACCGCGCTGGCCACCATTCCGATCACCGACGTGAAGGTGTTCGCCACGGCTCTGGCCGCGGGCATCGTCATCGACGCCACCGTCGTCCGGGGCCTTCTCACCCCGGCTCTGGTCACCCTCCTCGGGCGGTCCAACTGGTGGTTCCCGCGCTCCTTGGGCCGGCTGCTTGTTACCACCCCCGGACAGGCAGCCGGCCCGAGGACCCACCCTGCCGACGACGACGCGGCCGGGTGCGGGGGGCAGGAGGCGGCGTCCGACGCCGCAGCCCCCGCCACGCAGGCCGGCACGCAGAGCCGCGCCTGACGATGCAGGCCACCGCGCCACGGCGCGGTGGCCTGCGCGCGCTTTCTCACGGCTTCATCGGCGTACGCAAGGCTGGTCCCGCGGGCGTCGACGGCAATACGGCGGCCCGACCGGACGAGTGCGAAGGGGACCGACAGTGTCCACACAGAAGCCCAGCCACGACGTGGTGATCCTGGGATCGGGAATCGCCGGATCCACTCTGGGCGCGGTACTGGCTCGCAGCGGGGCCAAGGTACTGATCGCCGACGCGGGCACCCACCCCCGCTTCGCGGTGGGGGAGTCCATGATTCCCCAGCTGGTCTCCTGGCTCCAGGTGCTCGCCGAACGCTACGACATCCCCGAGTTCGAGGCCCTCACCGACGCGACGACCATCAACGAGAAGGTGAGCAACACCTTCGGCCGCAAGCAGCACTTCGGCTTCATGCTGCACCGACCGGGCCAGGAGCCCGACCCGGATGAGTCGCACCAGTTCGTCATCCCCGACGCGCTGACGTCCGCCAGCCACCTGTTCCGCCAGGACAGTGACGCCTACCTGCTGCGCGTCGCCGTCGGACACGGTTGCGACACACGCCAGCAGTGGCGCGCGGAGAAGATCGACTTCGACGACGACGGCGTCACTGTGACCGGCGCCGACGGGTATGTGGTCCGGGCTCGCTACCTGGTGGACGCGAGCGGCTTCCGCTCCCCGCTGGCCGACCACCTCGGCCTGCGCGAGCAGCCGGCCCGGTTCCGGCACCACTCCCGGTCACTGTTCACGCACATGATCGGCGTGAAGCCGTTCGACGACGTGCTGGACGTGTCCGAGAAGAGCCGGCCGCCGGTGCCCTGGCACAACGGCACCATGCACCACATCTTCGAGCGGGGCTGGTTCTGGATCATCCCCTTCGACAACCATGAGCTTTCCCGCAACCCGCTGTGCAGCGTGGGCGTCACGCTCGACCCGCGGCTGCACCCCAAGCCGGAGGGGGTCGGCGCGGAGGAGGAGTTCGCGCAGCTGCTGAGACTGTTCCCGGCGGTGGAGCGGCAGTTCGAGGGGGCCAGGAAGGTCAGGGAGTGGGTGTCCACGGGCCGGCTGCAGTACTCCTCCAACAAGACCGTGGGACAGCGGTGGTGCCTGATGTCGCACGCCGCGGGCTTTCTCGACCCGCTGTACTCGCGCGGCATGTCCAACACGTTCGAGATCATCCACGCCCTCGCCCCGCGACTCCTCGCCGCACTCGCGGACGACGACTTCGACGAGGAGCGCTTCCGCTACGTCGAGGAGCTGGAGCAGGGCCTGCTCGACTACAACGACACGCTTGTCAATTGCTCGTTCATCGCCTTCTCGCACTTCCGCCTCTGGGACGCGGTATTCCGCATCTGGGGAAGCGGCAACACCCCCGGCACCCTGCGGATCAACAACGCCCTGCGCAAGTACCGCACCGACCGCGACGCGAGCGTGTTCGACGCCTTGGAGAAGGTTCCGCACACCGGCCTCTGGTGGCCCGACAACGACGATTTCAAGGCCCTCCTCGACGGAACGGCGAAGGCCTGCGCGCAGTACGAGGCGAAGGAGATCGACGGCGACCGGGCGGCGGACATCATTCTCGGACTGATCAACGAATCCGACGCGGTGCACGCGGGATTCGGCTGGAAGGACGTGAGCCGGCGGTTCATCCACCCTGACCGCGACCAGATAGCCGATTTCCTGCAATGGGCCGCGCGGTCCCCCGTTCCGGCGCTGAACACCATCGGCCGGGAGAGCCTGGAGGCGCTGCGCGCCGCGGGTGCCGCGCCGGCCTCCCGTCCCGGGAAGACGGTCCGATGACGGCCGCGGCCCAGGACGGCCGAACGAGCGCCCAGGAGGCCAACAAGGCGCTCGCCCGCCGCTGGTTCGACGAGGGCTGGAGCCGTGGGGAACTGGATGTGGCCGATGAGATCTTCGCCCCACAGTTCCTGCTGGGCGGCAGGCCGGTCGGCCCCGAAGGCCCCAAGGAGAGCGTACGGCTGCGGCGCGCGGCGTTCTCCGGACTCACGGTCGAGGTCGGGCTGCAGGTGGCCGAGGGTCCGTGGGTGGCGAGTTGGTACACGACGCGGGGAACGCACGTGGGGGAGTTCGCCGGCGTGGCGCCCACCGGACGCGCGGTCTCCTCGGAGGGAATTCAGCTGTGGCGGGTGGAGAACGGTCTCGTCGTCGAAGATCGGAATGTCTTCGACGTGCAGCGGGTCCTCGGCCAGCTGCGGACCCCGGAGGGGAAGACTCCGGGGCCGGCCCCGTTCGCTAAGGGCCTGCGTGGATGATGTTGTTTTCGTAAGCGAAAATAACAGCATGCACGCGGTTGCGAAGCTTTAATTTCTCCATTATTTTCTGAATATGGGATTTCACGGTGCTCTGGCTGAGCGCCAATTCCGCCGAAATCTCGGTGTTGCTGTATCCACGTGTCATGAGGTGAAAGACCTCGGACTCCCGGGCCGTGAGAATTTCCAGCGGAGATTCTCCGGCCTCCTTTCGGGCCCGCGGGATGAGCATGGACCGACCCGTGGCCATGATGCGGACCGCGGCAGTGAGTTCCTCGGAGCTGCATCTGCACGACAGCACGCCCTGCACGCCGGCCTGCAGCACCTGGCCCGTCGCGGCGTCCACGTCGTCGACCAGGACGAGGGTGTTGGCCGGAGGCAGCCGGGACCGGGGCCTGGACATTGCCTGCACGATGTCCAGCGCCCCGCCTGCGTCTTTGTGCGTGTTGACGACAACCACGTCGGGACGCAGCTCCCGGTACCGCGCGGCGGCCGTCTCGCAGTCCTGGGCTGTGCCGACCACGCGCAGATCGGCACAGGCGTCGAGAATCGTATGCAGTCCCGTCAGTGAGATGGGATGGGAATCCACCACCAGAACGCTGAACTGTGGCAGCACGGACATATATCTCCCCCGAGGTTGTGCAGTCGCTCGCCAGGATAGCCCGGTCGATTTTGGCGGGTGTTCGCCGGAGCCGGGCCTTCCGCCGGACTCCGGGCCGTCGTGAGGGACAGCGCAGCCCGGGCGGGAAGCCGAAATGTGCTGAACACCCGCTCCAGGACCGGTCACCGGTCGGGGAGCGGGTGCTCGTCATTTCCGTCAGACCTTGCGTCCGATCACCGCCGTCGTCAGGGCGGGCAGCCGTACGACGCGCTCGACCGCGAAGCCCGCGTCCGCCATCCACCCTGAGCACTCGGCAGGTGAGAAGCCGGCGGCCTGAGCGGACTGCAGCATCATGATGAGGCTGAGCATCAGGCTGTCCGGGTCGCGCCGTTCGTCGTCCAGCATCGTGTCGTACACGATCACCCAGCCGCCGTCATGGACCGCGTCGTACGCCTTGCGCAGCAGGATCGCGCGCTGTTCCATCGGCCAGTCGTGCAGCACGCTGCCGAGGATCACGACGTCCGCACGCGGCAGTTCGACCTCGAAGAAGTCGGCGCCGACGTAGCGCAGTCGGTTCGCGACCCCACGCTCGGACACCAGGCGGTCGAAGTGCTCCGCCATGGACGGACGGTCCAGCACGGTGCCGGTCAACTGGGGGTGGGCGGCAGCGAGATGCGCCGCCAGGTTGCCGCGGGCGCCGCCGACATCGCTGAACGTCGCCACCCGCGACCAGTCGAAGACCCGCGCCAACTCCACCCCGACGGCGCCGCTGAAGCTGTCCATGGCGGACAGGAACTGGCGCAGCCGGTCCGGGTCGTGGAATATCTTTGTGAACGGGACCTCGCCGCCGGCGCCCTGGTTGCGCGCGGTGCCGTCCCGCAGCAGTCCGGTGAAGGACTCCTGGTCGCGGCCCATGAGCTCGGTGGTCATCCGCAGAAAGCCGCCCACGAACTCCTCGCCCTCCGGCAGCAGGTGCCGCAGGGTGCCGGGGCTGTTGCGGTAGCGGCCGTCCTCCCGAATCATGAGACCGACGGCGGCGAGTGCGTCCAGGAAGTCCCGGGCGCCGCGCGGGTGCAGATCCGTACGGTCGGCCAACTCGGCGGCGTCGAGCGTGCCTTCGCCCAGTACCGAGAAGATCCGCAGCTCCATCGCCGCGGTCAGGAGCTTGCTCCGGAAGAAGGACCACCCGACGAACATCACGTCGAACGGGTCTTCCACCGGGCGCTCCGCGGTGCGACGGGACTGCCAAAAGAGTGCCCCGTCCGTGTCGAGTGCTGTCGACGTCATATCTGTCGAACCTCATTCTTCGGTGCGTTACCGCTCTCGTCGCGAAGCTGCCCGGCGTCTGCAGCCGAAAGGCCGGGAGCCGGAACGCGGACGTCGCGGCGGCCGATTCGGGAACGCAGCCAATGCTCCACGGGGCGCTCGTAGAGCCGGTACAGCAGGGCGCAAACCGTAATGCTGATGACGAGGGCGAGCGCCGCCCAACCGGCATTCGACCAGCTCGCCTCGGCGGGGCGCATATAGAATTCCATGATGCTCTTCCTGCCGAATACCCTGGAGGCAATCTCGAAGAGCACGGTGAAGTGCAGGAGGTAGAACGCGTACGACCATTCGCCGAGCGCCACCATCGGCTTCGCCTTCAGCCACGATTGGCCACCCGCGAGGTCGCGCTGGGCCACGGCGACCACTAGGAGCGCGTACAGCGGAGCGGTGACCTGGGGCAGGGCGTCGTATATGCCGATGATGCGCCAGGTCTCGAACCGCAGCACCCACAGGGCGACGAAGCCGGCGGCCAGCAGCGTGGTGGCCGAGGCGACGCTGAGCGGGAGGCGCCAGCCCTTGCGCACGGCCGTCGCCGCGACCACGCCGAGCAGGAACTCCCAGACCCGGGCGATCGGGGAGTAGGTGCCGAAGATCAGGCCGTCCACACCGGTGAACACCGGGCGCAGCTGGGGCGGGTAGGCGTGCCACAGCCACAGCTTGATGCCCCAGCCCACCAGCACCAGCGCCACGGCCGCGCCGCCGAGCCAGCGCAGCGACCGGCGCACCGTGAACTTGGCGACGAACGGGAAGACCACGTAGAAGAACGCCTCGCAGGCGAGGGACCACGTCACCGGGTTCGTGCTGCCCAGGATGTATGTGGGCACCCACGCCTGGTACAGCAGGACGGCGGAGAGCGCCATGAGCTTCAGGGTGCCGCCCTGGCCCGGCCCCGCGTCGGGAAGCTGCAGGAAGAGCGGGATCAGCACGGCCACCAGCAGCATCGGCCAGATACGGGCGAACCGGCGGCCGTAGAACGGAACGGCCCGGTCGCCTGCCAGGTACGTCCAGGTGAGGACGAATCCGGAGAGGACGAAGAAGAACGTCACGCCAGAGGAGCCCAGGGTCAGTACCGGCCTCGCGTCGGGCATGGGCAGCAGGGTGCCGACGTGTGAGAGGAAGACGGCGAGAGCCGCGATCCAGCGCAGGCCGGTGAGGGAGTGCAGTCGGTCGGCCGTGCCGGCGCCGGGCGCGAGGGGCGTCGGGGACTGTGATTCCCGCGTTTGCGCGGAGGGACTCATGGAAACGACACCAGCCATTTCGACGGGGATGGGAACGTGGTACAGGTGGCGGACTTTCGAAGTCTTGCCAATCGTGCGGAAGTATTTCACCATCGACCGATGAACCCTCGCTTAAGCCGGAATAAACCGGCCCGCAGGGCTGTCCATGTTTTCCATTCGCTGGCTCATCACCTACGGCAGCGGCTAATGTGTCAGGACGTTTCCAGTCGAATTTCCGAAGAGATTTGAGGAATGTCATGCGGAGGTTTCCGTACGCTTCGGCCATGGTGACCGGGGCGTCGAGCGGGATCGGCGAGGGATTCGCCAGGCTGCTGGCCGAGGAGGGTGTCGACCTCGTCCTCGTGGCGAGGCGGGGCCACCTGCTCGAACAGCTCGCGAGGGAGCTGGAGTCCGCACACGGTGTGACCGTGGAGGTGCTCCGGCTCGACCTCACCGACGAGAAGCAGCTCGCGATGGCCGAGGAGCGGCTCACGGATCCCGAGCGGCCCGTGGAGCTCTTGGTCAACAACGCCGGTTCGAGTGGCTCCGGTTACTTCGCGGAGCTGCCCGCCGAGCGCGAGTTGCACACGGCGGTGCTCAACGCGATCGTCCCCCTGCGGCTGTCCCGCGCCTGCCTGCCGGGCATGATCGCCCGCGGCGCCGGCGGCATCGTGAACGTCTCCTCGCTCGTCGCCGTCCTGCCCAAGCCGCGCTCCGCGACCTACGCCGCCTCCAAGGCCTTCCTGTCGTCGCTCGGCGAGAGCCTCGCCATGGAGGTCGCCCGCCACGGAGTCAACGTCACCACCGTGCACACGGGTCTGACCCGCTCCGGCTTCCACCAGGCGGCCGGGGTGTCGGCCGATGCGCTGCCCAACATAAAGTGGCTGACGGCCGATCAAGTGGCCCGGGCGGGACTGGACGCGGTGGCCGAAGGACGGGCGTCCACGGTGCCCGGTCTGGCGTACCGGATCAGGCTCCCCCTCATGCGGGCCATGCCACGGTCCGTAGTGCGGGCCATCACGCGACGCGTCCACGAAAGGTGACCTGCATGACCACGCAGCGCTCGCTCTCCCCCCGGCATAAGGTCCGCAACAAGGTCGTCATCCTCTTCCACCGGCTGGGGCTGCCCTTCGGGCCCATGCACCTGCTCACAGTCCCCGGCCGGCAAAGCGGCCTGCCCCGTACCAATCCGGTCGCCCCGGTGGTCGTCGACGGCACCCGCTACATCCTCCAGGCGTACCCGCAGTCCGACTGGGTCAGGAACGCCCGGGCCGCGGGACACGGGGTGCTGACCCGGGGCCGGCGGGCGCAGCGGGTGGACCTCGTCGAGCTGCCCGAGGAGGAACGGGGCCGCATACTGCGGGAGTTCCCGGGCCAGGTCCCGCGCGGCGTCGACGCGTTCGTACGCAACGGGCTGGTCGAGTCCGGCTCCCCGGAGCACTTCGAAGAGGCCGCGGCGCGCTGCCCCGTCTTCCGCGTCGTCCCCCGTACGCCCTGACGAGCGGCCCGCGGCGTACCCGCGGGCCGTACACGGCAGTGAGCGGGCGGCTCCCACAACGTTGTGGGGCCGCCCGCTCAGTGCTGCGGTGCGCGTCTCGGTCAGTGCGGCAGCGCCTTCTCCGCGTCGGGCTCGGCCGGCAGCGGCGCACCGTGTACGTCGACGCCCGTGGTGAGGTAGCGCAGCTCGTCGGGGCCGTCGTGGCGGAGCCACTGCGCCATCCGCCGCAGATCGTCGCGCATCGGGTAGACGAACCGGCACTCGGGGTCGCGCAGCCCCAGGTGGTCCAGCACCACCGGGGTCTCGACCACGGTCTTCAGCAGCTCGGCGCCCGCGTCGGCGGCGGTGCGCTCGCCGCGGTCGACCGCCTCACAGATCCGCACCATGTCGTCGAACAGCGCCTTGTAGCCCGGGGACCCGGGGACCGGCAGACCCGGGTAGGCAGCCTTCTCCATCGCGCGGAGCACGCCGTCGTCACCGGAGTCCATGAAGCGCTCGGTGAACCGGTCGAAGCGCAGGTTGATCGGCACCTCGGCGGCGCACCAGATGCGATAGACGGCGTTCCACAGCGAGTGGTCCTGGAAGGAGATGAAGGAGCAGTTGACCAGTTCGTCGTTGTACCGGATCAGCCCCTGCTGGAGCTCGTCGACGTACCGGAAACGCTCCTCGTCGAAGTCGTCCTCGGCGAGCGCCTCAAGCAGCCGCCACGCGAGCGAGTTGACCACTTCGCCGGTGTTGGTGAGGCCGCGCGAATACAGCGGGTCGATGAAGCCGGCCGCGTGCGACATCAGGCACCAACGATGGCCCACGGACTTCGTCGACGCGTACTGGATCCTGTCGGCCGACACCCAGGGCCGTACGGTGCGGGCGTCCGCGAACAGCCGCTCCACCGCTGGGAAGCGCGCCGCGAAGGTGCGGAACTCCTCTTCCGGGGAGACGTCGTGGTTCTTCGGGTACATTCGCTCGTCGAGCGTGAGCCCGACGCTGACCAGCGGGTTCTTCGACGCGGCCGCGTTGTTGAATGGGATCGACCAGAACCAGCCGCGGTCGAAGAGGTGGTGCATGGTGCCTTCCACCCACGGGATCGGCGGCGCGTCCTCGGGCCTCACGCGCAGGCATTCGTCGGTTGGCCGTACGCCCAGCATGTGGGTGAACATGGAACGGGAGTGGTGCTTGAGCGCCTCCGGCGGCTTGCGCAGCCCGAGTTCCTTGGCGATCGGCGACCGGAACCCGCTGGCGTCGACCAGGTAGCGGCCCTCGTACCGCTCGCCGCTCTTGCCGACCACGGCGATGTAGTCCTCGGCCAGCTCCACGTCCTCGACCTGGAACGCCTGCCGGACGTCGCAGCCGTAGCGGATGGCGGCGTGGAAGAGGTACGCGTCGGTGTCCTGGCGGAACAGATGGCCGGTCTGCAGGGCCTTGGACGGGGGACTGAACTGCAGGAACTCGGCCGCGTCGGGCTCCTTGCCCTCCTCGTGCCGGATGAAGCCGAAGTGCCGCTTGGTGCCCGACGTCGGCGCGATGTCGTCGCGGATGCCGTCAGTGGAGGTCAGCGACTCCAGCTCGGGGATGCCGTAGCGGCGCGCGAGCAGCCGGAAGACCTTGAGCGTGTAGAGCGTCGTCGACTCGCCGACCGCGAACCGCGGATGGGTGCCCCCGTCCAGGAGGAGGACGGAAACGCCCTGCTTGGCGAGGATGGCGCCCAGGGTCGACCCGGCGATGCCGGAACCCAGAATGATCACGTCGTGTCGAGGTGGCGCGGCGAGCCGCAGGCCGGCGCGGTTGCCGGAGGGGTGTCCGGGCATGGTGTCCTCCTGGTCGGACGGTAAGCGAGTGGCGGCGCCTGAAGTGCGCCGGAGCGGAACGGGGTCGGCCGGGGCAGCGCGGAACGGCGCGCTGCCCCGGCCGGGGTACTCCTGGCCACGCGGCGGGTGTACGGACGGCCGGTGGCGGAAGGCGGCGGGCTCGGACCTTGCAGACCCGGGCGGGTCAGCCGCGGGACGGCGCGCCGGCCGGAGCACTGGGGCGGCCGTGCAGCCCGGCCGGCGGGCCGCCGAGGTCGCCGCGGGCGCCCGGCTTCGGCATGAATCCGCGCATCTCGTTCTCGGTGGCGAGCTGCTGCATCTTTTCCCAGTCCGGCATGCCGCGGCCGGAGACGAGCTCGGACAGCCCGATGAAGAAATTCTCCACGCCACCGGGCGTCGCGATGACCAGCAGCTGGCCCGGCTCGTCACCGACGTTGAGGAAGCGGTGCGGCACACCGCGCGGGCCGTAGATCACGGTGCCCTCGCCGATGGTCTCGGTGACGCCGCCGACCTCGAACTCGTACGTGCCCTTGTTGACGAAGAACGCCTCGTCGGCGGTCTCGTGGACGTGCAGTGGCGGACCGCTGCCCGGCTGCGTGGTGATCTGGTAGAAGCTGTACAGGCCGCCGGTGTCCTCCTTGCGCAACAGGAACCGGCCTTCCTCACCGAACCAGCAGACGGGCTCGACGTCGTCCCGGCTGACGACCTTCCGTTCGGTCTTCGACAAGGTTCATTCCTTTCGCTCGGGTCGCCCGATGGCGGACGGCACCCCTGGTGACAGGCAATCAGCGGCTGCAAAGGCGGTGATAAAGACGGGGAAAACCCGATGGCGGCGGGCGTCGCCCGGTCACGGGTCAGGCGAGCGCCGTGCCGCCGTCGGCGACCAGGCAAGTGCCCGTGAGGTACGAGGCGCGCTCCGAGGCGAGGAACGCGATGACCTCGGCGATGTCCTCCGGAGTGCCGTTGCGCCGCAGCGCCGCGCGCTCGGCGGCGGCCCGGCGCTGCTCCTCGGGGATGAAACGGGCGAGTTCGGTGAGGATGAGGTTCGGCTCCACCGCGTTGACCCGCACCCCGTGCGGGCCCGCCTCCAGGGCCAGGGTGCGCACCGCGGCCTCGACCCCGGCCTTGGCCACGGTCAGCGGGAGGAACCGCGGCGCCGGCCGGCGGGCGAGCGCCGCCCCGACCGCCACCACCGAGCCGCCGCCCCGGGCGGTCATGTCGCCAAGCACCGCGTGCACGGTCAGGAACAGCGCCTTGAGCTGCTGGTTCACCACGTGCTCAAGGTCCTCCCACGCTAGGTCCGCCGCGGGGGCGATGCGCGCCTCGTGGGCGCCCAGACCGGCGGCGTTGAGCACCAGGACGTCGATCGGGCCCAGTTCGGTTCTGACGCCCTCGACCAGAGCGGAGACCCCGTCGGGGTCCGTGACGTCGCCCTGGACGGCCACCGCCTTCCCGCCGCACCGGCGGATCTCGGCCACGAGCTCCTCGGCCCGGTCGGCGCTGTTGTGGTAATTGACCGCGACGCGGGCCCCCCGGGCCGCCAGGATGCGCGCGGTGGCCGCGCCGATGCCGCGGGCGGCACCGGTGACCAGGGCGACCCGGCCCGCGAACTCCGCGGGCTCGGGCGTCTGCCCGGCCACCTCGGGGGCGTACGCGCTCGGTTCGCGCTCCACGTGTGCCGGATTCACCGGATCAGCTCCTTACATCGGGAACGGGTACTCGTCCGTCAGGGGACGGAGTACGGAAACGAAATGCAGGTAAGGGACGGGGAGGCGGCGTACAGGTCCGCTCAGGCCCACACCAGCAGGCAGCCGCCGAGCGCGACGCAGAACGCCAGGCCGGCGAAGACGGTCCGCAGCAGGTTGGCGCGCGCCCATCTGGCGCGCAGAGCGTCCCAGTCGTCGGGGATCTCCCCGTCCGCGGCCCAGCTGTCGATCCGCCGGTTCATCCGGACATTGCGCAGCTCGGACACCAGGGCGACGCCCACCACCCCGGACAGTGCCGCCGCGAAGGCGGCCTTCGCGGCGGCACCGGGAGCCAGCACGGCGAGGCCGAGGCCGGTGGCCAGGGCCACCTTGTTGACGGTCGGCATCAGCGGGTCGAAGCCGGGGTCCAGCAACCGGTGTACGTCGGACCATGTCTGCCGCGGCAGCCGCAGCAGCATGGGGACGATGGCGCGCTCCACCGCGATCAAGGCGCCCGCGAGGACGCCCGTACACAGGACGAAGACGACGGCCAGAGGGGCGATCAGCACGGGTGGGCTCACCCCGCCCGGTGGCCGAGCGGCTCGGCCGCCTGCAGGGGGGCCCGCTCCAGCCGGTCGTCCAGCATCAGCGAGTAGCTCTGGTCACGCGCGACCGAGTCGAAGAAGGCGTACATGAACATGTCGCGCAGCCGGCACAGCGGACCGCTGTGCGCGAGCCCCAGCGTGCCGATGCGCCACGAGGTCGTCACCATGTCCGCGGCCCGCGCGCGACGCGCGGACTCGAACGCACGCAGCGTGGCGGGCACGGCGTCCGGCTCGCAGCGACCCAGCCTGTCGGCGAGCACCACACCGCTCTCGATGGCTTGGCCCGCGCCCTGGCTGAGGTTGAGGGTCATCGGATGGGCCGCGTCGCCGACGAGCACCACCCGGCCCTTGCTCCACCCGCCGGTCGGCGACCGGTCGTGGATGGGCACCGGCAGGATCGCCTCCTCGTCGGTCGAGGAGATGATCCTTCCGACCGGGTCCGGCCAGTGCCGGTACGCGGCCGCCAGCGCCGCCCCCCGCGACAGTCGCAGGGTGTCGATACCTGCTGCCGCGCGGTCACTGGTGATCGCGTCCCAGTAGACCTCGTCCTCGTTCAACCGGCAGTACAGAAACCGCAGTCCGCCCTTTCCCCACAGGTTGAAGAACGTGCCGGTGGGCACCAGCGACTCCCCGGGCAGCCGGGTGATGGCCTGCCAGGCCGTATAGCGGGCGTACCGCGGCGGCCGCTCGAACCCGCCGCGCATCGCGGCGCGCACGGTGGAGCGCAGGCCGTCCGCTCCAATCAGCACGTCGCCACGGGCCGTGGACCCGTCCTCGAAGTGCGCGACGACACCGTCGGTGTCCTCGTCGTAGCCGGTGAGGCGGCGGCCGAGGCGGATCCGGTGCTCACCGACCGCCTCGGTGAGCACCGTGTGCAGGGCGGACCGCCGCAGCGCACAGGCCGGCGCGCCGGCCTGCTCCGTCGGGCCGTCCAGGTGCCACCGCGCCAGGCGCCGTCCGGAGTCGGAACGGAACTCGTGGAAGCGCATGCGCACCGCGTCGGCGGCGACGGCCTCGTCGAGCCCGATCCGCCGCAGCGCCAGGAAGGCGTTGTGCCAGAGCATGAATCCGCCGCCCGTCAGCAGCCGTCCCGGAGTGGGACGCGCCTCGAAGACCTCGCATTCGATGCCCTGACGCAGCAGGCCCGCCGCCGTGGTGAGCCCGCCGATGCCGGCCCCGATGACCAGGGTCTTGCGGATGGTCGCCATGGAAGCGGTCCGCTCAGACCTGCGATGGCGCGCTGTCGAGGCGAGCACGCAGATCGAAGATCCGCCGCTCGATCTCGCCGCCGCTCCAGTACGGGTACATCGGGGCGGCCATCTCGCGGTGGGACGGGGCGTCCTCCCAGGCGCGGAACGCCTCCTCGCTCTCCCACTCGGCAAGCAGGATGTAGCGGCCGGGCTGCTCGGCGTCGCGCAGCAGCTCGTCGCGCAGGTGGCCCGGGGTGCCCTTGACCACGGCGGTGACCTGTCGATAGGCCTCCTCGAAGGCTTCCTGGTCCTTCTCCTGGACACGGGCGGAAACCATGATGCGTACGGTCACGACGGACCACCTTTCGTCGATGCGGCGCCCGGCACGTGCTCGACCACGTCGAGCACGTGCTTGCGGGCGGATTCACGGAACGGCTCCAGACGGGCGCTGAGCCGCTCCCTTTCGGGGCCGTTCTGGAATGCCTCCAGAGCGGCCCGGTCGGTCCAGTCGGCCATGACCAGATGCGTACGGGGGGTGCGCGGGTCCCGCAGCAGCGACTGGGCCACGGAGCCCGGCAGTCGCGCGGCGGCCCGCGCGGTCTCCAGCCAGGCCGCACGGAACTCGTCCTCGCAGCCCTCCCGGACCGTCATCTCCAACACGGTGCGGAGCACGGCGTGCGGTCTCCTTCGGGTCAGATGCCGCCGTCGACGTCGAGCGTGGCGCCGGTGACATAGCGGGCGGCGTCCGAGGCGAGGAACAGCACCGCGTCGGCGATCTCCGCCGGCTGCCCGAGCCGGCGCAGCGAGATCCGCTGTTCGTACGCGGCCCGGCCCTCGGCGGTGACGGCCTTCATCTGGTCGGTCTCGACCAGCCCGGAGGCGATGCAGTTGACGCGGATCCCGCGCGGGCCCAGTTCCTTGGCCAGCGCCCGGGTCAGGCCCATCACGCCGGCCTTCGACGCCACGTAGTGGGCGGCGCCCGGCATGCCGTGGTGGGCCACGGCGGAGCTGATGTTGACGATCGAGGCGGTCCCGGCGACGTACGGCAGCGCCCCGCGGATCACGTGGTACATGCCGGACAGGTTGGTGTCCAGGATGCGGTGCCACTCGTCGGGAGCCAGGTCGGTGAGCGGAAGGTGGCTGATGACACCCGCGTTGTTCACGACGGTGTTGATCGCTCCGTACCGCTCGTGTGCCTCGGCCGACAGCCGAGCGGCCTGCTCGTGGTCGGCTATGTCGCAGCGCACAAGAGTGCCCCGGGCGCCCAGCTGCGCCAGTTCCTCGCGCAGCGACTCGACCTGCTCGCTCTCGTTGACGTAGCAGGCCGTCACCGCGGCACCCTGCTCCGCCAGGGCGAGCACGGTGGCTCGCCCGATGCCCCGGGCGCCGCCGGTGACAAGGGCGTGCCGGCCCTTGAGGCTGAAGTCCAAGGCGGTCATCGGGCCACCGCCGCACCGGCGCCGGCCCGGGCTGCCGCTTCCACGTGCTCCTTGATGAGCGCCATCTGGACCTTCGAGTTCTTGTTGATGCGCTCTGTCATGGCAGCGTCGTCCAGCGGGGCGTCCGGTTTCATGCGGAACTCCTGCTCCCAGCGCATCTCGACACCCGCGTCGGTCTGCGCGTACGTCCAGTGGATGTTCATGAAGGCGAAGGGGCCGGGCTCGACCCGGTGTGCCTTGACGGACCGGTTCTCACGGTCCGTGACACGCTCGGAGACCCAGCTCCAGACTTTGCCGTCGGCGTCCGGGTGGAGGGCCAGCCGGAAGCGCACAGTGTCGCCGTGCTGCTCCAGGATCTCGGCGAGGGCGTACTCGCTGAACAGGTTCGGCCAGTTCGCGACGTCGTTGGTCATGTCCCAGACCAGGTCGAACGGCGCGTCGACGACGATGCTGTTCTCGGTGCGCGCGGCTGCGGGCCGCAGCTGTTCGTTGATCAGGGCGCAGATCTCCGGGAAGCGGGTGAGGCCCTCGGCGTCCAGGCGGATGTCGTAGCGGTTCTCCACCTCGGTGAGGACGTTGATCAGGCCCAGCGAGTCGACGCCCAGGTCGTCGATGGTCGCGATCGGGTCGTCCGTCCGGAGCGTCTCCAGCGGGACGCCGGTGCACTGCTCGACGATGGTCAGGAAGTCGTCGTACTCAAGGGGCGCCGCGGTCATGGGCGGGGTCCTTTCGAAGTCGCGGGGTAAGGGTCCGTCAGATGCGCCGTCACGGGGTGAGGGACCGGACGACGAGCGCGGAGTTGAAGCCGCCGTGGCCGCGGGCGACGACCAGGGCCGTGTGCAGCCGCGCCGGCCGCGGCTGCGCCACGAGGTCGATGCCGTAGGCCGTGTCCGCGACGGCACTCGGCCCGGTCGGCGGGATCACCTGCTCGCGCAGGGCCAGCAGGGCGGTCACGACGTCGAGCGGCGCGCCGCCCGCGTACAGCCGTCCGTAGCGGGCCTTGGGCGCCGTCACCGGCACCCCGTGCGGCCCGAACACCTCGGCCAGGCAGTCCGCTTCGGCACGGTCGAGTTCCGGGGTGCCTGCCGCGTCGGCGAAGACGACGTCGACCTCCTGTGGCCGGATGCGGGCGTCGGCCAGGGCGAGCAGCACGGCCCGGCGCAGTGCGCCACCGCTCCCGGCCTCCGGTGTGCCGGGAGCGGGGTCGAAGGTGGCCGCGTGACCGGCGATCTCACCGTACGGAGTCCCGGCGCCGCGCTCACGCGCGCTCACCTCGTCCTCCAGCACGAGGATCGCTCCGCCCTCGCCCGGCACGTGGCCGCGGGCGGTCGCGCCGAACGGCAGATAGGCGCGCTCCGGGTCCGCGCTGTCACTCAGCCGCCCCGAAGTGGTCTGGCAGGTCAGCGCGTACGGACTCAGCGGCGCCTCGGTGCCACCGGTCAGGATGAGCCTGGCATCGCCCCGGCGAAGGGCGTGGCGGGCCTGCGCGATCGCGTCCAGGCCGCCGGCCTGCTCGGCCACGGCGACACCGCAGGGTCCCTTCATACCGTGCCGGATGGACAACTGGCCGGTCGTGGCCGCGTAGAACCAGGCGATCGACTGGTAGGGGCCGACGTGCCGCGGCCCCTTCGACCAGAGTGCCGCGATCTCGCGCTGGCCGAACGCGTTCCCGCCGGAAGAGGACGCCGTGATGACCCCCAGGTCATACGGGGGGAACTCCGCCGGCTGTACGCCGGCATCGGCCAGCGCCTCGTCGGCCGCCAGCAGCGCGAACTGGCTCCAGCGGTCGGTCTGCACCGCCAGCCGGCGGTCGACACCGGGCAGGTTGCCGTCCCCGAAGACCTCGCCGACCGTACGCACGGGGAAGCCGTCCGCCGCGAAGTGCGTCACCGGGCCGAGGCCGCTGCGGCCCTCCAGCACGGCCTCCCAGAACTCCTTCGCCCCGAGACCGTTCGGCGCCACGGCCGAGATGCCGGTGACCACTGCACGGCGCGTGGCTGTCGCCGTGTCAGACATCGCGGGCTCCCTTCCCTGGCGCGGTGAGCACCATCGCCGTCTGGAATCCGCCGAAGCCGCTGCCCACACTGAGCACGTTGTCGGTCCGCTGCTCGCGAGCCGTCAACGGGACGTAGTCCAAGCCGAGTTCGGGATCCGCATGGTGAAGGTTGGCCGTCGGCGGGATCGTGTCCTGGTCGATGGCGAGGGCGCAGGCGGCGACCTCCAGGGCGCCGATCGCACCCAGGGAGTGACCCACCATCGACTTGATCGAGCTCATGGGCACGCGGTACGCGTGCTCGCCGAGCGAGGCCTTCACCGCGGCCGTCTCGTGCTTGTCGTTCTGCCGGGTCCCGGAGCCGTGGGCGTTGACGTAGTCCACCGCGTCCGCCGGCAACCGGGCGCGGTCCAGCGCCACCCGCACCGCTTCGGCCAGCTCCTTGCCGTCCGGACGAAGACCGGTCATGTGGAATGCGTTGCTGCGCTGCGCGTATCCCGCGATCTCGCAGTACACATGGGCACCACGGCGCCGCGCGGACTCCTCGTCCTCCAGGACCAGTACGGCCGCGCCCTCGCCAAGCACGAAGCCGTCACGGTCGCGGTCGAAGGGCCGCGAAGCGGACCCGGGATTCTCGTTGTTGGCCGAGGTCGCCCTGATCGCGTCGAAACAGGCCACGGTGATCGGCGAGATGGGCGCGTCGGTGGCACCGGCCAGCACGACGTCGGCCGACCCGTCCTCAATGAACTGGGCGCCCTGGGCCACGGAGTCGAGCCCCGAGGTGCAGCCCGTCGACACCACCCGGACCGGGCCCTGCGCGCCGGCCGTCCACGCCACCTCGGCGGCGAGCGCGCCGGGGACCAGTGCACCGTACAGGTGCGGGTACGGGTTCGACGCGTCCACGACCCAGTTGTCGCCGTGGTCGCTGACCTTGACGTACTGCTGTTCCAGCGTGATGGTGGCGCCCACGGCACTGCCGATCGAGACGCCGATGCGGTGCGGCCGCACCCGGTCGGTCGCGCTGCCGCTGTCCGCCAGAGCCTCCCGCGCGGCGACCACGGCGAACTGCGCGGCGCGGTCCATGCGCTGAATCTCCTCGGAGGTCAGCCCCGCGGCGGCGGCGTCGAAGTCGCACTCCGCCGCGATCCGCGAGCGGTAGGCCGAGGCGTCGAAGTGGGAGATGGTGCGGGTGGCCGTACGGCCGTCGGTCAGCAGCTGCCAGAAAACCTTGGTGCCGACTCCGCTCGGGGCCACGACTCCGATCCCGGTGACGACGGCCTTGCGGCGGGTCACGCGGACTCCTGGCCCGGCAGGGGCTCGGTGTCGACGTGGCCCAGCTCGGGACGGGGCGCCAGCGGGCCCAACTGGAAGACCATGAAGGCCGGCTCGGTGCCGTGGTTCTCCAGCCGGTGGCGGACGTTGATCTTCAGGTGCAGTGCCTCGCCCGCGGCAAGCGGGACCGGCTCCCCGTCGATCTTCGCCAGCAGCTCTCCGCTGACGAGGTACAGAAACTCCTCGGAGTACGGGTGGTAGTGCTCGGTGACGACCTCGCCGGGCTGGAGGGTGAGCACCCCCATGAAGCCTGCGGTGGCCTCGGCGGTGGCCGGGCTGAGCAGCGTGCGCAGGTCGCCCCCCCGACGCCTGTTGGACTCGACGTCCTTCGCCGCGATCTTGGTCATTCCTTCGCTGGCCACGCCAGCCTCCTCTCGCTGTCCCGCACCTGCTGTGCGGTCCCCCAACCGGTGACGTCTCGTCGCCGGGATGTGTAGGCGCGGGCCGCCTCAGCCCTCCGCGCGCCAGGTGTAGAACTCGTGGGCCATGGCGTCCTGAGGGCCGCGCCACGTCGCCGGGTCGTATGCCGTGATGTGGGGGCTCAGCCGCTTGCTGACATCGACGAAGAGCTCGTGGCCCCTCAATTCGGAGATTGGTTCGCGCACGTCTTCGTCGGACGCCATGTAGTGCATATAGAGATCGTGGAAACGGAACAGTCTGCGTTCCTTCACGCCGATCAGGCGGGGAAGTTCGCCGGCGTCGGATTCGGCGAAGATGCGCGTCACGTCAGCTTCGGCGGACGGCTTCATACGAGCCACGATGAGAGTGCTGCGCATTTTTGTTCCTTCGGTTCCGGGTCCGGCCGCTGGGTGACCGGCCAAAACAGGATCACGCGGTGTGATAAAGCGGGGATGAGGGCAGCGAAAAGCGCACGCGGGAAAGGCCGCAGACCAGTGGGGTGCCGTGCGTCGACCGGGGCCGCAGCCCGGCGGCAGGCCCGGCGCCGCTCTCCCAGATTGCCCAGTCGGCGATCCCGTCCCAGCTCGGAGCAGCTTCCCGACCCGTCCTTGAACAGGGCCTATGCGATCCGGAGCCGTGCCCGGGTAGGGCCGGTCCGGCCGAAAGTACGTCCTGCCTCGTCCTTTGGGACGTAGGCGCTGCCGACGCGGTCTCGTTAGGGTCGGGTACGGGCACTGCCCGTTGACGGCGCCGCTTTGCGCCGTTGAGCACGGCTTTTCTAGGGGGACACGTTGGACTTGACCGTTTCCGATACGGAAGAAAGAGATGCTGCGCCCGTGGAGACAAGGGTGCTTCGCGAGGTGTGCGGGCGCTATCCGACCGGCGTCGCAGTGGTGACGTGTCAGCGGACCGTCGGAGAGGAGCCGGTCGGGGTCACGGTGAATTCCTTCACCTCGGTCTCCCTCGATCCCGCCCTGGTGCTGTTCTGCGTGCACAAGGATTCACGGGCGCTCGCCGCCGTCAAGAAAGCCGGTGCATTCGCCGTCAATATCCTGGCCGCCGACCAGGCGGGCCTGTGCCGGGCCTTCGCCCGCCGCGACACCGCGGACTTCGGCGACCTGCCGCACGGCCCCGGCGTGACCGGCTCCCCGGTTCTGGGCGACGCGCTGGCCTTCCTCGACTGTCGGCTGCACACCGCCTTCCCGGGCGGGGACCACGTGATCATCGTCGGTGAGGTCGTCGACCTGGGCCTGCTGCGCGAGGACCAGCCGCTGACGTTCTTCCGCAGTACCCACCCGCGTCTGGAGGTGCTGGGATGACCCTCACCTTGGACAAGCAGCCGACGTACGGTCTGCCGGACGTCTCCTCCCGCGGGGTGGCGCTGCGCCTGCTGGGGCCGCTGGAAATCGTCGTGGGGTCCGCGGAGGTCCCGCTGCCCCAGCGCAAGTTGCGGCAGCTGCTGGCCGCCCTGCTCATCCGGCCCAACGCGACCGTGTCCAACGAGGCGCTCATCCGCGAACTGTGGGGCGACACACCGCCGACCACGGCCCTCGCCGCGCTCCGCGTGTACGTCTCGCAGCTGCGCAAGTTCCTGATCCGCTACGACCTCGACGGCCGCTGGTGCACCCTGCGCACCCGGGTACCCGGCTACCAGCTCCAAGTCAACGAGGGCATCCTCGACACCGTGTGCTTCGACCGGCTGTGTGCCATGGCCTCGGAGTCGGCGGCGGCAGGCCACCACGCACTGGCCTCGAAGCAGTACCGGGAAGCCCTGGACCTGCGCCGGGGGCCGACGCTGGAGGGTCTGCGGGAGGGCTCCGCGCTCTCCGGCACCGCGCTGCAGTACGACGAGGCGTGGACGAGCGCCCTCAAGCGGCGGATCGACCTGGACCTGCAGCTCGGTCGGCACCTCGAACTCATCGGCGAACTCAGCAGGCTGGTGGCCGAGAACCCGCTCAGTGAGGGATTCTGCGCGCGGCTCATGACGGTGCTCCATCGCAGCGGCCGCAGCGGTGACGCGCTCGCCTCCTACCGCCGCACCCGAGCGCATCTCATCGAGGAACTCGGCATCGAACCTGGGATGGAACTGCGCATGGCCCACCAGAGCGTGCTCGCCGACGACGAGGTGCTCCACAGGCCGATGCGGGCCTCGGCCTGACGGGAGGACGACGGCCGGTCATGACGAAAGCCGGGCTTTATCCGTGCTTTTTCACGACCGGCCACGATGACTTCATGCGTTTGTCCTTGAGGTCCCTGTGGCGCTTTTGCGCGGATGCACTGATCGCCTACGGCCGGAGCCAGTTCTTCATTCCCACCCCGGTCATCGGCGAACCGGCCGCACCGGGGCACCCGGAATGCATACCCGGGAACCAGTATTTGACGGAGACGGAGTTGGCTCTCGACCGTCAGCTGGAAGGCGTGGCGGAACGGGTCGCACGCGGCCCGGAACCGCTCTGAGCGACCACGAGCAGGACGAAGGCGGCCAGCGCGGTGACGGTGCGCGTCCGGTTGAACAGGTCCCAACGGCGCAGGATCTCGGCGTAGTCGGCTGGCGGCGAGGTGTCAGCCCACACCTTGATCTGTGCGTTGATCGGTACGTTGCCGAATCGCGTGACCAGAAAGGAAGTCCCCGTCAGCGCCGTCGTTCCTGCGGCGAGCCGGCGCTGGCGGCCACTGGTCTGCAGGGTCAGCGCCAGGGAGCTGAGGGCGGCCGTTCCCATCGCCGTCAGCATCACCGGAGAGTTCATCTTCATTAGTTCGGCATGGAACGACAGCCGCGTGTCCAGCGGCACATTCCAGAAGGTCGGTCCCAGATTGACCGCGCCATAGCCGAACGCGCCGGCGAGCAGTCCGGTGGCCGTGACCGCGATGGCCTTTGTCGTACGAACACGCATCAGTCTTCCCTCACTTGATTAATCCGGCTCTTGCTCCACAAGTCGCCGCGGGGGCGAGATCGTCCACGGTAGCGGGGGCCACGACCTGGAGGTCACATGTCATCGGCAGCACAGACACGCACGAGCCACGAGACGGCGGCCGTCACCCGGTTCAGCCGCCGTCCGGTACTCGCCCTGCTGGTCATCGCCGCCGCGGAGTTGATGGTGGTGCTCGACGCCACCATCGTGAACATCGCCCTGCCGAGCATCCAGAGCGCGCTCGACATGTCGGACGGCAATCTGGCCTGGGTGGTCAACGCGTACGCGGTCACCTTCGGCGGACTGATGCTCCTCGGCGGCCGGGCCGGCGACCTCTTCGGTCGCCGCCGCGTTTTCCGGCTCGGGATCGTGACCTTCGTCCTGGCCTCGGTGTTCGGCGGCCTGGCCCCCAACGCAGCGCTGCTCATCTGCGCCCGGGTGCTCCAGGGCGTGGGCGCGGCCATCGCGGCGCCCACGGCGCTCGCACTGATCGCGACGAACTTCCCCGAGGGCAAGCAGCGCAACCGGGCGATGGGCACGTACGCCGCGATGGCGGGCGTCGGGTCGGTGATGGGCCTGATCCTCGGCGGACTCCTCACCGAGTACCTCGACTGGCGCTGGGTACTGCTGGTGAACATCCCTATCGGCATCGCCGTGCTGGCCGGGACGACGGTGCTCGAAGAGGCCGACCGCGACAACGGCAGGCTCGACATCGCGGGCGCGGCGGTCGGCACGGCCGGTCTGCTCTGCCTGATCTACGGAGTCACCCGCGGCGGACAGACCCACTGGACCGGTCTGGTCACGGCGGTCTGCATCGCGGTCGCCGCGGTGCTGCTGGTGGTGTTCATGGAGCGGCAGGCCCGCATCGCACGCCCCATGCTGCCCCTGCACAACCTGAAGGAGCGCAACCGCGCCGGCATGTACGTGACGCTGTTCCTCACCGGGTTCGGTATGTTCTCGACCTTCTACTTCCTAACCCTCTACATGCAGCACGTGCTGGACTACGGAGCGGTCAAGACCGGCCTGGCCTACCTGCCGTTCAGCGTCGGCATCGGCATGATGGCCCCGATCTCCTCGAAGCTCGTGGTCAAGCTGCAGCCTCGGCTGGTGGCCGGGATCGGCCTGGTCGCCGCCGCGACCGGAATGCTCTGGCTGAGCCGGCTGACCCCGCACTCCGCCTACGTGGGCACCCTGATGCCCGCCATGTTCGTCACCGCCGCCGGACTCGGCTGCGCCTTCGTGCCGCTGACGCTCGGCGCGGTGAGCGGTGTCGACGAGGCCGACTCGGGCAGCGCGTCCGGCCTGCTCAACACCGCCCAGCAGATCGGGGGCGCCCTCGGCGTCGCCAGCCTCGCCATGCTGGCGGCCACCGTCGCCGACACCCGTCTGCCGCGGGCCGGCCTGGTGTACCTCGACGCTGTGGACCGGGGCGACACTGCCCTCGTCGTGCGGGCCCAGGACGCCATGACATACGGCTTCACGCGAGCGTTCATCGCCGGGTCCGGGGTGTTCCTCGCAGGCGCGCTGATCATGGCCTTCGTCGTCACCGCGGGCAAGCAGGAGACTTCCCCGCGCACACAACTCCACTGAGTGAAAGGTCCCGGTCCAAAGTCCAGGAGAAGTCCCAGAGATGCCGCCGCACCCTTCTCGGACCCGCATTCGTGGGGGTCAGGAAGGGTGCGGCCGCACCGGTGACTCAGATGTCCCGGAAGGAATCGGTGCACCACGTAGCCGATCCGGCGCGCACGCTTACCGGCCTGGCCGATCGGCTGGCTCCCGGAGGCCAGCTTCTGGTGGGGGTGATGCTCGCGACGAGTATCCAGTACCCGCTGTTCGAGGCGGCCCTCGCGCGCTTCGAGGAACTGCAGCCGGATCCGGCCCGCCGGCGGTCGCGAGGCGCGGTGTTCCAAGGGGCACCCGGGTTGCGACTGCCGGCTCGGCCTGCACCTGCAGGCGAAGCTCGCAGCCTGGCTCGACGAACGACCCGCCGCGCACGGCTGGAGCGAGGACCAGGTGTGGACGGCCGCGCGAGTCCGCGCTCTGATCGGCCGCAAGTTCCACATCTCCCACAGTGTCTCCGGCGTGTCCCGGCTGCTGCATCGCATGGGCTACAGCGTGCAGATGCCCGCCCGGCCCGCCGCCGAACGCGATGCGGACCAGGTCACCGCGTGGCGGGGGTGACCTGGCAGGAGGTAAAACCCTCCGGGCGGCGACCGGCGCGTTCATCTGCTTCGAGGACGAAGCGGGCGTGACCGGCCGGCCGCCCCAAGGCCGTACCGGGGGCGGCCGCGGGACCATGTTGGTCCTGTGCCGTCAGGCGCGCGACGCGATGTACTCACGTCCCGGATTCGCTCTCCGGTCGGTCATTCACGAATGCGATGCATTGGAGGTGGGGCGCTTCCAGGGTGTGATCCACGAGGGGGTCATCGAGCCGGGCATCAGGCTACTGCGCCAGGTCATTACCCGTGGAATCGAGAGGGGAGAGGTGCGGCCCGACGCGGCGAACGGGTATGTCTTCGATGTCGTACCGGCGATCATGATGTACCGTGCGAAAGTTAGCGGTTGTGAATGGGATGACCAGGACATCGAGGAGCTGGTCGACCGGCTGATGGTCCCCCTGCTGCGTCCGGTGGAGGACTGACCGGGGCCGTGGGACACCGCGTCGACCGGGCCGCGGTGCCGCCGTCGCCGCGCTTGCGGGCCGCCTCCGGCGTAGGTGCCGCCGCCCGGGGAAACCGGGGTGTCGCTCGGTGATCCCGGCGGCGTACGCTAAGGGCGCCATGCCGTACGAACCCCCTACTCACACCGTCGAGCGCTCCCTTCGCGCAACGACCGGAGCGAAGGTCGTCGCCGGTGTCGACGAGGTGGGGCGCGGCGCGTGGGCCGGTCCCGTCACCGTCTGCGCGGCGGTCACGGGTCTGCGCCGACCGCCCGAGGGTCTCACCGATTCCAAGCTGCTGACCGTCAAGCGGCGCACCGTGCTCGCCGAGCTGCTGCAGAAGTGGGTCACCGCCTACGCCCTCGGTCATGCCTCCCCCGAGGAGATCGACGACCTCGGGATGACGGCCGCCCTGCGACTCGCGGCGGTACGCGCCCTGGAGGCGCTGCCCGTCCGCCCCGACGCGGTCATCCTCGACGGGAAGTACGACTACCTGGGCGAGCCCTGGAAGGTCCGTACGGTGATCAAGGGCGACCGGTCATGCGTGGCGGTCGCGGCGGCCTCGGTGATCGCCAAGGTTCACCGCGACAAAATGATGGCCGAACTGGGTGTCGACCATGCAGACTTCGGTTTTGCGGCCAACGCCGGTTATCCCTCACCGGTGCACAAGGCCGCACTGGAGGAACGGGGCCCCACCCCCCTCCACCGTTTGTCGTGGGCGTATCTTGATGCGTTGCCCCAGTGGCGGCACCTCAAGAAGGTCCGCAGTTGGGCGGACGGAAGCGTTCCGGAAATCGGGGGCCAGCTCGGCTTCGACTTCTGACCGGTTCCGGTCGTACTGACGTGCCACCCGCCGATGCCGGTCGCTTCGGCGTTTGATAAAAATCAGCTCATGCCTCTCATTCCCGAGGAGCCTCAGATTCACGAGAGTGCCCAGGGTCCCCGCGCCACTCCGGCCGGCGGCCGTACCGCGCCGACCCCCCGTCCCGTACCGGGCCCCCGCCCCGCGGCCCCCGTCCGCCCCGGCCGTCCGGGGCCCATCCGGCCGGTGCCGGCCCAGCGCACCCCGCGCGAGCCGGCCAAGCCCGGACCGTCCGCTCCCGCCTCCACTCCGCAGATCCAGCTGATCCCGGCCTCCGCCGAGGGTGCGCTGGATGCCGCGGAGGAAGCCGTCGACCTGCTGCTGGAGTCCGGTCGCGCCCCCGGCGACGTGCTGGTGATCACCACCGGCGAGCCGCACCCGTGGGCCGCGCACGAACTGTCCTTCGGCGAGGCCGCCTACTGGGCGCAGCACGACGCCGGTGACGACGTCTTCTACGCCGACGCCTCGGTCGCGCCCCGTGCGGCCGCCCGACCGGTCGTCGTGGTCGCCGTCAACGGCGGCACCGTCGCCGCCGTCGCCGCCGTGCTTCCGCTGGCGCTCACCCGGGCCGGTGCCCTGCTGATCGTCTGCGGCGACCCGAAGCAGATCAACTCGGTGCTGGGCGCGGGCGTCTGAGTCGTCCGGCCCGGTCCGCTCGTGCCCCGTCCCCGGTGCCGGGGCTTGGAGCCGGGTGGCCGGTTCGGGCTTCGGCCGGGCGGCCGGTGAGTGCCGCTCGACGGCATCGGAACGGCGCTCCCTCCGCCATGCCCTTCTGCGGTCGGGTCCCGTCCCGCCGGTGCGCAGCCCTTCGCGGACCGGGGGCACGGGCGATGACCGATGCCTCGAGTCGGGGGCCTCACGGGCTGGTGCGGGGGCTTTGTCGTACGCCGGCGGCGTGCTTCGGACGGCTGCCGTGTCGCTCAGCGGGCGGCGGCCCGGCGCAGCAGGTACGAGGGAACGCCCCCGGTGCGTGGCTGCTGCAGCGGTATCCCTGCCGGATCGAACTCCTCGGGCGCCGACTCCGCATTGGGGCGGCGGCCGCCGCGGTCCTCACCGAGGACCTGCCAGCCACCGAGCGTCAGCGTGATGTACGCACCACAGCGCAGCCCGTGCAACGTACACGCGTCACGCAGGCCCCACATCCACGCCCCGTCCTCCTCCGTCCACCGGGTGTCGCCCTCGCGGCAGTAGAGCAGCACCGCCGTCCGCACCGGCGTCCGGCGCCTCAGGTCGTGCGGGATCACCCGGCGCAGCTGGGCCAGCAGCGCGTTACGGAACACCCATCCGTCCGCGGGAGTGGGACGCCGGGTGAACGATGCGCTGGCGCACAGCCGTTCGTCCGGGTCCAGGACGGCCACCACGGCCGTGGAGGGCCGTGGCCGGTGCCGGGCGTGCAGCCCGCTGACGACTTCGCGGGGGTTGCGCAGCAGGGGAATCCCGGCGGCCGCCCACTCCGCCGGCTCGAGCAACCGGGCCACCGGTTGGGCGGAAGCGGCGGACGGGTCGGCGGAATCTGCCAGGGATGCCGCCGAGGACGGAGTGAATCCGAAGGTCACGATCCTCCCTTCGGCTGACGCGCCCACACTGCGGGCGAGGTGGGACTGGGGCGCGCACACCGCAGCAGAGCCCTGCCGGATCACGGACGAGCCGTGCGGGGAGCGGACCTCAATTCTTCCCGTCGAACTTGGTTGCGGCAACGAGCAATTGGTGCCGCTGGCCGGTTTCTGGTGATGTGTGGCCTATATCCCCTCCACTTCTCTGTCCGGTGTGTTCCCGGCGAGTGGGCGGGTCACGCCTGCACGGCGAGGGCGGTCCCCGGCCGTGCCCTTCCGCGAGCCGCTCGTCACGCTGGGTGAGGTGGCCGATTGTCAGTGCCATCGGGTTGCATGGGGACATGGACGAACTCGAGCTCCGCACAGAAGCCGACGCCATCCTCGCCGAGCTCGTCGGTGACCCGGGGGGCTCGGCGAGGCTTCGGGAGGACCAGTGGCAGGCGGTGTCGGCCCTGGTGAAGGAGCGTCGGCGTGCCCTGGTGGTGCAGCGCACCGGCTGGGGCAAGTCGGCGGTGTACTTCGTCGCCACCGCTCTGCTGCGCCGGCGCGGCTCGGGCCCGACGGTGATCGTCTCACCGTTGCTGGCACTGATGCGCAACCAGGTCGAGTCGGCGGCGCGCGCCGGAATCCGGGCGCGCACCATCAACTCGGCCAACCTGGAGGAATGGGACTCCATCCACGAGGAGATCTCGCGTGGCGAGACCGACGTACTCCTCGTGAGCCCCGAGCGCCTCAATTCCGTGGACTTCCGTGATCAGGTGCTGCCCAGGCTCGCGGCCACGACCGGTCTGCTGGTGGTCGACGAGGCGCACTGCATCTCCGACTGGGGGCATGATTTCCGGCCGGACTACCGCCGGCTGCGGGCCATGCTCGCCGAGCTCGCCCCCGGCGTGCCGGTGCTGGCCACCACCGCGACCGCCAACGCGCGGGTCACGGCGGACGTGGCCGAGCAGCTCGGTACCGGCGCCGGTGAGGCTCTGGTGCTGCGCGGCCCGCTCGACAGGGAGAGCCTGAGGCTGGGCGTGCTCCAGCTGCCGGATGCCGCACACCGCCTGGCCTGGCTGGCCGAGCATCTCGACGAGCTGCCGGGCTCCGGGATCATCTACACGCTGACGGTGGCCGCGGCCGAGGAGGCGACCGCCTTCCTGCGGCAGCGCGGCTTCCGGGTGGCCTCCTACACCGGGCGCACGGAGAACGCCGACCGACTGCAGGCCGAGGCCGACCTGCTGGAGAACCGGGTCAAGGCGCTGGTGGCGACCTCGGCGCTGGGCATGGGCTTCGACAAGCCGGACCTGGGCTTCGTGGTGCACCTCGGCTCGCCGTCCTCGCCGATCGCCTACTACCAGCAGGTGGGGCGTGCGGGGCGCGGTGTGACCCATGCCGATGTGCTGCTGCTGCCGGGCAAGGAGGACGAGGCCATCTGGCGCTACTTCGCGGACACCGCCTTCCCGCCCGAGGAGCAGGTCCGGCAGACCCTCTCGGCCCTTGCCGGTGCGGGACGACCGCTGTCCGTGCCGGCGCTGGAGGCGGCGGTGGATCTTCGGCGCAGCCGGCTGGAGACGATGCTGAAGGTGCTGGATGTGGAGGGGGCGGTCAAGCGGGTCAAGGGCGGCTGGGTGTCCACCGGCCGGCAGTGGGTCCACGACACCGAACGGTACGCCTGGGTGGCTCGGCAGCGGGCTGCCGAGCAGCAGGCCATGCGTGACTATGCGAGCACGTCCCAGTGCCGGATGGAGTTCCTGCGCCGGCAGCTCGACGACGAGCGGGCGGCCCCCTGCGGGCGGTGCGACAACTGCGCGGGGGCCTGGGCCGATTCCGCTGTCTCGGCGGAGACGTTGAGCGGGGCGGCGAAGGAGCTGGACCGCCCGGGGGCGGAGATCGAACCTCGCCGCATGTGGCCGACGGGCATGCCCGCGCTGGGCATCGACCTCAAGGGGCGTATCCCGGCCGACGAGCAGTGCTCCACCGGGCGTGCCCTGGGGCGGCTTTCCGACATCGGCTGGGGCAACCGGCTGCGCCCGCTGCTGGCGGAGAACGCGCCCGACGGTCCGGTCCCCGACGATGTCCTGCGGGCCGCGGTGGCCGTCCTCGCCGACTGGGCGCGCTCCCCGGGCGGCTGGGCGACGAACGCCCCGGGCGCGTCTTCCCGGCCGGTGGGAGTCGTCGCCGTACCGTCCCTGACCCGCCCGCAACTGGTGGGCTCCCTCGCCGAGGGCATCGCGGCCGTCGGTCGCCTTCCCTTTCTCGGCACCCTGACGTACGCCGGTCCGAGTGGCGCGCACGCGGCGCGCCGCAGCAACTCCGCCCAACGCCTCAGGGCCCTGTCCGGCGCACTGGCCGTCCCCGAGGAACTCGCCGGTGCCCTGGCCGGCTCTCCCGGCCCCGTCCTGCTCGTGGACGACTACACCGACTCCGGCTGGACCCTCGCGGTAGCTGCCCGCCTCCTGCGCCGGGCAGGCAGCGAACAGGTCCTTCCGCTGGTCCTTGCCGCGACAGGCTGAGCCTCGCCCATCGAGGTCCTTCTCTCATCGGTCTGCTCGCCCGGGTGATGCGCGCCCGAGTCGAGTTCCTCGGCTGATTGTTCACGTGCGCGACTGACGGACGTCCACGGCAGTGGGCTTCGAGCCCCTCCGCTGTTGACGTCCGCATGGTGGCGTCGCCCAAGTCCGGCTCGATGCCGGTTACTCGTGCGCACGACTTGCCGACGCCTTGACGATCCGTTCTGCGTACGTTCAACCGGTCGTCTGCGTCCGGGGTGTGTGGCCTCCTTAGGGTCCCTGCGGATTACGAAGAAGGGACTCATGGACACACTCCTCGCAGTCCGGGCT
Source organism: Streptomyces sp. PTL18 (assembly GCF_059510295.1). Lineage (NCBI taxonomy): Bacteria > Bacillati > Actinomycetota > Actinomycetes > Kitasatosporales > Streptomycetaceae > Streptomyces > Streptomyces sp. PTL18. Next base: position 298,828 of record NZ_JCAJZO010000004.1, on the reverse strand, counting down.
CGCGGGATCACCAAGTGCTTCGGCGACGTCATCGCCCTCGACGGCATCGATCTGGATGTGACGCCAGGTCAGATCCATGGTCTGGTCGGGCCGAACGGCGCCGGCAAGACGACACTGCTCGGTCTCCTGCTGGGCCTCGCCGTTGCCGACAGCGGCCGTCTCGAGATCCTGGGTACGCCGGCCGGGCGGGCGCTCGCCGCTCCCGACGGTGTCTCGGGCTTCGTGGACGGGCCAGGTCTCTACCCTTCCCTCACCGCCAGGCAGAACCTCTCCGCGCTGGCCGCTCTCCACGGCCGCGGCGCGCGGACGGCGGCGATCGACGACGTGCTCGACCAGGTCGGGCTCACGGCTGTCGCCGACGACCGGACCCGCGGCTTCTCCCTCGGCATGCGTCAGCGGCTCGGACTCGCTGCCGCGCTGCTCAGCAGGCCCCGGCTGCTCGTGCTCGACGAACCCTCCAACGGCCTGGATCCGGCCGGCAAAAGACATGTGCACGGTGTCCTCACGCAGCTCGCGTCGGACGGCACCGGCGTCGTGCTCTCGAGCCATCGCATGGACGACCTCGAGGCACTGTGCTCGGAAGTCACCATCCTCGCCGCCGGACGGGTCGTCTTCTCCGGCCCGCCCGGCAAGCTGGCCGCCGAGAACCGTGAACTCGACTACCGGCTGCGGACCTCCGACCCGCAGGCCGCGCGCCGACTGGCCGCCGGCACGGCCGGGATCGGCGTGGTCGACGTCGCCGGGGCACGGCACGACGACGAGGTGCTCGTCGTGCGTGCGCTGGTGCCCGCACTCGACGAACTGGTGGTGGGGCTCGTTCAGGCGGGCATCGCGGTGCGGGAGCTCGCCCCCGTGGTGTCGCCCCTCGAAGCCGCCTTCCTCGCCCTCACCGAGCAGCAGGAGGCAGCCCGATGACCGCTACCGTCACCGACGACAAGGTCGTCGGTGCCCGTCGCGTCCCGGTTTCCCGCGGCTACCGCTTCGAACTGGTCAAGCTGGTCTCACAGTGGCGGATCCGACTGCTGGTCCTCGCCTGCTGGATCGCACCGGCGCTCTTCGTCGCCGGGGTGAGCCGGCAGAGCACACTCCCCGCCGACACCCTCTTCGGTCGCTGGATGCACGCGACGGGGTGGGCCGGACCGCTGGTGATGCTCGGTTTCGCGGGCACCTGGGCGCTCCCGCTGCTGACTTCGGTGGTGGCCGGTGACGTGTTCGCCTCCGAGGACCGCCTCGGCACCTGGCGCCACCTGCTCGTGGCGGTCCGGTCGCCCGGGCGGATCTTCGCGGCGAAGACACTGGCCAGCCTCACCGTCATCCTGCTGCTGGTGGCCGGGCTGGTCTGTTCCAGCACGGTCGGCGGGGTCGTGGCGGTCGGCAACCAGCCGCTGGTCGGCCTGGACGGCCACCTGCTGACCCCGGGGGACGCCGCCGGCAAGGTTCTGCTCGCCTGGGTCTGTGCCCTCGCCCCGGCTCTGGCCCTCGCCGCGATCGGACTGCTCGGGTCGGTCGCGTTGGGGCGGTCCCCGATGGGGTTGTTGCTGCCCCCGCTCGTCGCGCTCGCGATGCAGGTCGCCCAGATGCTGCCGCTGCCCGTCGCCGTGCGCCTCGCCCTGCCCGGGTACGCCTTCATCTCCTGGAACGGCCTGTTCACCAGCCCGGCACAGGCCGGCCCGCTCCTGGTCGGCGTCGTGGTCAGCCTGGTGTGGGCCGTGCTCGCGACAGCGCTGGCGTATCTTCTCTTCCTCCGCCGCGACTTCACCAATCCGGCCCACGACGGTTCCGGGCGTCGCGCGATCACCGTCGGGCTCCTGCCGCTGGTCGCACTGACCGCCCTCACCGTCGCGGTGGTCGCCGTGGCGACCCCGTCGATGGGCTCCGGCATCGAGCAGGACAAGGTCCAGCGGTCACTCGCCACGGCATTCGCCCACCTCTACCGCATGCAGACCCGGCAGCTCCACCGCCCCGCCGTCACCGAGGCCCAGCTACGGGTCACGGCGGCGTGCGACAAGGGCGACGGCCAGGTCGCCCCTCAGGGGGCGGGCAATGACTGGCGTTGCGCCGTCACCTGGCATCTCCCCGGCGTCGAGGCCGCGGGGACGGCCATCTACCAACTCGACGTCGGCTCAGACGGGCGGTTCGTGGCCGACGGCGACGGACCGAAGGAAGTGAACGGCTACTTCCTGGTCCGCACCCCCACCGGGGACGCCCCGAACCCCCTATGGCAGTTCGACGGCAACGTCGACCTGCTCGACACCTCCTCGAAGGGATAGTTGCATGCAGGTAACACGGCAGCGCCGAATCAACGAGAAGGAGCAGATCAGCCTTTTCGGCAGACGCGTCGGCCGCCGGACCTTGCTGGTGACGGCGGGCATCGCCGTCGCCCTCGGGGTCACGGGCACCGCTGTCGCCCAGACGTACCGGTTCGGCACCCAGCAGGTCGGACAGGCCACCGCGGACGGCCAGGTCGTCTCCGCGGACCAGTACATCGCCCCGTACGGCAACCGCACCGTCATCAACGACGGCAAGATCATGTCGTCCACGGTCAGCCCGGACGGCAGCCACCTCGCGGCCTCGATCGCCGACGGAGACGCGTCGCTGGTCGTCATGGACCTCAGGACCGGGCAGGTGAAGCAGCGCGTCGGCACCAACGCGGCGGACGACCTGCGCATCAAGAGTGGCTCCGTGGGCCAGGAGGGCCCGACGTACTCGCCCGACGGCTCGCAGCTGTGGCTGGGCCAGGGCGACGGCTACACCAAGTTCACCGTGAACCCGGACGGCACCCTCTCCAACCCGACGACCATCTCCATCCCGGCCGACGGATCCCGGCGCGCACTGGTGGGTGCGGCGGTGTTCGCGGCTGACGGCTCCACCGTGTACTCCGCGGTCAACGGCCAGAACCGGGTGGTCGCCATCGACGCGGCGACCGGCGCCATCAAGCAGAGCTGGGCCGTGGGCAACGCCCCCCGCGGCATCGCCATGGTCGGCGACAAGCTCTACGTCAGCAACGAGGGCGGGCGTCCGGCCAAGGCCGGCGACACCACGATGAACTCCTACGGCACCCAGGTGCCGGCCAACCCGGTGAGCGGCGCCGCCACCACCGGCACGGTCAGCGTCATCGACCTGGCGAAGCCGTCCGGCGCCGTCGCGAGCATCGACGTCGGTCTGCACCCCACCGCGGTGTACGCCAAGAAGGGCGCGGTGTTCGTCACGAACACCGCCGACAACAACGTGTCGGTCATCAACACCGCGAACGACAAGGTCGTGCAGACCATCGCCACCCAGCCGTGGCCGGAGGCGTCGGTGGGCTACGAGCCCGACGCGGTGACCCTCACCGACGACGGCCACCTGCTGGTGACACTCGGCCGCGCCAACGCGGTCGCCGTCTACCGGTACACCTCCCCGCAGCAGCCGGCCGGTTACGTCGGCCTGCTCCCGACGGACTACTTCCCCGCGGAGATCGCCGCCGTGGGCAAGAAGGTGGTCGTCTCCAACACCCGTGGTATCGACGCGCGCCGCCCCACCAACAGCGCCGGCCACGGCACTCACGACACCACGTCCAGCCTGACGCAGTTCAAGCTGCCGGACGACCGCGTCATCCGGTCCGAGACGGCCAAGGTCTTCAAACAGAACGGCTGGACCCGCGGCTCGGTGAAGACGGCCAAGGGCAAGAGCCACGCGAAGCCGGTGCCGGTCCCGGTACGGCTGGGCGACCCCTCGACGATCAAGCACGTCTTCCTGCTCGTCAAGGAGAACCGCACCTATGACCAGGTCTTCGGTGACATACCGAAGGGCAACGGCGATCCGTCGCTCACGCAGTTCGGCCAGAACGTGACGCCGAACCAGCACGCCCTGGCTCAGCAGTTCGGGTTGTACGACAACTTCTACGACATCGGCACGAACTCCGCCGAGGGTCACAACTGGCTGATGCAGTCCGACAACCCGGAGTACACCGAGTCCTCCGCCGGAGAGTACACGCGCAGCTACGACACCGAGGACGACGTTCTCGGCCACCAGAAGTCCGGCTTCATCTGGACCGGTGCGCAGGCGGCCGGGAAGTCCGTCAAGGACTTCGGCGAGTTCCAGTCGTCCGAGAGCAAGCCGTCCGGCGCGACCTGGCAGAACCTGTACTGCGACGCCAAGAACATGGAGGCGACCGGGCAGAAGACCGCCTACCCCATTCAGACGGGCTCGGCGATCCCGTCGCTCAACAAGGTGTCGGTGCCCGGCTTCCCACTGTTCGACCTCAGCGTCCCGGACATCTACAAGGAACAGATCTGGAAGCAGGACTTCGCTAAGAACGGTCCGGCGAACCTGAACATGTTCTGGTTCTCCAACGACCACACCGGTGGTCCGCCGAGCCCGGCCGCCGAGGTGGCGGACAACGACCTCGCGGTCGGCAAGATGGTCGACGAGATCTCGCACAGCAAGTACTGGAAGGACTCGGCGATCTTCGTCGTCGAGGACGACTCCCAGGCCGGCCTCGACCACGTCGACGGCCACCGTGCCCCGGTCCAGATCATCAGCCCCTGGGCCAAGCACGGCACCGTCGACAACCACTACTACTCGCAGATCACCATGATCCGCACCATCGAGCAGATCCTCGGGATCCACCCGATGAACCAGAAGGACAGCGCGGCCACCCCGATGTTCGGTGCCTTCACCCGGAAGGCGAACAACACACCGTTCAAGGCGGTGCCCAACCGCACGTCCCTGACCCTCGGTCTGAGCACCCAGCCCTCCTGCGGTCCGGACACCCCGGCACCGCAGGACGCCAAGGCGGCGCCCGCGCCGACGTCCACCATGGTGCCGGCGGCCGAGCAGAAGGTCGCTGCGCGGTGGAAGGCCTGGGAGTCGCACCAGCGGCTGACGGGACCGAACGCCGTGCCGGACTATGCGAACCCCGCGCAGATGAACCACCTCACGTGGTACGAAACGCACAACTGGACCACGCCCTACCCCGGCGAGAACAAGATCTACGCGCCGAACGACGTGCCGGGCGCCTACATCCCGTCGTCGGAGTCCGACGGCTGACACAGCGGTTCGGATCGAGGGGCCCCTGGCCGGCGTCACCGCCTGCCCGGGGCCTTTTCCGTTGTCGGTCATGGTGTCAAGACAACCCGATCAGCCGGACATCCCGCGACCGACCCCGCCTGCCTGTGGACAACTCCTGGCGTGCCCATGGTCATGGTTGTCCACAGGGCAAGCGGAACTCCAAGATCCGCGAGATGGTCGCCGCATGACGAACCACGACGAAGCGGCCGGCCCCTCCGGCATCGGAGACATGCACGGATCCGCACACCACAGCGGCGAGCCCACCGCGCACCGCGGACACGGCCGCCCGGCGGGAGGTCCCGGCGAGACCCAGGTCACGCTGCGCACTCCGGCCGAGCTGGCCGACGCCTTGCCGTACCTGCTCGGGTACCGCCCGGAGGACAGCATCGTGCTGGTGGCACTGCACGACCGGGACGGGTGGGGCAGGTTCGGCGGGCGAGCACGGCTCGGCATCCCCACCCAGTCCGGCGACTGGCCGTCCGCGGCGCGGCAGTTGGCGCACGGCTTGGTGACCGGCAGCGAACGCAGAGGAGCCCGGCCGGAGAGCATGGTCGCCTACCTCGTCCAGGAACCATCGAGCGGTGAGACGGGACGCGACGTGATGGAGCGCCTTCGGCCACTGGCCCAGTCGCTGCGCACGACCTGCGGCAGTCTCGACGCCCCCGTGGTGGAAGCCCTGTGCCTCTCCGGCGGCCGTTTCTGGTCCTACGTGTGCCCAGGTCCCGGCTGCTGTCCTCCCGAGGGGCAGCCGATGGGCCTGCCCGGCACCTCCGTGCTGGCCGCCGCCGCGGCCTACGCGGGCCTCCAGGTGCGCGGCACGCTCAAGGAGTTCCGGGCCAGGCTCAGCCCCCGGCAGACTGCGGCCGCTCTCGATCAGGAAGTGGCGCTGGACGCCGCGAGCATGGCGCTGGTCCGGAGAATGCTGGACGACGGCACCCGTGACGAGGCCGCCGCCGAGACGCTCGCACTCGCCGAGCGGGTCATGGCCCGACTTGCCGAGGCCCCGCCGGTGGCCGGAGCCCCGGCGGCGGACCGGCGCGACGACGAACTGCTCGGCCACGACGAGGCCGCGGCCCTGATCGTCGGCCTCCAGGACCGCATGACCCGGGACCGTGCGGCGGAGTGGATGGAGGGTGCGGAGGCCGCCGTGGCGCTGCGGCTGTGGCGTGCCCTGGCCCGCCGCTGCGTCGGCTCGTACGGGGAGCACGCCGCGGCGCCGCTGACGCTCGCCGGATGGGTCGCCTGGTCGACCGGTGACGAGCTCGAGGCCCGGGAAGCCCTCGCGATGGCCCTGGGCGCGGACCCGGACTACCTCTTCGCCCGCCTGCTGCACCAGGCCTGCAACGAGGGCCTCAGCCCGGAGACCGTCCGCCGTTGCCTGCGTGCGGAACGGGCGGGCCGCGAAGAGAAGCACCAGAGGCCCGTCGCCGAGCCCGACGACGGGGCCGGGCTCCCGGGCGGGGCCGCGCCCCCCGCCGCGGACGGGGCACCCGTCCCGCAGCAGCTCGCCCACGCCCCTGGCGCTCCGCGGCGCAGGCGTCCGGTCCGTCCGGCGAGCGGAAGCAGGGCCACCCGTGGCCCCGTCAAGGCGCCCGGCGTCCGTCACCGGCGCCCCGCCGACAACCCTCCCGGTGGCGAAGGGGCGCGGGGAACGACGGAGGAGACCGGCCGGTCCGGTGCCCGCCGTCGTTCCGGCCGCTGTACGGAGGAGGGCGGCACATGAGCACGTCCTGCCGCGCGGCGTACCGCCGTTCGGTCGGCTTCCCCGCCCGCGGGCGTGACCCCGGGCAGGCACGGCCCGTTCACCTGAGTGGCGGAACCCGTGCTCGGGTCGCGCCGCCGCATCGCTCACGACCCTTTCCGGAGCCGCTCCCCGGCTCCGAGCACACCCCGGCGTACCGAGCGCAGAGAAAGCCGCCCCATGCCCCTGCCCGCACCGTTCTTCGCTCCCGACGGCAACCGGCGTCCCCGCCACGGCTCCTCGGCGTCGTCCGGCCCGTCCACGGGCGCCCCGCCGGCCGCGTCCAGGCTGCCGGGGACCCCACCGGCTCCTGCCCCGCACGCCGACCGGCTCCAGGCCTGCCCGCCGCCCCCGCCCGCTCCGCCGCGCCGTGCCTCCGACCTGCCGCCCGCCCACACCTCGCTGATCTGCGTCGCCCTGCCAGGTCTTGTGATCTCCACGGAGCAGGGACAGCTGACGGGACAGGGCCTGCAGGGGTTCTACCGCGCGGGGCGGCGCGTGCTCTCCCGCTGCCAGGTGCGGGTGGCCGGGCGCGAGCCGCTCCCCGTGCAGGCCCGCATGCTCGCGGCCGACCGGGCCCGATTCGTGGGGACGGTGCACGCGTCCCCCGACGCGGGACCGGATCCCGACGTCGTCGTGGAGCGTGTCCGGTATGCCGACGGCAGAGAGCGGATCACCCTGCACAGCGCGGCCCCGCGCCCGCTGCGGCTGCCGGTGGAGGTGGCTCTCGGCACGGACCTCGCGGAGCTGGGAGAGATCGCCTCGGGCGGCACCGGGCCCGAACTCCCGGCCACCGTCCATGACTCCGGGCTGCGCTGGTCCGGTCGGAAGGGCGACTGCGCGGTCACGGTCGCACCGCCCCCCACGGACGCCCTCGCCTCGGCGGGACTCCTGCGCTGGGAGCTGGAACTGCCCCCCGGCGGTACGCGGAGCGTGGAGCTACGGGTGCGGTCGGACGGTGCGGGCCCGGCCAGAGCGGTGGGACGTGGCGCGACGAGCCCGCTCGCGCAGGCCCGGGCCACGGGGGACGACCCCCGCATCCGGCCGCTGCTGCACACCTGTGTAGAGGACCTCCGGGCCTTGCTGCTCCGGGACCCGGCGCACCCTTCCGACGCGCAGCTGGCGGCCGGAGCACCGTGGCGCTGCGGCCCGGCGCCCGCGGAGTCGCTGGCGGCGGCCCGGATGACGCTGCCGCTCGGCACCCGGCTGGCCGCGGGCACGCTGCGGATCCTCGCCCGTACCCAACTCGGCGGCCCGGGCCTCCGCTCGGGCATGATCCCGGGGCCCCGCCGGGACGCGGGCGCGCATCTGCCACCGGGCTGCACGGGCACCGAGGCCACCCTGCTGTTCCCCGTGCTCCTCGCGGAGGCCTGGCGCTGGGGGCTTCCCGAGCGGGAGACGGAGGAGCTGCTGCCGGCGGCCGAGCACTGTCTGCGGTGGCTGCGTACCACCGTCGGCGACGGCCTCTACCTCCCCGATCCGCAGCCGGCCGGGCCGCTGCGCTGCGAGACTCAGGCGCATGCCCACCGCGCCGCTGTGGTCGGCGCGGACCTGCTCGACGCCTGCGGACGATCCGGAGGGGCTGAGCTGCGCGAATGGGCCGAGGAGCTGCGCGACGCGTTCTGCGAGGACTTCTGGATCGAGGACCGCTCGGGTGGCAGACCGGCGGCCGCCCGGACCAGGGACGGCCGTCTCGTGCCGCACCTCGTGGCGAGCGTCGCCCATCTCCTCGACACCGGACTGCTCGGCTGCGGCACCCTGGCGCCCGGCCTGCTGGACAAGGTACGCACCGAGCAGCTCGCGCGGTTGCTCGGCGGCCCCGCCATGGACTCGGGCTGGGGACTGCGCGGCCTGGCTGCCAGGGAGGCGGCGTACAACCCCTTCGGACACCGCGCGGGAGCGGTGCGCGTCCAGGAGACGGCGGTCGCCGTCGCGGGGCTGGCCGCCGCCGGTTACGAGAAGGAGGCGGGCGGACTGCTGGGCGGGATGCTGGTGGCGGCGGAGGCGTTCGGATACCGGCTGCCCGAGATGTTCGCCGGCGAGCCCCGGACGGAAGGAGGCGCACCGCTGCCGCATCCGGCGGCCTGCCGGCCCGCCGCCACGGCGGCCGCCGCCGGGGTGCTCCTGCTCACCGCGCTCGCCGGAATCCGGCCCGACGCGCCCGCCGGGACGGTGACCCTCTGTCCCGTCCGCAGCGCCCCGCTCGGCGAGATCGTCCTGACCGGACTGAGGCTCGCCGGCGCCCCCTTCTCCGTGCGCGTGGGCCGGCTCGGCCTCGCCATGGTGGAGGAGGCCGCCGAAGGACTGCAGCTGGGTGTGTGACCTCCGATGACGTGGCGCGGCAGAACGGAGGGCGGCCGTCGATGAGACCTGTGCCGGACACAGGCGGACCGGCTGACGAAGCGGGCTCGGAAGGGAGTGTTTATCGTCAGGCAGACGACTATGATCGCGGCATGCCCTACGACCCGTCAGCCTTTCCGCCCTTCGCCGTCACCGTGGACCTGGTCGTGCTGACCGTGCGTCGTCACGCCCTGTGTGCGCTGGCGGTACGCAGGGGCGAGCCGCCCTTCCAGGGCCGGTGGGCGCTGCCGGGCGGCTTCGTCCGGGCGGACGAGGACCTGGCGCAGGCCGCCGCGCGCGAGCTGGCCGAGGAGACGGGACTGCGGGCCCACGACCCCTCCGCACCGGCCCAGGACAACGGCGCGCACCTGGAACAGCTGGCCACGTACGGCGACCCCAAGCGCGACCCGCGGATGAGGGTGGTGAGTGTGGCCCATCTCGCGCTCGCCCCCGACCTGCCCGCGCCCCGGGCCGGCGGCGACGCCAGCAACGTGCGCTGGGCGCCCGTCGAGGAACTGCTGCAGCAGGGCGGGTACGGCCGCGCCGGCGAGCCGGTGGCTCCGCTCGCCTTCGATCACGCCCAGATCCTCGCGGACGGTGTCGAACGTGCCCGATCCAAGATCGAGTACTCCTCGCTGGCCACTGCTTTCTGCCCTCCCGAGTTCACCGTCGGTGAGCTGCGCAGGGTCTACGAGGCCGTGTGGGGCGTGGCGCTCGACCCACGCAACTTCCACCGCAAGGTGACCGGTACCCCCGGCTTCCTGGTCCCCACGGGCGGTACGACGACCCGGCAGGGGGGCCGCCCCGCACAGCTCTTCCGCGCGGGCGGCGCCACGCTGCTCAACCCGCCGATGCTGCGTCCTGAGGTCTGACCGCCGACTGCCGGCAATCGCTCCGGATGTACGTCCGATCATCTTATTTCTCATTAAAATGAGAGCCGATCCGCCCGCAAGGTTCCCGACAAAACTGGCATACCGCGCTATCTTGCTTCGAGTGATCCAGGCGATCGGATTGACCAGCACCCCCCGCAAGGACCTTCCGCCCGCCGTCGACGACGTGTCCTTCGAGGCCCACGCAGGCCACGTCACCGCGCTTCTGGGAGCCCCGGGTGCGGGCAAGACGACGGCGCTCAGGCTCATGCTCGAACTTCAGCCGGGCCGCGGCATCACCTACTTCCGGGGGCGTCCACTGCACCGCATCGCCCACCCCGCCCGTGAGGTGGGCGTTCTGCTCGGCGATATGCCGGGCCACCCCGCGCGCACGGTCCGCGGACAGCTGCGCATGCTGAGCGCCGCCGCGGGCGTGCCGGCCCGTCGCGCCGACGAGGTCCTCGACGCGGTGGGACTCGCCGGGCTGCGCGACCAGCGCCTCGGCGGCCTCTCGCGCGGCATGGACCGCCGCCTCGGTCTCGCCTGCTCTCTGCTCGCCGACCCGCACACGCTCGTGCTCGACGACCCCGCGGGCGGGCTTTCCGCCCGTGAGGGGCGCTGGCTGCACGGCGTTCTGCGCGCGCACGCCGCCCAGGGCGGCACCGTTCTGTTCACCACGGCCGACCCCAAGGAGGCGGCGCGCGCCGCCGATCACGTCGTCACCCTCGACCAGGGCCGCCTCCTCGCCGACCAGCCCGCCGCCGACTTCGCCCGCACCCGGCTGCGCCCCCGCGTGGCCGTTCGCAGTCCGCACGCCGCCCGCCTCGGCGCGCTGCTCGCCAAGGAGGCCAGAGCCGCTCAGCGTTCCGTGGAGATCGTCCAGGAGGACGGCAACCGGCTGTCGGTGTACGGCAGTACGTGCGCCGACATCGGGGAGGCGGCCTTCCGGCACGGCATCCTCGTCCACCAACTGGCCGACGAGGTCGCCGACATGGGGCCGACCGGTGCCCGGACCGCCCCGCCCCCGTCGGCCGGGACACCGCGGCAGGGCGACCTGCCGCCGCCGCTGCCGCCGCCCGTCAGTGTCCGGTCCACCCCGAGTCCCCTGCGTCCGCTGCGCTACGAGCTGCGCCGTGCCGCAGGGATCGGCACCGGCTACGCCACCGCCGCCGCCGTCCTTGTCGGCTCGGTCCTCCTCTGCGTCCTCCTGGCCCGCACCGGGCACACTCCGCAGCCCCGTCTGCTGGCCGCCTGGCCGCACCAGCTCCCCCTGCCGCCCGCGGGGCTCGGCGCCGGACTGCTGGGCGCTCTCGCCTTCGGCGACGAGTTCCGCCACCCCTCCCTGGCGGCGGACCGCGGCACCGTCCCCCGCCGCCTGGGACTGCTCACCGCGAAACTCCTCGTCGCCGGAGCCACAGCACTGGCACTGGCCGCCCTCACCGCCGTCTGCGACCTCTTGGCGCTCCACTTCGTCTACGGGCGGGAAGTCGCCCGTGCTCCCACCGACTGGCTTCCGCTTGCGGCGAGTTGGTGCGGGCTGGTCGCAGGATGCGCCTGGGCCGGTGTGCTGGCCGCCGGTCTCTTCCGGTCCACGTCGGCGGGGCTCGCCGCCGTCCTCGCGGTGCCGGTCGTCGTCGTACCCCTGGTCGAGAAGGCGCTGACGGGGCCGTCCGTGCGGGCGGCGACGGGCTTCGCCGAGCGGATGCACACCCTGGCGCTGCTGCGGTGGCCTTTCGGCGGGGAGCGGTATCTGGCCGCGGCGGCGCACCTGATCGCTCAACCCGTGGGTGGAGCACTGACCTTGTCCCTGTCCGCACTGCTGTGCGCGTACCTGATCACAAGCCTGCGTAGCAGGGCCCGGTGACAACAGTGCACGCCGATCCGGTCCCCGCGTGTCACAACTCCCCTGAAAAGCGCCCATTTCTTTCCGATAAGGCGTCAATTGCGACGCCGTGAGCGATCACCCTTTCGTGTGCTTTTCACCAAAGACCTCAAGGGAGTTGGACAGGGCGCCGACAAAGGATCCGTGAGTACCCTTGCGCACACCATGATGACCGCCGCCCGCTCAGCAGACTCCGGCCTGGCCGGACCGGGCGAACTCGACCGCTACCCCTACGCCGAGGCGCCCGCCGCCGACCGCGTCGGTGCTCCCTCGTGGGAGGGCGGGGACCAGGAGCTCGGCCGCGTCGGCCGGCGCGCCACGGGCAGCCGCGGACGCGGACTGCACGGCCAACTGGTCCAGCAGCTGGGCCAGATGATCGTCTCGGGCGATCTGGGGGCCGACCGCCCGCTGGTGCCGGAGGAGATCGGCCAGCGTTTCGAGGTCTCCCGGACCGTCGTCCGTGAATCGCTGCGCGTCCTGGAGGCCAAGGGCCTGGTCAGCGCCCGTCCGAACGTCGGCACACGCGTACGCCCGGTCAGCGACTGGAACCTCCTGGACCCGGACATCATCGAGTGGCGCGCCTTCGGGCCGCAGCGCGACGACCAGCGCCGCGAGCTGAGCGAGCTGCGCTGGACCATCGAGCCGCTCGCCGCGCGCCTCGCCGCCGGGCACGGGCGTGAGGAGGTGCAGCAGAGGCTCGGCGACATGGTCGAGATCATGGGTCACGCCATGGGGCAGGGTGACTCCCTGACCTTCTCGCGCGCCGACGCGGAGTTCCACTCGCTGCTCATCCAGGTCGCCGGCAACCGCATGCTGGAGCACCTCTCGGGGATCGTCTCGGCCGCGCTCCAGGTCTCCGGCGGCCCGGTCACCGGGTGCGACCGCCCGAACGACGCGGCCCTGTCGCAGCACGCCCGTATCGTCGACGCGCTCGCCGCGGGCGACGGCGCGGCCGCCGAGGGTGCCATGCGGCAACTGCTCACCGTCCACCCCGAGGTGGAGCGCGTGGTGCCCGCGCCCCGCGAGCACTGAGACCGCACGCCGCCTGCGATGCGACCAGGGGTGGGTACCGTGTCGGGCGACCCCGGCCCACGCGGCCGGTGGCCGCGGAGCGCCGCACGCCCGCCGTCGGACTCCGTCGGATCCTCCCGGGACCCGGCGGAGCCCGACGGAGACCGGCGACCCCGCCCCGAGACGAGGTGTCGCAGCCGTCGGCGGACCCGGTGCCGACCGCGGGTCCTCCGAGCCGGCGAGGGACTGCCGGTGTCGGATACGGATTCCCTGTGTCGGATCCGGCTTCCTGGATACGCGAGGGTGTGAAACCGTCGGCGACGAAGCGTCGGCAGCGGCGTCCGCGACCACCTCTGCCCGCATCTGGACGTTTTTGAGCGGTTACGGGATGTGATCCGGGCCACGCAGATTGGGCGTAACGCTCTTCGGGGCTGCGCGATGACCTAAGAGGTGATAGCCGAGGAGGGAATACGGACGCCGCTCGCGGCGCTGTGCATCTTCCCGGCCCCCGCCCGCGCCGTCGGCCCATCCCCAAGCCGGCGGTCGGCTCCTGTCCGTCGTGGATGGGGCCGGAAGCCGTTTTCCAACGTTCCGAGAGGTTGTTCGTGTCGGCCAGCACATCCCGTACGCTCCCGCCGGAGATCGCCGAGTCCGTCTCTGTCATGGCTCTCATTGAGCGGGGAAAGGCTGAGGGGCAGATCGCCGGCGACGATGTGCGTCGGGCCTTCGAAGCTGACCAGATTCCGGCCACTCAGTGGAAGAACGTACTGCGCAGCCTCAACCAGATCCTCGAGGAAGAGGGTGTGACGCTGATGGTCAGTGCCGCAGAGCCCAAGCGCACCCGCAAGAGCGTCGCAGCGAAGAGTCCGGCCAAGCGCACCGCCACCAAGTCCGTCCCGGCGAAGGCGGTGACCGCCAAGAAGGCCGCCGCCCCCGCCGCTCCGGCAGTTCCGGTCGCCGACGACCCGGCTGAGGACGCGCCCGTCAAGAAGACCGCGGCCAAGAAGGCTGCGGCAGCGAAGAAGACGGTCGCGAAGAAGGCCGTCGCCAAGAAGACGGCGGCCAAGAAGACGACCGCCGCCAAGAAGGACGACGTCGAGCTGCTCGACGAGGAGGTTCTCGAGGACGCCCCCGTCAAGGCCGGCGAGGAGCCCGAGGGCACGGAGAACGCCGGATTCGTGCTCTCCGACGAGGACGAGGACGACGCGCCCGCGCAGCAGGTCGCCGCCGCCGGTGCCACCGCGGACCCGGTCAAGGACTACCTGAAGCAGATCGGCAAGGTGCCCCTGCTCAACGCCGAGCAGGAGGTCGAGCTCGCCAAGCGCATCGAGGCGGGCCTCTTCGCCGAGGACAAGCTGGCCAACGCCGACAAGCTCGCCCCCAAGCTCAAGCGCGAGCTGGAGATCATCGCCGAGGACGGCCGACGCGCCAAGAACCACCTCCTGGAGGCCAACCTCCGTCTGGTGGTCTCCCTGGCCAAGCGCTACACCGGTCGCGGCATGCTCTTCCTGGACCTGATCCAGGAGGGCAACCTCGGTCTGATCCGTGCGGTCGAGAAGTTCGACTACACCAAGGGCTACAAGTTCTCCACGTACGCCACCTGGTGGATCCGTCAGGCGATCACCCGTGCCATGGCCGACCAGGCCCGCACCATCCGTATCCCGGTGCACATGGTCGAGGTCATCAACAAGCTCGCGCGTGTGCAGCGCCAGATGCTCCAGGACCTGGGCCGCGAGCCCACCCCGGAGGAGCTGGCCAAGGAGCTGGACATGACCCCGGAGAAGGTCATCGAGGTTCAGAAGTACGGCCGGGAGCCCATCTCGCTGCACACTCCGCTGGGCGAGGACGGCGACAGCGAGTTCGGCGACCTCATCGAGGACTCCGAGGCCGTCGTCCCGGCCGACGCGGTCAGCTTCACGCTGCTGCAGGAGCAGCTGCACTCCGTGCTCGACACCCTGTCCGAGCGCGAGGCGGGCGTCGTCTCCATGCGTTTCGGTCTCACCGACGGTCAGCCGAAGACCCTCGACGAGATCGGCAAGGTGTACGGCGTCACCCGTGAGCGCATCCGCCAGATCGAGTCCAAGACGATGTCGAAGCTGCGCCACCCGTCGCGCTCCCAGGTGCTGCGCGACTACCTCGACTAGGCCTCGGCCGTACGTCATCAGGGGCCGTCTTCTACGAGAGGCGGCCCCTTTGCATGTGCGGGATGCGGTGAGCTGGATCACTGTGGGTGTTCTACGACGATCCGACAGTGAGGAGAGCGCATGCGTCGCCCCTACGCCCGATGCCTGGCACTCGCAGCCGCGGCAGCCCTGACAGAGCTTGCGGCCCCCGCGCCGGCGACGGCCGACAGCGTTGTCATCGGAGGGGTTCCGGCCGATGTCTCACAGAGTCCGTGGACAGTCGCGCTGTCCAGCCGTGACCGGTTCGGAGGTACCCGGGCGGGGCAATTCTGCGGAGGCGTGGTGGTGGGCCGCTCCACGGTCCTGACCGCCGCGCACTGTCTGAGCCCGGCCGTCCTGGGAGGGCCGTCGGGGCGGCTGCGGGATCTGAAGGTGATCGCGGACCGCACGGACCTCACGTCCGGCCAGGGCAAGGAGATCCCCGTGACCTCCACATGGGTCAATCCGCAGTACAACAGTTACACGAACGCCGGGGACTTCGGCGTGCTCACCCTCGCCTCCCCGCTCCCCGAGAGCTCGGTCATCCCCATGGCACCGGCTGGTGACCCGGCCTATAGGCCGGGCACGCCCGCGACGGTGTACGGCTGGGGGGACATCACCGGGAATGCCGACTACACGACCCGCCTGCGGGCCGCGAACCTTCAGGTTCTGACGGACGCGACCTGTGAGCGGGCGTACCCCGGCGGTCTGGAGGGCAGGTACGACGCGTCCTCCATGCTGTGCGCCGGGGCGCCGGAAGGCGGCCATGACGCCTGCCAGGGGGACAGCGGCGGGCCGCTGGTAGCCAAGGGGCGCCTGATCGGCGTGGTGTCGTGGGGAAGCGGGTGCGGGCAGCCGGGTCGTCCCGGTGTCTACACGCGGGTGTCGCAGGCCGCGAAGGCGCTGGGGGGCGGTCACTGAGGGCGGCGCCTCCGGACGCCGTCCCGCCCCGTATGAAACCCGGTGCGAAAGGGCACACCTGCGGATCGGCGCCGGCACGGAGTGTGCGGTCGATGCGCGCCATGAGGACGCCGGCCCTGCGCGTCCTACGAGTACGGGCGGCCACTTCCCGGATGGGATGGCCGCCCGTTCACCGGCCTCGGTGCCGGTGCCGGCTCGTCGAGGACGCGAGGGGTCAGCGTTCCTCGTCGGACGCGTTCGTCGGAACGGAGGTGAGCCGTTCCGTCTCGTCCTGTATCTCAGCGGCGATCTTCTTGAGTTCCGGCTCGAACTTGCGGCCGTGGTGGGCGCAGAAGAGCAGTTCTCCGCCGCTCAGGAGGACGACGCGCAGATACGCCTGGGCGCCGCAACGGTCGCAGCGGTCAGCGGCCGTCAGCGGGCTCGCGGGGGTCAGAACAGTAGTCACGTCGCCTCTTCTCTAGCTCGACGAGCTGTCGTACCAGGGTCAACATCCAACCAGGCCGAAAACGTTCCCGCTCCCGGCTTCTCCTCGAAAAAAAATCTTTCCGAGCCGGCTGTCTGCTGCCGGTTGGCGGCGAATGTGCCGTATTACGTCTCTTGTGTCGTACGGGTTCGCGCTGTGTGTCGGTTGTCCGTCCTCCCGGCGGGGTGCCGGTTGTGCATGAGGACGTGCCCCGAGGCTAAATGGTTCATGCCTCCAAGGGAACGTGATATGCACTTCACCCCCACAGAAGGATCGAACGCTCGTACGACTGTGGACTAGTCTGAGTTGTTGACGAGGGTGGCGTTACAACGGCTCTACCAGGCCTCGGTACCCTCGGACCGGCGACCGAAGCCGACCCCCTGTCCCAGAGGGGCCCCTGAAATTCAGCGAGGAGCGAACCGCGTGACCGCCGAGACGTCCGTGCCGTCCACAGCGCTGCTGACCGGAGCAGACCGGGACGGTTCCAACTACACCGCGCGGCACCTGCTCGTCCTCGAGGGCCTCGAGGCCGTACGCAAGCGCCCCGGCATGTACATCGGCTCCACCGACAGCCGGGGCCTGATGCACTGCCTCTGGGAGATCATCGACAATTCCGTCGACGAGGCCCTGGGCGGCTACTGCGACCACATCGAGGTGATCCTGCACGACGACGCCTCGGTGGAGGTGCGGGACAACGGCCGGGGCATCCCGGTGGACGTCGAGCCCAAGACCCGCCTGTCCGGCGTCGAGGTCGTGATGACCAAGCTGCACGCGGGCGGCAAGTTCGGCGGCGGCTCCTACGCGGCGTCCGGCGGTCTGCACGGCGTGGGCGCGTCCGTGGTGAACGCGCTCTCCGCACGTCTCGACGTCGAGGTCGACCGCGCCGGCCACACGCACGCGATCAGCTTCCGGCGCGGCGTTCCCGGAGTCTTCGCGGGCGACGGCCCGGACGCCAGGTTCGAGGCCAAGAGCGGCCTGCACAGGACCAGGAAGATCCCCAAGACCCGCACCGGCACGCGCGTGCGCTACTGGGCCGACCGTCAGATCTTCCTGAAGGACGCCAAGCTCGCCCTGGACACGCTGCACCAGCGTGCCCGCCAGACCGCGTTCCTGGTGCCCGGCCTCACCATCGTCGTCCGCGACGAGTACGGGCTGGGCGAGGGCGGCAGCAAGGGCGAGGAGTCCTTCCGGTTCGACGGCGGTATCAGCGAGTTCTGCGAGTACCTGGCGAGCGACAAGCCGGTCTGCGACGTCCTCCGTTTCTCCGGGCAGGGCACCTTCAAGGAGACGGTCCCCGTCCTGGACGACCACGGCCAGATGACGCCCACCGAAGTCACCCGGGAGCTCGGCGTCGACGTCGCGCTGCGCTGGGGCACCGGTTACGACACCACGCTCAGGTCGTTCGTGAACATCATCGCCACCCCCAAGGGCGGCACCCACGTCGCCGGCTTCGAGCAGGCCGTCACCAGGACGATGAACGAGGTCCTGCGCGCCAAGAAGCTGCTGCGCGTCGCCGAGGACGACATCGTCAAGGACGACGCCCTCGAGGGACTCACCACGGTCGTCACGGTGCGCCTGGCCGAGCCGCAGTTCGAGGGGCAGACCAAGGAGGTCCTCGGTACGTCCGCGGCGCGCCGCATCGTGGCGAACGTGGTCTCCAAGGAGCTCAAGGCGTTCCTGACCTCCACGAAGCGCGATGCCGCCCAGCAGGCCAGGGTCGTGCTGGAGAAGGCCGTCGCCGCCGCTCGCACGCGTATCGCGGCCCGCCAGCACAAGGACGCCCAGCGCCGCAAGACGGCTCTGGAGTCCTCCTCGCTGCCCGCCAAGCTGGCCGACTGCCGCAGCGACGACGTCGACCGCAGCGAGCTGTTCATCGTCGAGGGCGACTCCGCGCTCGGCACGGCGAAGCTCGCGCGGAACTCCGAGTTCCAGGCGCTCCTGCCGATCCGCGGCAAGATCCTGAACGTCCAGAAGTCGTCCGTCACGGACATGCTGAAGAACGCCGAGTGCGGCGCGATCATCCAGGTCATAGGAGCGGGCTCCGGCCGGACCTTCGACCTCGACGCGGCCCGCTACGGCAAGATCATCATGATGACCGACGCCGACGTGGACGGTTCCCACATCCGGACGCTGCTCCTCACGCTCTTCCACCGCTACATGCGGCCCATGGTGGAGGCGGGGCGGGTGTTCGCCGCGGTGCCGCCGCTGCACCGCGTCGAACTGATCCAGCCGAAGAAGGGCCAGGACAAGTACGTCTACACGTACTCCGACCGCGAGCTGCGCGACAAGCTCCTCGAGTTCCAGAGCAAGGGCATCCGCCACAAGGACTCCATCCAGCGCTACAAGGGCCTCGGCGAGATGGACGCCGACCAGCTGGCCGAGACGACGATGGACCCGCGCCACCGCACCCTGCGCCGGATCAACCTCTCCGACCTGGAAGCCGCCGAACAGGTCTTCGACCTTCTCATGGGCAACGACGTGGCACCGCGCAAGGAGTTCATCTCCAGCTCGGCGGCGACGCTGGACAGGTCCCGCATCGACGCCTAGTGCTGTGGCGGGGCCCCGGATCCCGGCCGGCCGTCGCTGCCGGACCGTGCCTGCCCACCTGGTCTTCCTGGCCGTACGCGAGCCCGGCGCGGTCGCCCCCCCCGTCATCCCGCCGAGTCCGCCCCGCTCGTCGGGCCGGGCCGCTCATCGGGCCGGCAACCGGTGCCGGCCGGGCCTGGGCCACCGCATACGGACCGAGCCGGTCGGCACGGTCGGGAGCCGCGGCACCGAGGCGGGCGTCGCGGTGTGGATCGTCGGCACAGCCCTGCGCGTCGGTCTCCTCGGCATCGGCGCGCGTCAGGACGGCTCCGCCCTGTTCCCCGCCCTCGCCGCCACCCGGCTGGTGCGCGGCGGGATCCTGGTCCGGCGATCGTTCCGTGTCCACCGCCCAGCTGTGAGGCCCGGTGGGAGGTCCGGCGCCCGTCGCAGTCGGTCACCTGATGGGGTGAAGCGGGGGGAGAAGAAGGTCTGGGATCCACCCGCTCTGTCCATGCTTGGGCATGAGGTCAAACCATGATCGTTTCCGCGGAGGCGGAGACGGTCCCGAGAGTTCGGTCGAGAATGGCCACGGCTGTGATCCTGCCCTGGCGGGCGCGGGACCGGCCGGACAGGCGCAGTACGACGACCCCTGGTACGACGCGCTCGCATCCGGTTGGGGCGAAGTGGACGGCACGGGCGCCCCTGCCGTGGTCGTGCCGTCCGCGCGCCGGGACGATGAGGACGCCGACCGCGCCGCCGGCGTCTATGTCCAGGTGCAGCGGAGCGTGGCGTTCCGGGAGGTGCGCAGTCGGTACCGGAGGTTCGTGGTTCCGGGGCTCGTGGTCTTCTTCACCTGGTACGTGGGCTATGTGGTGACCGCCCAGGCGGCACCGGGGCTGATGGCGCGGCCGGTCGCGGGAGCCGTGAACGTGGCGATGCTGGCCGGGCTCGGACAGTTCCTGACGACGTTCCTGTTCACGTGGGCCTACGCCCGGCACGCACGGTTGCGCAGGGACCGCGCCGCGCTGGATCTGCGCTGGGACACCCAGGAGTTGACACGGCCGCTCAGGGGTGACGAGCGGTGACCGGTCACCATCAGACGCCGGCGCTGCTGCTGTTCGGCGTGTTCGTCGCGATCACCCTGGCGATCACCACGTGGGTGAGCCGTGACCGGCATGGGTCCGCGGAGGAGTTCTACGCGGGCGGGCGGCTGTTCTCACCGATGGAGAATGGTTTTGCCATCGCCGGCGACTACATGTCGGCGGCCTCCTTCCTGGGCGTGACAGGGCTCATCGCGCTCTTCGGGTACGACGGCATCCTTTATGTGGTGGGCTTCCTCGTCGCCTGGCTGGTGGTGCTGTTCTTCGTCGCCGAACTGGTGCGCAACTGCGGGCGGTTCACGCTCGCCGACGTCGTCGCGGCACGGATGAGCGAGCGACGGGTGCGGATCGCGGTGGGCACCTCCTCGGTGACGGTGTCCGTGCTGTACCTGGTGGCGCAGATGGTCGGCGCGGGCAGTCTCGTGGCGCTGCTCTTCGGGGGGACGACCACGGCGGCGCGCGCCTGGACGGTGGTCGTCGTCGGCGCGCTCATGGTGATCTACGTGGCGCTCGGCGGGATGCGGGCCACCACCTGGATCCAGATCGTCAAGGCGGTCCTGCTGCTCGGCGGGACGGTCGCGCTGACGGCTGCGCTGCTGATGCGTTTCCACGGGGACGTCGACGCGTTGCTGCGCACGGCGGCGGAGCGGAGCGGGCACGGGGAGGCCTTCCTCGCCCCCGGGCTGAGGTATGGCGGGGACTGGACCGCCCGGATCGACTTCATCAGCCTCGGCCTCGCACTGGTGCTGGGTACGGCCGGGCTGCCGCACATCCTGTCCCGCTTCTACACGGTGCCGACCGCGCGGGCGGCCCGCCGTTCGGTCGTCTGGTCGGTCGGGCTCATCGGCGGTTTCTACCTGATGACGATCGTGCTGGGCTTCGGGGCCGCCGCCGTCGTCGGGCCCGGCGCCGTGCGCGCGTCGAACGCGTCCGGGAACACGGCGGTACCGCTGCTGGCGCAGCGACTGGGCGGCGGTGCGGACACCACCGGGGGGACGGTGCTGTTCGCCATGGTCGCCGCGATCGCCTTCGCCACGATCCTCGCCGTCGTCGCCGGGATCACCCTCGCCGCCTCGGCCTCCGTCGCCCACGACCTGTACGCCTCACTGCGGCGCCGTGGCGGCAAGGCGCGCAGCGAGGTGGCGGTCGCGCGGGCCGCCGCCGTCGGTGTCGGCGTGGTCGCGATCGTTCTCGGCCTGCTGGTCCGCGACCTCAACGTGGCCTTCCTTGTGGGGCTCGCCTTCGCGGTCTCGGCGTCGGCGAATCTGCCGGTGCTGATGTACACGCTCTTCTGGCGCGGCTTCACCCCTCGCGGCGCCGTCTGGGCGGTCTACGGCGGCCTCGTGCCCGCACTGGCGCTCGTGCTGCTGTCCCCGGTCGTCTCGGGCAGCCCGGGATCGCTGTTCCCTGACGTCGACTTCCAGTACTTCCCGCTGCAGAACCCGGGCCTCGTCTCCATCCCGCTCGGCTTCCTCGCGGGCTGGCTCGGCACGGTCACCTCACCCGAAGCGCCGGACGAGACGCAGTACGCGGAGACCGAGGTGCGGTCACTGACCGGAGCGGGAGCGGTCTGACCGACGGGCGCCCCGCCCGCGTACCCGCGAGCCGGGGCGCCCTCTCGAGAGCTACGGCGCCACCCACGCGTACCGGTGTTCGGGCCGCCCCGTGTCGCCGTACTTCAGGGACAGGCACAGCCGGCCCGCCTGTTCGAGGTGTCGCAGATAGCGCTGGGCGGTGGAGCGGCTCAGGCCCGTCCTGGCCGCCACCTCGTGCGCGGAGAGTGGCCGGCCGGCCCGGTGCAGCACCTCGCAGATGAGGTCCGTCGTCGGTTCGGAGTGGCCGCTGGGCAGCCTCGGCGACGGGACCGCGGGCGTGGTCCGCAGGGCGCCGAAGATCCGGTCCACCTGCTCCTGACCGGCCACCCCCCGGCCGCCGACACGGTCGACGGTGCGGCGCAGGGCGGCGTAGGAGTCGAGACGGGTGCGCAGGGCCGCGAAGGTGAACGGTTTGACCAGGTAGTGCAGGGCGCCCAGACGCATGGCGGCCTGGACGGTCGCCACGTCGCCCGCGGCAGTGATCATGATGACGTCCGTGCCGTGGCCGCGGTCGCGCATGCGGTGGACCAGGTCGAGCCCCGTCTGATCGGGCAGGTAGTGGTCGAGCAGCACCAGGTCGATCGGGGCGCGTTCCACTGCGGTGAGCGCCTGGGCAGCGCTGTGCGCGCGGGCGGTGACCCGGAAGCCGGGAACCTTTCCCACGTACTTGGCGTTGATCTCGGCGACACGGAAGTCGTCGTCCACGACCAGGACGTCAATCATCGGGCCTCTTTCTCCCCAGGCCGTGCGGGCGTTACGCCCGTGTTTCGGCTCCGCAGTTGTAGCGCGAGCAAAAAGAGCACAACAGACTCTTGCAAGCAGAAGTCGAGGTTGCGCCCGGAAGACTCCTGCCGTGGCCCGCGCCCCGCCTACCGTCCCGGGCCATGAGCGCAGACACCAGCCCCGCCATCGAGCTACGGGGCGCGAGCAAGACCTTCCGGACCCCGTCAGGTGGTCTGCACACGGCTGTCAGGGACCTGGACCTGACTGTCGGGCGCGGCGAGTTCGTCGCCGTCGTCGGACCCACCGGATGCGGCAAGTCGACGACCCTGACCCTGGTCAGCGGCCTGGAGGAGCCCACCGAGGGTGACGTCCTGGTGGCCGGGGAGCCGGTCTCGGGAGTCGGGGACAAGGTCGGTTTCGTCTTCCAGCAGGACGCCACGTTCCCCTGGCGCACGGTCCTGTCCAACGTCATGGCGGGTCCGCGTTTCCGCGGCCTGCCGCATGCGGAGGCCAGGCAGAAGGCCCGTGAGTGGTTGGCCAGGGTGGGGCTCGCGGCCTTCGAGGACCGCTACCCGCACCAGCTCTCCGGCGGTCAGCGCAAGCGTGTCGCCCTCGCCGCCACCTTCGTCAACGACCCCGAGATCCTGCTGATGGACGAGCCGTTCTCGGCGCTCGACGTGCAGACCCGGGCGCTGATGTCGGACGAGCTGCTGGAGCTGTGGGAGGGCACGGGCGCCTCGGTCGTCTTCGTCACCCACGACCTGGAGGAGTCGATCGCGCTGGCCGACAAGGTGGTCGTGATGACCGCCGGTCCCGCCACCGTGAAGCAGGTCTTCGACATCGACCTGCCCCGCCCGCGCAAGGTCGAGTCGGTGCGCCTGGAGCCGCGGTTCATCGAGATCTACCGCGAGATCTGGGAGTCCCTGGGCGAAGAGGTCCGCATCACGCGCGAGAGGGGTGCCGCCCATGTCGCCTGATGTCGTCTCCGCGCCCGCTCCCGTCGACACCGCCAAGACCGGCCGCGCCCACTCACGCGCGCGTGCCGCCCGCAGACGCAAGGCCGTCGTCCTGCTGGTCCGTGTGCTGCTCCTGGTCGCCGTGCTCGGCCTCTGGGAGGTGCTCTCCCGGAGCCAGGTCATCGACCCGTTCAACTTCTCGATGCCATCGAAGATCTGGGACCAGATCTCCACCTGGGTGATGCACGGCACCGCACAGGGAGCGCTCGGCGAACAGATCTGGGTCACCCTCCACGAGGCACTGCTCGGCTGGATCCTCGGCGTGATCGCCGGTGTCGTCTTCGGCATCGCGCTCGGGCGGATCGCCTTCCTCGCCGATGTCCTCGGTCCCTACATCAAGGTGCTCAACTCCATACCCAGGATCGTCCTCGCCCCGATCTTCGTGATCTGGTTCGGACTCGGACCGTCCTCCAAGGTCGCCTCCGCCGTCGTCCTGGTCTTCTTCCCGGTCTTCTTCAACGCCTTCCAGGGCGCCCGCGAGGTCGACCGCAACCTCGTCGCCAACGCCCGCATCCTGGGCGCCAGCGACCGCCGGGTGACACTCCAGGTCGTCATTCCGTCGGCCACCTCCTGGATCTTCACCAGCCTCCACGTCAGCTTCGGCTTCGCCCTCATCGGCGCCATCGTCGGCGAGTACATCGGCGCGACGAAGGGCATCGGTCTGCTCGTCGCCCAGTCGCAGGGCACCTTCAACGCGGCCGGCGTCTACGCCGCGATGGTCATCCTCGCGGTCGTCGCGCTGCTGGCCGAGGGGCTGCTCACCTTCGCCGAGCGCCGCATCTTCCGCTGGAAGCCGTCGGACTCCGGGCACTGACCGCCCCGGAAGCTTCCTTCAACACCTCCTCGAGCATCCGCTCGCACCCCGCACCGCCCTCCCACAAGGACGTGAACCGCCATGCGCAACTCCGCCAGAATCGCCGCCCTCGCCGCGGCCGGCCTGCTCGCCGTCACCTCGCTCACCGCCTGCGCCAACGACGCGGCCACCACCGCCTCGTCGGACTACGGCAGCAAGGGCGACGGCAAGGGCGAGAAGGTCAAGATCATGGTGGGTGGCCTGGACAAGGTCATCTACCTGCCGGCCATGCTCACCCAGCGGCTCGGCTACTTCGACGCCGAAGGCCTGGACGTGGAACTGCTGAGCGAGCCGGCCGGTGTGCAGGCCGAGACCGCGCTCGTCTCCGGCCAGGTGCAGGGTGCCGTCGGCTTCTACGACCACACGCTCGACCTGCAGACCAAGGGCAAGCAGGTCGAGTCCGTGGTGCAGTTCTCGCACGCACCCGGCGAGGTGGAGATCGTCTCCGAAAAGCGCGCCAAGGACATCACCTCGCCCAAGGACTTCAAGGGCGGGAAGCTCGGCGTCACCGGTCTCGGCTCCTCCACCGACTTCCTCACCAAGTACCTCGCGGTCAAGAACGGCGTGCAGGTCAGCGAGTTCAGCCCGGTCGCCGTCGGCGCCGGTCCGACGTTCATCTCCGCGCTCCAGCAGGGTTCCATCGACGCCGGCATGACCACGGACCCGACCGTCGCCACCGTCCTGCAGAAGAACCTCGGCCAGGTGCTCGTCGACATGCGGACACCGCAGGGGTCGCAGGAGGCACTGGGCGGCCCGTACCCGTCGTCGAGCCTGTACATGCAGACGGACTGGGTCAACAGCCACAAGGACACCGTCCAGAAGCTTGCCAACGCGTTCGTCAAGACCCTCACGTGGATGTCCGCGCACTCCGCGAACGAGATCGCCGCCAAGATGCCGGCCGACTACTCGAAGGGCGACAGGACGCTCTACGCGAGCGCGATCAAGAGCACGCTGCCGATGTTCACCAAGGACGGTGTGATGCCCGAGGACGGTCCACAGACCGTCGAGAAGGTCCTCAAGGCGTTCAACCCCAACATCAAGAACGCCACGATCGACCTCGGCAAGACGTACACCACGGAGTTCGTCAAGAAGGCCACGGGCTGAGCCCGACGGGCCGTGCCTCAGGCGCGGGTCGCCCACGCGTAGCGATGCTCGGGGCGGCCCGCGTCGCCGTATTTCAGGGTCAGCGTGGCCCGTCCTGTGCGCTCCAGGAGCTGGGCGGTCTGGCGGCTCAGCCCGGTCCGCTCGGCGATCTCCTGGGCGGACAGCGGTCCGGGGGCTTCCACGAGGGCACGGCGTACCAGTTCCGCCGTCGTCGCCGAGTGCCCCTTGGGCAGCCCCGGCTCCGAACCCGCCGACAGGGCGCCGAAGATCCGGTCGACCTCCGGCTGTTCGGCCTCACCGCCGCCGTCGAGGGTGCGGCGCAGCTCGGCGTACGCCTCCAGCTTGGCGCGCAGGCCCGCGAAGGCGAACGGCTTGACGAGGTACTGGAGCGCGCCGTGCCGCATCGCGGCCTGGACGGTCCGGACGTCACGGACCGCCGTCACCATGATCACATCCGTCTGGACACCGCGCCGGCGCATCTCCTGCAATACCGCGATCCCCGTGCCGTCGGGCAGGCAGTGGTCCATCAGGACCAGGTCCAGGTGGGGCAGGGTCTCCAACTGCATCAGGGCATCGGCCGCGTTGTGCGCCTGGCCGGCCACCCGGAAACCGGCGACCTTCTCCACGTACGCGGTGTTGACCCGGGCGACCCGGGGGTCGTCGTCCACGACCAGTACGTCGATCGGCCGGGTCATCGCGACTCCTCCCCGGGAATCGGGGCGGGTGGGTCCGGGACCGGCGCCCTGCCCGCCGGTGCCTGACGGGCCCGGACGAGGTCCCCACTGTCCGCGGAGGCCGGCGCCGGGTCCTCGAGCGCCTCGGGGAGGACGACGACGAACTCCGCGCCTCCTCCGTCCGCCTCGGCCACCTGGGCGCCACCGCCCTGGCGTTCGGCGAGACGGCGTACCAGGGACAGCCCGATGCCGCGCTTGCCGTGCGCCGGTGGCTGCTTGGTCGACCAGCCGTCCGTGAAGATCAGCTCCCGCCGCTCGGCGGGTATTCCGGGACCTGTGTCGCGCACCCTGAGGATCGCTGTGCGCCCCTGCGCGCGCAGTTCGACCTCCACACGCGCGTGCGGGGTACCCGCGACGGCGTCGAGTGCGTTGTCGACCAGGTTGCCGACGATCGTGACCAGTCCTCTTGGGTCGATCAGCCGGTCGGGCAGCAGCGTCGTGTCCGCGATCCACAACGCCACGCCACGCTCGGCGGCGACCGTGGCCTTGCCCACCAACAGGGCCGCCAGCAGCGGATCGTGGATCTTCTCGGTCACCTGTTCCGCCGTGGCTCTGTGGTCGCCCACCACCTCGCCCACGAACTCCACGGCGTCCTCATACATCTCCAGTTCCAGGAGCCCCAGAAGCGTGTGCATGCGGTTGGCGTGTTCGTGGTCCTGCGCGCGCAGGGCGTCGATCAGACCGCGTGTGGAGTCCAGTTCGCGGCCGAGGCGCTCCAGTTCGGTGCGGTCGCGCAGGGTGGCGACGGCACCTCCGTCCTCGGTGGGCATGCGGTTGGCGACGAGGACCCGGTGCCCGCGCACGGTGAGCAGGTCGGTGCCCGTGACCCGTCCGGCCAGCATATCGGTCGTACGGCCCGCGCCGAGGGCCTCGTCGAGGGAGCGGCCGACTACCTCGTCACCGAGGCCCAGCAGGCGCTGGGCCTCGTCGTTGAGCAGGCGCACCCGGCCCGCGGGATCCAGGGCGACGACGCCCTCCCTGATGCCGTGCAGCATCGCCTCGCGCTCGGCGAGCAGCGCCGAGATGTCCGAGAAGGCGAGGTCACGGGTCTGCCGCTGGACCCTGCGGGAGATCAGGTACGCGGCCAGCGCGCCGATCGCCAGGGCCGCGCCCGCGTACGCGAACAGCCCCGGTATCGCGTGGATCAGCCGGGCCCGGACGTTGTCGTACTCGATGCCCACCGAGACCGCGCCGATGATCCTGCCGTGTCCGTCGCGCAGCGGCACCTTGCCGCGGGCCGAGCGGCCGAGGGTGCCGCTGTCGATCTGCATGATCTCCCTGCCGGCCAGAGCCTCGCTCGGGTCGGTCGAGACGATCTTGCCGATCTGCCAGGCATCGGGGTGGGACCAGCGCACACCCCTCGTGTTCATCACCACGACGTACTCGGCGTGGCTGGCCCTGCGGATGCGCTCCGCCTCCTTCTGCACCGGCCCACGGGGCGACGGCAGCGTTGCCTGCAGATCCCTGGCGATCTGCGGCTGGGCCGCCGTGGTCTGCGCGATCGCGAGGGCCCGGCGCATCGCCTGATCGTCGAGCAGACGGCTGAGCGGCGCCAGGAACAGTCCGGTGGCGAGCACGGCCACACCCGCGGCGATCGCCACCTGCATCAGCAGGACCTGCGAGAACATCCGCCGCGGCAGACCGAGGCGCAGTCGTCGTGCCGGGGCAGAGGGGCTCATGGGTACGACGGTACGGGGACGGGCGCACGGTGCCGTAGGGGGGTGTGGCGTGGATTACCCGGGGTGCGCCCGTGCGGTCCGTGTCCCGGGGCGACCGCATGCCGTTCAGGGCTCGCGTCTCAACAGTGCGCCGGGTCGGCGACGACCGCGGCGGCACGCAGCTCCCGTACCGACACGACGTCCATCCGTGCCGGGGAGCCGAGCATCGAGCCGCAGCTCTCCGGGCGTGGTGGCGCGGAGGCGCCGTGTGCCACGACGACGCGCCACAGCCGGCCGTCGGTGTGGGCGACGGTGACCTCCCAGTGCGGTGCGGCGCCGTCCGTGCGCAGGACGGTCAGGGTGTCGGCCGCGTACTCGTGGGCCGCCGTGCGCACCGCGAGTTCCGCCGCCTGTGCGGGCCGTTCCCAGGCGGAGCTGCCGCGGCACCCCTCGACCACGACCCGGCCCTCGCGCACGCCCTGGAGGACGTCCTTGACGTGCGGAGCCTGGGCCCGGCCGTACGCGTATCCGAACGGCAGGACGAGCAGGGTGGGGGAGAAGCGGTGGCCGCCCAGATGGGTGACCTCCCAGACGCCGTCGACCCCGGAGGCGGTCAGCTCGGCCGCGAGGGGGCGGCCGAGGAGGGCGCAGCAACGGTCCCGCCTGCCGTTGGTGCAGACGAAGGCGAGCGGCTCACCGGTGTGCGGCCGTCCCTCGAAGACCGCGTCGAAGCTGTGCGGGTCACCCGTGCCGAGCGCGGTGAAGTCCAGATCGAGCAGTCGTTCCGGCTCGGATGTCGTGGCGGCGAACAGCCAGACGTTCCCGGGAACGGTGTGAGCCGCGTACACCTGCCGTTCGGAGGGCGTGCCGCAGTCGGCGTGCCGGCCGGGGCGGCGGATCAGCGCGACGCGTACGCCGGTGCCCTCCGCGGCGGCCTCCAGAGCCCGGCCGAGCGCCGGATCCAGATGGCTGGATGTGAGCGCCTGGGGGCCCCACGGGCCGGGCTGCTCCACGAGCAGCCAGGTCCGCGCGGGCGCCGCGGTACCCGCGAGGGGCTCGTCGAGGTCCCGTGACGCAGTCGTACACGTACTCACGGAGGTAAGCCTAACCTGACTCGTTCGACGGTGACTTCCAGCCGTGCCTACGGGGCGCGTTCGGGGCGCGCACCAGAGTGCGGGGGAGTGTGAGGAGCACGTTCGGTGAGTGGATGCGGGCGGACGCGCACGCGGCTCACTGAGGGAGCGGCTGCGGTGGACGCGCTCCGGCATAGCGCCCGCTCGGACGCATGCGCAGCGGCCGCTCCTCGTACTCCTCCAGGGTGTGCGCGATCCAGCCCGCCGTGCGCGCGACGGCGAAGACGGTCTCGCCGGCCGTGGCGTCCATACCGGAGGAGACCGTGAGAACGGCGAGGGCGAGATCGACGTTCGGGTGCAGAGGAGTGCGGCGCGCCGCTGTGGACTCGATGTCCCGGGCCGCCGCCAGCGCGGGTGCTGCGGACGGCATGTCCTCCAGCAGCGCGAACAGCGTGTGCGCGCGGGGGTCCTCGCCGGGATACAGGCGGTGCCCGAGGCCGGGGATCCGGCGTCCGGCGCGCAGTTCGTCGGCCACCACGGGGACCGCGGTGCCCCGGTCCAGGACCTCCAGAAGCATCCGGTGCGCGAGGCTGCTGGCCGCGCCGTGCAAAGGGCCCTCCAGCGCGCCGAGCCCGGCCGAGACGGCGGCGTACGCGTGCGCGCGGGCGGAAGCGGCGACGCGAACCGCGAGGGTCGAGGCGGCCAGGTCATGGTCGACGAGCAGTCCGAGCGCCGTGTCCAGCGCGCGCAGTGACGCCTCGTCGGGATCGCGGCCGGTGAGCCGCCCCCACAGGCGCCGGGCCAGAGGCTCGTCGTCGCGGTGGTCGTGACGCCGTGGCGGCAGGGCGGCGACGAGGGTGGGGATGAGGGTGCGCGCGGTGCCGAGGACCGCGTCCGGCGACAGGTCGTAGCGGAGCGGGTCGGCGGTGGCGGCCGCGATCGCCGCCACCCGCAGCCGGTCGAGGGGGCCGCTGTGCTCGGGCAGGGCGTTCACCGCTCGTCGGGCGACGGCGACGGTGGCGTCCGGGGCGGTGAAGGTGATTCCCGGCCGCAGTCGTCCGGTCCACAGCCACTCGGCGATCTCCTCGTAGGAGTGGCGGGCGGCCAGCTCGGTGGCGTCGACGCCGCGGTAGTAATACCGGTCCCTGTCGATCAGGGTGATGCCGGTACGGACCGAGAGATCGCCGGTGGTGGGTGACATCCCGGCCGGTTCGCGCCTGTTGCGCCGGGCGAGTGCCGCCACCTCCTTGGCGTCGAAGGTGCTGCCACGGCCGCCGGACTCGCGTCGGCTGGTGAGCTGTCCGCGGCTGACATACGCGTAGACGGTCTCGGGCTTCACGCCGAGCAGCTCGGCGGCCTCCTTGGTGGTGAGCCGACCCGCGTCGCGACCGGAAGCCGCTTGTTGATCCCTCATGGCCGACACCGTACCCAGGGATGGAGCATTGATTCAATCAATATTGACAACCGAATAATCAACCATGGACAGTCGGGTCAAGTGCAAGGAGGGAACATGCCGATCAACAGGGCCATATCCACCTCTGTCGACGTTCCGCGGGGACTCGCGGGTGTCGTCGTCACCGACACGGCGTTGGGTGACGTCAGGGGGGCGGAGGGCTTCTACCACTACCGCCAGTACTCGGCCGTCGAACTCGCGCGGACCCGTGGGTTCGAGGATGTCTGGCACCTGATGGTCCACGGCGAACTGCCCGACGCGGCGCAGCGCTCGGCCTTCGCCGCGCACACCGCGGAACTGCGCCGGCTCCCCGGCGACGTACGGGCCGCGCTTCCCGCGGTGGCTGCGGCGAGCGGGCGGTCCGGTCCGCTGTCGGGGCTGCGTACGGCGCTTTCGCTGCTCGGGGCGTCAAAGGGGTTCCGGCCGGTGTACGACATCGACGCGGACCAGCGGCGCGAGGACGCCCTCGCCGCGAGCGCGGCCGTCCCCACGCTGCTGGCGGCGTTGTACCGGCTGGGCAGGGGGCGTGACCCGATCGAGCCGCGGGCGGATCTGTCGCACGCCGCCAACTACCTGTACATGTTGACCGGTTCGGAACCGGACGCGGCACGTGCGCGGGCCGTCGAGCAGTACTTGATATCAACCATTGATCATGGATTCAATGCATCAACGTTCACGGCGCGGGTGATCGCGTCCACGGGGGCGGATGTGGCGGCGGCCCTGGTGGGCGCCGTGGGTGCTCTGTCCGGTCCGCTGCACGGCGGGGCGCCGAGTCGCGCCCTGGACACGCTGGATGCGATCGGCAGGCCCGACCGCATCGATTCATGGATCCGCGAACGCGTCCTCGCGGGCGACCGCATCATGGGCTTCGGGCACCCTGTCTACCGCACGGAGGACCCGCGTTCGCGGATGCTGCGCGGTATCGCGGAACGGTTCGGCGGCCCCCTGGTCGAGTTCGCGATCGAGGTGGAGCGTCACGTGGAGGCCATCCTCGCCGAACTGAAGCCCGGCCGGGAGCTTCACACGAACGTGGAGTTCTATGCGGGTGTGGTCATGGAACTCTGCGGCCTTCCACGCGAGATGTTCACTCCGACCTTCGCGACGGCCCGGGTGGTCGGCTGGAGCGCCAACCTCCTGGAACAGGCGGAGGAAGCGAAGATCATCCGCCCGGCGGCCCGCTATGTGGGTCCGGAGCCACCGGTGTCGGTGCCGGCCCTGGCCTGAGGTGTGCAGGAGGTCCGGCACCGGTCTGGTGCCGGACCTCGCGTATTCGGTGCGAGCGATGAGAGCTGGTCGCGGCCTGGCGGGCGCGGGCGGCGAAGGAATACTCCTCGGACCTGCGGACGGCGGCCGGACCGGTGCGCTGCACGCTGCTCTCGACACTGTGCCACGTACGGGAGACGGAGATCATCGACTCGATGGTGGAGCTGCTCATCCAGCTCGTGCAGAAGATCAACACGCGGGCGGAGAAGAAGGTCGAGGGCGAGTTCGACAAGGAACTCAAGCGGGTCCGCGGCAAGGAGGGCATCCTGCTGCGGCTGGCGGAGGCAGCGGTCGCGGAGCCGGGCGGCACGGTCCGCAAGGTGATCCATCCGGTGGCCGGGGAGTCCACGCTGAAGGCGCTGGCGGCGGAGGCCGCGGCAACGAGGCCCGTTACCGGGCCCGGGTGCGGACGGTGCTGCGCTCGTCGTACTGCAACCACTGGCGGCGGATGCTCTCGCCGCTGCCGAACGCCCCGGAGCTGAAGTGCAACAACACCGCCTACCGGCCGGTGATGGACGCCATCGACCTGCCCAAGCGATATCCGGACCAGCCCATCGCCAAGACGAGGCCGATGCGCGCGGAAGTTCGAGCAGCAGCCGTATCCCTCGGTTTGTAGATCGCTTCTCACCCGAGGAGGGACTGCGTCCCGATGACGTTCAGGAGCGCCAGCCGGTCGGCGTCCTCGGTGCCGGGCTGGGTGGAGTAGACCATGATCCGCAGGTCGCTGCCGGTGACGCTGAGGATGTCGCAGTCCAGGGTCAGCGCGCCGACAATGGGGTGGTCGATGGTCTTGCGGGCGGCCTGGTGCTCGGCGACCGCGCCCGACTCCCACAGCGTCTCGAAGTGGGCGCTGCGGCGGCGCAGTTCGGCGATGAGGGCCTTGAGGTTTGCGTCGTCGGGGTAGCGGGCGGCGGTGCTGCGCAGGTCGGCGACGAGGGAGGCCTGCAGGGCGCCCCTGGATTCGGGGGTCTGGCGCACGCGGTGGTCGGGGTTGAGGAAGTTGCGCCAGACGCCGTTGAGGTCGTCGCCCTGCCATTCGCCCATGAGAGCCGTGTAGAGGGGGTTGGCGAGCAGTTGGTTCCAGGCGGCGTCGAAGACGGCGACGGGTGTGCCGGCCAGGCGGTCCAGCATGCGGTGGACGCCGGGGGTGATGTGCCGCGGGACCATGCCGGGCCCGGGCGGCGCGAGGCCGGCCAGGCGGAACAGGTGGGCGCGTTCGTCCTGGGTGAGCCGCAGGGCGCGGGCCAGGGCTTCTACGATCTGGGGTGAGGGGGTGGTGGCGCGTCCCTGTTCCAGCCGGATGATGTAGTCGGCGGAGATGCCGGCCAGCTGGGACAGCTCCTCGCGGCGCAGCCCGGCGGCACGCCGGCGACCCCCGCCGGGCAGGCCGACGGCCTGGGGCGGGACGTGATCGCGCCAGTGGCGCAGGGCCGCGCCGAGTTCTGTGGTCGCCATACCGTCGATTGTGGCAAACGAGTCGATGACCAGCCTGGTACTGCCATTCCCAGGAAAACCGGTCTACTGGCTGGTCGCACGGTCCTCGCCGACCGTGGAGGCATGACACGAGCACGATTCCCTGAACGACCCGTCGTGGGTTTCATCGGGCTGGGTGACCAGGGCCTGCCCATGGCCACCGCGATCTTCGAAGCCGGCTTCCCCCTGCACGCCTGGGCCCGGCGCCCTCTTGCGCGAGACGCCGTGACGGTCGCGGTAGCGGGCGGCGGCGAGCGGGTTGATGGCGAAGATCTTCCGCCTGCCGGTGCGCAGGACGGCCGGGAACAGGCCGCTGGAGGTCTCGATGGCCACTGGTATCGGCGTCTCGGGGCTGTCGCCGTGCTCGGCGAGCAGGTCCAGCAGCAGCCGGTAGCCGGCGAGGTCGTCGCTGATGCGGCACTTGGCCACCAGCTGGCCGTCTTGATCTACCAGGGCCACATCGTGGTGCGACTCGGCCCAGTCGATCCCGCAGAACATGCTCGAGCCGTTCCCCTCTCATCGTGTGTTTGCGCAGGTGACAAGCCTGTGCGGGCCACGCGGCGACCTAATCCCAGGACTCGACGGTCCGCCATCTCATCAGCCGTTCGCGGCACCAGCGCACCGCGCGGGCCCCGGTCTCGATCAGAGCTCGAACGGCTCGCGGAGTTCGCGGGGGTCACCGTGCGGTGGGCTCGCACCACGACGATCAACGTTCAGCACAGGCCGGTGGGTTTCGCAGCGGCCCGAAGACACCGGGCGCCACCGCTCTTTCAGAAGGTCTCAGAGGACCGGGAACCCAGAGGGGTCAGCCCGGTGCCCACGAGGCCGCCGCAAACCGCGCCACATCAACAGTCCGGGCCGCCCCTGACGGAGCCGACCGGAACCGCTTACTCAAGGATTAGGAAACACTCCCGTGAGCAAGCTCGCCCTCGTCACCGGCGCCACCTCCGGCATCGGCAAGGCCTTCGCCGAACGCCTCGCAGCCGACGGCTACGACCTGATCATCGTCGGCCGCAACAAGGACCGCCTGGAGGAGTTCGCCACCGCCCACCCCGAGGTCACCGTCCGCACCGTCGCCGCGGACCTGTCCACCGACATCGGCGTCGACACCGTCGCCGACATCTGCGCCACCGAGCCGCTGACCATGCTCGTCAACAACGCCGGAGTCGCCCACTACATGCCGCTGGCCCAGCTGCCCGCCGACAAGGCCCGCGAACTCGTCCACGTCAAGGTCGTCGCACCGACCATGCTCACCCGCGCCGCCGTCGCCGGCATGCAGGACCGCGGCGAGGGACAAATCATCAACGTGGCCGGGATGATCGCCTTCAGCGGCCCCGCCGACAAGTCCGTCATGCCCCGCCGCGCCGTCTACGCCGGCAGCCTGGCCCACCTCGTCGCCATGTCCCAGACCCTCAGCGCCGAACTGGAGGAAACCGGCGTCCAGGTCCAGGTGCTGTGCCCGGGCGTGGTCGCCACCGAGTTCCACACCCGCCAGGGCCTCGACATGAGCGTCGTGCCCCGCATGAGCGCCGAGGACGTCGTCACCGCCGGCCTGCGCGGTCTCGAACTCGGCGAGGTCGTCTGCGCCCCCGGCGTCGAGGACGCCGGCCTGCTCGACGCCGTCTTCCAGGCCGACCTCGCCGCGTTCGGCGGCCAGAGCCCCGCTCTCGCCTCCCGCTACCGGGCCGACTGAACCAGACCCTCGCCCGGCCCCGGCCATGCGGCCGGGGCCGGGCGACACGGGAACTGCCGCCTGTCGGCTACTCGAACACCTCCGTCACGGGCCGGATCACCGGCCCGGCCCGCAGGCCGAGGCCCTGCGGCAGGTCATCATGCAGAACTACCACCGCGACGCGGCGTGCCACTACGCGGCGCGCGGTCATCGCTCACGAGAAGACCGTCGAGGCCTGGCCGAGGCGGCCGATGAAGCCGCTGTATCCGAGGCGCCGACGGCCGTTCGGAGCTGGACGCGGACGGAGCGAGCACGCCACCGCGGGACACCCGGGCCTCCTGGTGGTTCGTTGACCCGACATCACCGAACTGTGCGGGAGGCCCCTTACCCCTCTCCTATGTGCCGACTGCGGAGCGATCAGCCGAACGAGGCCGGTGCGCGCGGAAGTTCGTGCAGTAGCCATATCCCTCGGTTTGAAATCGCTTGTCAGGCGTGGCACACGTTGAGGTGAACGTTGCGGGCTCAGGCGGTCCCCAGGCCGCGATCCTTCGCGTGGGCGGGTGAGCTGGGGGTCGGCGAGGTCATGTCCTGGAGGCCGATGACGGTCAGGAGCCGGAGCCTGTCGGCGGCTTCGCTGTCGGGGGCCGCGGTGAAGACGATGATGCGCAGGTCCGCGCCGTGGAGGGAGAGCACGTCGCAGTCGAGTTCGATCGCGCCGACCTGCGGGTGGTCGATGATCTTGCGTTCGCCGGCGTGGTGCGCGACGGCGGAGCCGTCCCACAGTCGGGCGAAGTCGGTGTTCGACCGGCGCAGGTCGCTGATCATGGCGGACAGCTGGCGGTCGGCCGGGTAGCGCGAGGCGACGTCGCGAAGGTCGGCGACCAGGGAGGCTCGATGGTCCTCCGGGGAGGGGTGCCGGACCCTGCCGGGGTCGTTGTGGAAGGTGCGCCAGACCAGATTCGTCTCGCGGCCGGCGCGGCGTTGCGTGTCGCCGTGCAGGGCCGCCCACAGCTCGTTGTGCTCCAGCAGGGTCCAGGCCGCGTCGAAGACCGCGATCGGCGCGTCGGCCAGGCGGCTGAGCAGCCGTTGCACGGTGGGGCCGATCAGCTGGGGGACGGTCCCGTCGAGCTCGGCGGCGTGGCCGGCGAGGCGGCAGGCCAGCTTGAACTCGGCCTCGGTGAGTCGCAGGGCGCGGGACAGCGCCCGCAGGACGGCCGCGCTGGGGTGCGCGCGGCCCTGTTCGAGGCGTTTGAGGTAGTCGGGCGAGACACCGGCGAGCCAGCCCACCTCCTCGCGCCGCAACCCGGGCGTGCGGCGCGTACCCCGGGCGAAGGGAGAGCCGACATCTTCCGGGCGGAGCCGGGCACGCCAGGAGCGCAGCATCGTCGCCAGATCCGGTCCCTCGCTCACAGCTGCATTCTCGGTGGTCATGGCCTGATTGTCGACGCGCCGCCCGACTCCTTGGGTGGCCCGACCTGGGCCACGCTGCCCCGGCTCCCGCGGGCCAGACTCGATCTGGCGCCGCGAGAAAAGGAAGCCAGAGATGAACACTCCGACCACGGAGGCACCGCTCGCGCTGGTCACCGGCGGCAACAAGGGCATCGGCCTGGAGACGGTCCGGCGCCTGGTGGAGGCGGGGTACCGCGTCTACCTCACCGCCCGCAACCCCGACCTGGACAAGCCCGCCGCCGACGAGGTCGGCGCCCGGTTCCTGGAACTGGACGTGACCTGCGACGCGTCGGTCGAGCACGCCGCCGACTTCGTCGAGCAGGCCGAGGGCCACCTGGCCGTGCTGGTCAACAACGCCGGCATCACCGGCCCCGTGGCCGACGCGAAGGACTGCACCCCGAACGATGCCACCGCGGTACTGCTGACCAACGGCGTCGGCTACGTGCGCATGATCCACGCGTGCCTGCCGCTGCTCGAACGCAGCACGAACCCCCGCATCGTCAACGTCAGCAGCGGCCTGGGCTCGTTCGGCCTCTTCCACGACGACAGCCGGATCGAATCGCGCTTCGGCTCCCCGCTCTACGGCGCCTCGAAGGCCGCGATCAACATGCTCACCGCCCGCTACGCGCGGCTGCTGCCCCACATGCGCATCAACGCCGCCGATCCCGGCTTGTCCGCGACCGACCTCAGCGGCGGCCAGGGCCACTCCGTGAAGGACGGAACCGACGCCGTCATCGCCCACGCCCTCGACGGACCGGGCGGCGTGACCGGGACCTTCCGCGACCGCGACGGCGACCTGCCCTGGTAGCCGGGCTTCTCCCCTTCATCAATCGCTCCACCACCCATCGATCCCGAAAGGATCCGTCATGTCCTCCTTCCTCATCATCGGAGCCACCGGAAACGTCGGCGGGGCCCTGGTCACCCAGCTCCACGAGCAGGGCCACCACGTGCGGGCCCTGGTCCGCGGTGCCTCGCGCGCCGAACTGATCCCGGCCGGCGTCGACATCGCCGTCGGCGACCTGGACGACGCCGAGAGCCTGACCGAGGCCGCCCGCGGTGTCGACGGCGTCTTCTTCATGCAGCTCGCCCCGCTGCCCGCACAGGCCGAGAACATGATCAAGGCCGCCCGCACCGCCGGAGTGCGCAAGATCGTGGTGCTGTCCTCCATCGGTACCGTCCTGGAACCGCTGCCCATGATCGGATCCAGGATCGCCGCCCGCGACCAGGTCTTCCGCGACTCCGGGCTCGACGTCACCTACCTGCGCGCCAACACCTTGATGTCGAACGCGACGTGGTGGCTGCCCACGATCCGCGACGAAGGCCGCGTCTACGACGCGAGCGACCCCGGCAAGACCGTGCCCGTCGACACCTTCGACATCGCCCGCGTCGCCGCCGTCGCCCTCACCCGGGACGGCCACGCCGGCCGCGCCTACATCCTGGGCGGCCCGCAGGCGCTCACCGCCCGCGAGCAGGTGGAGATCCTCGCCGACGTCCTGGGACGGCCGATCGAGTTCGTGCCGGTCACCCCCGAGCAGTTCGCCCAGCGGAGCATCGAGCAGGGCACCCCACCCGAGATGGCCGCCGCCGTGCAGAACCTCAACGAGCTGTTCCGCGCCGGACGCGCCGGAGTCATCAGCGACGACATCACCAACCTCACCGGCATCGCCCCGCGGACCTTCCGCCAGTGGTGCGAGGAACACGCAGGCGAATTCCACTAAGACGCCACAACGGACGGCGGCGGGTCATGGCCCGCCGCCACCCCGGTTCGGCACGGAGCAGCCGGGTTGTTCTCCAGCACACCGGAAGGTGCCTGGCAGTGCACTCCCTTCCGTCGAAAAACCATCGTTTACTGAAGACTGGTGGGCGGACCGCCCGACAACCCCTCAGAACCTTCAAGAAGTCCTTCGAAAACCAAGGTGTTTCAAGAACCACGAGACACCCTTTTCTGTCGGAATCCCGGGCGTGAGCATCCCCTCGGAGCCCGACCCGTTCGACCTCCTCGTCGCCGAGCCCGCCCACCGCACCGAGATCCTCATCGGCTACGCGCGGGTGTCCACCGGCGGCCAGAACCTCGCGCTCCCTGACCGGGCGTCACTCCGATCACAGAGAGCTACTTGTCACTTCCCGTAGCTTCGGGAGAACAGGGCCCTGTCCCATGCCTCTGTGTGACCATGCCAACCCCGACTCAGGCGACCGTCCGCCGGTCGACGGGTGCGGGTCGACGGGTGGGGACCCGCGAGCGATGGGCGGCGCGCTTGCCGTCTCCCAGGGTGCCGAGCGGCTCTGATCGGCCGGGAGGCGGAGAGGAGGCTGGTTTCTCCGCACTCGTATCCTGGGTCGGCAATCAGTCCTGGTACGAGAGCCGACCCGCTTCGGCGCGAGCCGGTCCGCGAGCCGTCCCCGCACGCCCGCCGATCCGCGCGCCGGCGCACGCACGGGTGTGAGAAAGGGCGCACAGTGACCCAGTCGTCGAGTCCGCAGCAGATTCCGGTCGTCGTACTCGCCGGATTCCTGGGCTCCGGCAAGACCACCCTGCTCAACCATCTCCTCCACCACAGCGCAGGCAGCCGCATCGCGGCCGTCGTCAACGACTTCGGAGCCATCGAGATCGACGCGATGGCCGTCGCCGGGGCGCTCGGGGACTCCACCGTCTCCCTCGGCAACGGATGCCTGTGCTGTGCCGTCGACGCGAGCGAACTCGACCTCTACCTCGACCGTCTTGCCCAGCCCTCGGCCGGCACCGACGTCATCGTCATCGAGGCCAGCGGGCTTGCCGAACCCCGGGAACTCGTGCGGATGGTGCTCGCCAGCGAGCAGCCGCGCGTCGTCTACGGCGGACTCGTCGAGGTGGTCGACGCCGTCGAGTTCGACGCCACCCGCGACAGGCATCCCGAACTCGACCGCCATCTGGCCCTCGCCGACCTCGTCGTCGTCAACAAGACGGACCGGGCCGAGGACAGCGAGCGGGTCCTGCGGCTGGTGCGCTCGCTCGCCGACCGTGCCGCCGTCGTCCCGGCCGCCTACGGGCGCATCGCCCCGGAGTTCCTCTTCGACTGCCGGCCGGCCGAGGAGCGCATCGGGCAGCTGTCCTTCGACGACATCCCCCGGCAGGACGAGCACCACGACGCGCACCAGGCGCATCTGCACACCGCCTACGACAGCCTGTCCTTCCGCTCCGCCGTGCCCATGAACCCCCGCCGTCTGCTGGACTTCCTCGACAGCCGTCCCGAGGGCCTGTACCGGATCAAGGGGTACGTCGACTTCGGCCCGGCGGATCCGCGCAACCGGTACGCCGTGCACGCCGTGGGGCGGTTCCTGAGGTTCTACCCGGAGCCCCGGCAGGCCGGCGACGAGCGGCTCACCCGGCTGGTCCTCATCGGATCGGGTATCGACACCGCCGCCCTGGACAAGGAACTCCAGGCGTGCACGGACGACGCCCCGCACGCCGACGAGCACAGCATGTGGGGCGTCCTCCGCTATGTGCAGGACAAGGAGACCGCCGGGGCCCCCGCGGACCCCGCCGTTCTCGAGGACTGATCTACACCGGCCCCGCCACCGCCGCGACCGTCTTCGGCAGCGACACACCCGAGCCGTCGCGCCGCGGGTCGATCTCGGGCAGTTCGGCCGGCGTGCCGTTCTTCTGTGCGGCCCGGGCCGGGGCCGCGCCCGCCCACGCGAACGACAGGCAGTCCTCGCCCTTCAGGAACCGCTGGCATCGCACGCCGCCCGTGGCGCGGCCCTTGCGCGGGTACTGGTCGAACGGCGTCATCTTGGCCGTCGTCTGCACCGAGTCGTCCAGCGTGCCGCGCGATCCGGCGACCGTGAGGACCACGGCGTCGGCCGCCGGGTCCACCGCCGTGAACGAGATCACCTTGGCGCCCTCGGTCAGCTTGATACCCGCCACGCCACCCGCGGGACGGCCCTGCGGGCGGACCTGGGAGGCGGGGTAGCGCAGCAACTGGGCGTCGTCCGTGATGAAGACCAGGTCCTCCTCGCCCGTGCGCAGCTCCACCGCGCCGACGATCCGGTCGCCCTCCCTGAGAGTGATGACCTCCAACTCCTCCTTGTTCGCCGGGTAGTCGGGGACCACGCGCTTGACCACGCCCTGTTCCGTGCCGAGGGCGAGACCGGGGGAGGACTCGTCCAGCGTGGTCAGGCACACCACCGTCTCGTCCTCGGTCAGGGAGAGGAACTCCGAGACCGGCGCGCCCCCGGACAGGCTCGCGCGCGTCGCCGTCTCCGGCAGCTGCGGAAGGTCGATCACGTTCACCCGCAGCAGTCGCCCGGCGGACGTCACCACGCCCACCTCGCCGCGAGCCGTCGCCGGGACGACGGAGACGATCACATCGTGCTTGGCGCGCTTGCCGTCGGTGTCCTCCGCGAACGGGTCGTTGTTCGCGGTGCGCGCCAGCAGGCCGGTCGACGACAGCAGCACCCGGCAGGGGGCGTCCTCGACCTGCAGCGGGACCGTCGGGGCCGGGACACCGGAGGACTCCAGCAGCACCGTGCGCCGGTCGGTGCCGAACTTCTTGGCCACCACGGCCAGTTCGTTCGAAACCAGCTTGCGCAGCTCCGCGTCCGACTCCAGGATCCGGGTCAGCTCCTCGATCTCGGCATTGAGCCTGTCCTTCTCCGCCTCCAGCTCGATGCGGTCGTACTTGGTGAGGCGGCGCAGCGGCGTGTCGAGGATGTACTGCGTCTGGATCTCGCTCAGCGAGAAGCGCCGCATCAGGCGCTCCTTGGCCTGCGCGGAGTTGTCGCTGGAGCGGATCAGACGGATGACCTCGTCGATGTCCACCAGCGCCGTCAGCAGACCCTCGACCAGGTGCAGACGGTCGCGCTTCTTGCCGCGGCGGAACTCCGAGCGGCGGCGGACCACGTCGAAGCGGTGGTCCAGGTAGACCTCGAGCAGTTCCTTGAGACCCAGCGTCAGCGGCTGACCGTCCACCAGGGCCACGTTGTTGATGCCGAAGGACTCCTCCATGGGCGTCAGCTTGTAGAGCTGCTCCAGGACCGCCTCCGGCACGAAGCCGTTCTTGATCTCGATGACCAGGCGCAGGCCGTGCTCCCGGTCGGTGAGGTCCTTGACGTCGGCGATGCCCTGGAGCTTCTTCGAACCCACCAGGTCCTTGATCTTGGCGATCACCTTCTCGGGGCCGACCATGAAGGGCAGCTCGGTGACGACGAGGCCCTTGCGGCGCGCCGTCACGTTCTCCACGGAGACCGTGGCCCGCATCCTGAAGGTGCCGCGGCCCGTCTCGTAGGCGTCGCGGATCCCGGGCAGGCCCACGATCCGGCCGCCGGTGGGCAGGTCGGGGCCCGGGACGTGCTTCATCAGGGCGTCCAGATCCGCGTTCGGATACCTGATCAGGTGGCGGGCGGCCGCGATCACCTCGCGC
The DNA here is from genome assembly GCF_059510295.1 of Streptomyces sp. PTL18. Classification (NCBI taxonomy): domain Bacteria; kingdom Bacillati; phylum Actinomycetota; class Actinomycetes; order Kitasatosporales; family Streptomycetaceae; genus Streptomyces; species Streptomyces sp. PTL18. Next base: position 257,296 of record NZ_JCAJZO010000004.1, on the reverse strand, counting down.
AGGTTGTGCGGCGGCATGTTGGTCGCCATACCGACCGCGATCCCCGACGAGCCGTTGACCAGCAGGTTCGGGAAGGCGGCAGGCAGGGCCACCGGCTCCTGCTCCTGGCCGTCGTAGTTGGGCGCGAAGTCGACCGTGTCCTCGTCGATCGACTCGGTCATCAGACTCGTCGCCTCGGCCATCCGGCACTCGGTGTACCGCATGGCGGCCGGCGGGTCGTCGTTGCCCAGCGAGCCGAAGTTGCCGTGGCCGTCGACCAGCGGCACCCGCATCGAGAAGGGCTGGGCCATGCGCACCAGGGCGTCGTAGATCGACGCGTCGCCGTGCGGATGCAGCTTGCCCATGACCTCGCCGACGACGCGGGCGCACTTCACATAGCCGCGTTCGGGGCGCAGGCCCATCTCGTTCATCTGGTAGACGATCCGCCGGTGCACCGGCTTGAGTCCGTCGCGGGCGTCCGGCAGGGCCCTTGAGTAGATGACCGAGTAGGCGTACTCGAGGAAGGAGCCCTGCATCTCGTCCACGACGTCGATATCGAGGATCCTCTCCTCGTACGAGTCGTCGGGTGGCGGGGTCTTCGTGCTGCGGCGGGCCATCGCTGCCGGCTCCTTCACCGTCTGTGCTGGGCAAGAAAACGAATCTGACGCCGACCATTGTGGACCGAGGCACCGACAACGCGGAGCAGGGCCCGTCCCAGGGGACTGTGCACCGGCCCGCCGACGCTCGTCACCGCCCCGGCCCGAGCCGACGATCACCACCGTTCCCCGCCGCGTCAACGGCGAGCCTCCCCCACACCCCGTAATCGTGGTCTCGCTCTCGGCGTACGTCGCCCGGGAACTTCGCCACCGGTCGGCACGCTTGCATACAGTGACAGGACCGGCAGGAAACCGCGGGTTTCCGCGACAGCTTCCGCGATCGAAGGGACATACATGCCCATGGGTCACACGGCCACAGCCGAGGCAGGCTCCGGCGGCCTGACAGCGACCGAGCACCGCCTGGCCAACGGCCTGCGCGTGGTGCTCTCCGAGGACCACCTGACCCCGGTCGCGGCGGTGTGCCTCTGGTACGACGTCGGATCCCGCCACGAGGTCCAGGGGCGCACGGGGCTCGCCCACCTCTTCGAGCACCTGATGTTCCAGGGCTCCGCCCAGGTCAAGGGCAACGGCCACTTCGAGCTGGTGCAGGGAGCGGGCGGCTCGCTCAACGGCACCACCAGCTTCGAGCGCACCAACTACTTCGAGACCATGCCCGCCCACCAGCTGGAGCTCGCCCTCTGGCTGGAGGCCGACCGCATGGGCTCCCTTCTCGCCGAGCTCGACGACGAGTCCATGGAGAACCAGCGGGACGTCGTGAAGAACGAGCGCCGCCAGCGCTACGACAACGTTCCCTACGGCACCGCCTTCGAGAGGCTGACCGCGCTCGCCTACCCGGAGGGCCACCCCTACCACCACACGCCGATCGGGTCGATGGCCGACCTGGACGCGGCCACCCTGGAGGACGCGCGCGCGTTCTTCCGCACCTACTACGCGCCGAACAACGCGGTGCTGTCCGTCGTCGGCGACATCGACCCCCAGCAGACCCTCGCCTGGATCGAGAAGTACTTCGGGTCCATCGCCTCCCACGACGGCAAGCCCCAGCCGCGTGACGGCTCGCTGCCCGAGGTCATCGGCCGCGAGCTGCGGGAGGTCGTCGAGGAGGAGGTCCCGGCGCGCGCCCTGATGGCCGCCTACCGGCTGCCGCACGACGGCACACGTGCGTGCGACGCGGCCGACCTGGCGCTGACGATCCTCGGCGGCGGCGAGTCCTCCCGCCTCTACAACCGTCTCGTCCGCCGCGACCGCACCGCCGTCGCCGCCGGGTTCGGCCTGCTGCGGCTCGCAGAGGCACCCTCCCTCGGCTGGCTGGACGTGAAGACCTCCGGCGACGTCGAGGTGCCCGTCATCGAGGCCGCCATCGACGAGGAACTCGCCCGGTTCGCCGAGCGGGGGCCGACGGCCGAGGAAATGGAGCGCGCCCAGGCCCAGTTGGAGCGCGAGTGGCTGGACCGGCTCGGCACGGTCGCCGGCCGGGCGGACGAACTGTGCCGGTACGCCGTGCTGTTCGGCGACCCGCAACTCGCTCTGACCGCCGTCAAGCGCGTGCTGGAGGTCACCGCCGAGGAGGTGCAGGAGATCGCCGAGGCCCGCCTGCGCCCCGACAACCGCGCGGTGCTCGTGTACGAACCGGTCGCGACCGAGGCCCCGGAAGCAGCCGAGACCACCGACGAGACCGAGGAGTCGGCGAAGTGACCGAGCTCGCGACCATGGACTTCCACCCGCAGCCCCAGCCCGGCGAGGCCCGGCCCTGGGCGTTCCCGGCGCCCCAGCGCGGCACGCTCGACAACGGCCTGACCGTGCTGCGCTGCCACCGCCCCGGCCAGCAGGTCGTCGCCGTCGAGGTGCTCCTCGACGCCCCCCTGGACGCCGAGCCGGCCGGCCTCGACGGCGTCGCCACGATCATGGCGCGCGCCTTCTCCGAGGGCACCGACAAGCACTCCGCCGAGGAGTTCGCCGCCGAGCTGGAGCGCTGCGGCGCCACCCTCGACTCGCACGCCGACCACCCCGGCGTCCGCCTCTCCCTCGAGGTGCCCGTCTCCCGCCTCCCCAAGGCGCTCGGGCTGCTCGCCGACGCTCTCAGGTCGCCGGCCTTCGCGGACAGCGAGGTGGAACGCCTGGTGCGCAACCGCCTCGACGAGATCCCGCACGAGACGGCCAACCCGGCCCGCCGCGCCGCCAAGGAGCTCTCCAAGGAGCTGTTCCCGGCGGCCTCGCGCATGTCCCGCCCGCGGCAGGGCACCGAGGAGACGGTCGCGAACATCGACGCCGCCGCCGTCCGCGCGTTCCACGAGCGGTATGTGCGCCCGGCGACGTCCACCGCGGTCGTGGTCGGCGACCTCACCGGGATCGATCTCGACGCGCTCCTCGACGACACTCTCGGCGCCTGGACGGGGGAGCCATCCAAGCCGCGCCCGGTGCCCCCGGTGACCGCCGACGACACCGGCCGCGTGATCATCGTGGACCGTCCCGGCGCCGTCCAGACACAGCTGCTCATCGGCCGTATCGGGCCCGACCGCCACGACCGCGTGTGGCCCGCCCAGGTGCTCGGCACGTACTGCCTCGGCGGCACCCTCACCTCCCGCCTGGACCGCGTCCTGCGCGAGGAGAAGGGCTACACCTACGGGGTGCGGGCCTTCGGCCAGGTGCTGCGCTCCGCGCCCGACGGCACGGGCGCCGCGATGCTCGCCATCAGCGGCTCGGTCGACACGCCGAACACCGGCCCGGCGCTCGACGACCTGTGGAAGGTGCTGCGCACGCTCGCCGCCGAGGGCCTGACGGACGCCGAGCGCGATGTCGCCGTGCAGAACCTGGTGGGGGTGGCACCGCTGAAGTTCGAGACGGCGGCGGCCGTCGCGAGCACGCTCGCCGACCAGGTCGAGCAGCACCTGCCGGACCACTACCAGTCGACGCTGTATCAGGAGCTGGCCGCCACGGGCACGGTCGAGGCCACCGCGGCCGTGGTGAACGCGTTCCCCGTGGACCGCCTGGTCACCGTTCTGGTGGGCGACGCCGCCCAGATCAAGGAGCCTGTCGAGGCGCTCGGCATCGGTGAAGTCAGCGTCGTCGCAGCCGAGTAGAAAGCACGCACGCGCGCGTTTCTCGCGCCGTCCCGGGGGCCCCGGTGACCTTCCGTGTCATCGGGGCCCCGCCCGTCGGCGGGTTTGTCCGTATTGCCACAGAGGTTGCCTCTCTGCCCTGTGGGATGCGCTACAAACCCCGTTCTCTGTTTGCTGATTGAAAGCCGGTCCCCTTAGCTTCGTTCGGGCTGTTCGTCAGGCAGTGCGCCGCACCCGCGGCAGCGGACAGTCATCGCCGAGTCCCCGTACGGCGCGAGCCAGGGGAGCCGGGGACCCAAAACCACAGTCCCTGGGGTGAATCGGGCGCAAGCCCGTAGGAGACCTTCCTGCTCCGAACCCGTCAGCTAACCCGGTAGGCGAGAGGGAAGGAAAGGACCAGCCACTTCATGGCGTTCACCTGCGCCACCGGGAAGCACCGTCCCCCCAGCCGTGTGAAGCGTACGACTGCGAACGCCGTCGGCGTCGCCGCGCTCACCACCACCGGTGTCCTCGGCACCCTGGCCGCCCCGGCCCTGGCCGCCGGCGCCCCCGTCCAACAGACCGGACTGCTCCAGGCCGTCACCCTCGGTGACTCGGTCGCCGAGAAGATCGACGCACAGGCCGCCGTCCAGAAGCAGGCCGCCGAGCGGAAGCAGGCCGAGGAGGCCGCGCGCAGGAAGGCCGCCGAGAAGGCCCGGCAGGAGCGGGAGGCCAAGGAGCGGGCCGCACGCGACGCCGAGCGCAGGCGACTCAACACGTTCGTGCCGCCGATCTCCGACTCCTATGTGTCCACCGGCTACAAGACCGGCGGCTCCCTGTGGTCCTCCGGCGCCCACACCGGCATCGACTTCCACGCCGCCACGGGCACGCCCGTGCACGCCGTCGGCTCCGGCACCGTGGTCCGGACCGGCTGGGGCGGTGCGTACGGCAACCAGATCGTCATCAGGATGAACGACGGCACCTACACCCAGTACGGCCACCTGTCGTCCATCGGCGTCTCCGTGGGGCAGCGGGTCACCCCCGGCCAGCGGATAGCCCTCTCCGGGTCCACGGGCAACACCACGGGACCGCACCTGCACTTCGAGGCCCGTACCACTCCCGAGTACGGCTCGGACATCGACCCCGTCGCCTACCTCCGCGCGCACGGCGTGAACGTCTGACGGCCCGCGCCCGCGACGGGCGCGCCCGCACCCGACGGCCCCGGCTGATCAGCCGGGGCCGTCGTGGGCTTTCGAACGGCTGTGTGTCCAAAAAATATGCATGGATTTCAGCTCCCCGTCGGAGATTTTGGTCCGCTGCAATAGAGTCGGTTGAACACGCGCCAATCGCGTACGTTTCACGGGGATTAAGGCGGAGGTCGGTCATGCGTATTCCGGCGCACTCGGTCTGCACGGCGATCCGCGATGACATCGTCGCGGGTGTCTACGAGCGCGGCAGCCGGCTCACCGAGGAACTCCTCGCGCGGCGCTACGGCGTCTCCCGTGTCCCCGTGCGCGAGGCGCTGCGCACCCTGGAGGCCGAGGGCTTCGTCGTGACCCGCCGGCACGCGGGCGCGTGCGTGGCGGAGCCCACCGAACAGGAGGCCGCCGACCTGCTGGAGATGCGGATGCTGCTGGAACCGCTCGGAGCCGCGCGGGCCGCGCAGCGGCGCACCGAGGCCCACCTCAAGGTGCTGCGCGGCCTGGTCAGACTGGGCCAGGAGCGGGCCAGGAGGGGCAACAGCGAGGATCTGCGCTCTCTGGGCGGCTGGTTCCACGAGACGCTGGCGCAGGCCTGCGGGAGCCCCGCGCTGACCTCGACGCTCGCACAGCTGAGGCACAAGATCACATGGACGTACACGGTCGACGCGCCGGCCGACCCCGCGGAGTCCTGGGCCGAGCACGGCGGCATCGTGGACGCCGTCGCACGCGGCGACAGCGAGCGCGCGCGGGCGATCACGGCGCTGCACACGGAACGCTCGACGTCCGCGCACCGGCTCCGCTTTCCGGGCGGTCCGGACCGCCCGGAACGTGTGAGGACTTCGCAACACGGCGTAAACATCTCCGCGCTCCGGCATTAACACGGGCACCGTATACAAAGAGGGATATCCGGCGGGGCCTGTTTTCGGCTGCCTTTTTTGCGCACCTCCGAAAACTTTGGTGCGTCATTTCGGCGCGTCGCGACGACTTCATTCGGGCGCTGCTGAACAAGAACGCCTCACACCATGAGGTGATCGGTCCTGGTGGTGAGCCGAGGCGCGACAGGTGTCACCGAGGCAGGCTTGTTGTCACTTCGCATCGGAACCTGGCTGTGGTTCCGGCAACGCCGGTGCAGGCCGGTCCCCTCAACGCCGGTGCAGGCCGGTCACCTCGTACCGCACGATGTGTCGGGAACTGATGGCAGACCGGACGCTGTCCCCGAAATCCAGCACGGTGTCCCCGCGTTCACCGCCGCCGGTCACAGGGCAGTGGCGGCGCGGACCAGCCCCGCGACCGCCGTTGAGCGGCTGTGCGGGGGCCAGGCGATGACCGTGGTGACGTGGGGGGCGTCGGGGACCGGTACGGCGGTGAGGTCCTCGCGCAGGCCGGTGCGGCCCGACTCCGGCACGACCGCGCAGGCGCGGCCGAGGGCGATGAGCTGGGTGAGTTGCGTGTGGTCGCGCACCTGCGGTCCGGGGCCGTCCGGGAAGGTGCCGTCAGGGCGAGGCCAGCGGGGCAGGGGCAGGTCGGGAAGGTCGGTGACCTCGGCGAGCCGCACGTGGGGGCGGGCGCTGAGAGGATGACCCGCCGGGAGGATCGCGACCTGACCCTCGGAGTGCAGGGCCTCGGTGTCGAAGCCGGCCGTGTCGTCGAATGGCCGATGCAGCAGGGCTACGTCGGCCCGGCCGTCGTGCAGCAACCGTGCCTGCTCGCCCGGTCCGCACAGCACGACGTCCACGGCGACGGCGCCGGGCTCGGCGGCGTAGGCGTCGAGGAGTTTCGCCAGCAGTTCACCGGAGGCACCCGCCTTCGCGGCCAGGACCACGGCGGGCCGGCCGGCCGCCGCGAGGGCGGCCCGGCGGGTGCGCCGTTCGGCGGCCGCGACGGCGTCCAGCGCCGCCCGCGCCTCCCGCAGCAGCACCGCCCCTGCCCCGGTCAGCGTGACACCCCGGCTGCCGCGCTCCAGCAGGAGGGTGCCCAGGCGCCGTTCGAGCCCGCCGATCGCCCGCGACAGCGGCGGTTGGGCGATCCCGAGCCGCTGCGCGGCCCGGCCGAAGTGCAGCTCTTCGGCGACCGCGACGAAGTACCGCAGCTCACGTGTCTCCACCCCGCCAGCCTAACCGGGACGGCCAGGGGCGATACCCGGGCGGTATCGCCGTCCACCCAGTCGGTCTTGGACGCCCTGCCCGGCGGGGGAGAAGTATCGATGTCATGAGTGAGACGAACACCGTGAACCACCACAAGGTCGCGCTGGTGACCGGGGCCAACAAGGGCATCGGGTACGAGATCGCCGCCGGGCTCGGCGCCCTCGGATGGTCCGTCGGAATCGGCGCGCGGAACGAGGAACGGCGCGAGGCCGCCGTGGACAAGCTGCGCGCGGCCGGAGCCGACGCGTTCGGCGTGCCGCTGGATGTGACCGACGACGCCAGCGTGACAGCGGCGGCTCGACTGATGGAGGAGCGGGCCGGGCGGCTCGACGCGCTCGTCAACAATGCGGGGATCACCGGCGGCGGACCGCAGGAGCCCACCACGGTCGACGTGAACCGGGTACGGGCGGCCGTGGAGACCAACGTGATCGGCGTCATCCGCGTCACCAACGCCCTGCTCCCTCTGCTGCGCCGCTCGCCGTCGCCGCGGATTGTGAACGTCTCCAGCAGCGTCGGCTCCCTCACACTCCAGACCACGCCCGGCGCCGAGACGGGCCCCATCGCCATCGCCTACGCTCCGTCGAAGACGTTCCTCAACGCCGTCACCGTGCAGTACGCCAAGGAACTGGCCGACACCCACATCCTGATCAACGCCGTCTGCCCCGGCTACACGGCGACCGACCTCAACGGCTTCCGGGGAGTGCGCACCCCCCAGCAGGGCGCAGCCGTCGCGATCCGGCTGGCCACCGTATCGGCCGACGGGCCGACGGGCCGCTTCTTCGACGACGAGGGAGAGGTGCCCTGGTGACGCGCTTCCGGTTCGCGCCACCCCGGGGAGATGGCGCATGCGCGTCCTCGTGACCGGCGCCGTCACGCCATGTCGGTACGGCCGTCGAGCCCGAGCCGCCGGCGGACCACGAGGTGAGGGATCGAAAGGCACCGGGCGTCTGTGACAAGTGGCCTGCCTTCCAGGTGACCACCAGGCTGCTTCGGCCCGGCCCTTGCGGTTCAGGTACCCGGGCCGCAAGCCGGTCCCGGACCGGCAGGTGCTGTGCGGGAGTCGTTCCCAGCGGACGCGGAGTCGTTTCAAGCCGTGGCTGTTCGTGTCCGGTGCCGTTTGCCCCTGTGCCGTTCGCCCCTGCGGCGTCCGCGTACCGCTCGCGCGGGGTCCGGCACGCCGCAGAAGCCGCGTCGCCGGTCACGGCGACGCGGCTTGAAGCAGGGTGCTGCTTCCCGAAGGGTCAGACGGTCTCGGGGAGCTCCTCGAGACCCTCGGCGACCAGCTTGGCCAGGCGGTCGAGCGCGGCGTCCGCGCCCTCCGCGTCGGAGGCCAGGACGATCTCCTCGCCGCCCTGGGCGCCGAGGCCCAGAACCGCCAGCATGGAGGCGGCGTTGACGGGGGTGCCGCCGGCCTTGGCGATGGTCACCGGGATGCCGGAGGCCGTGGCTGCCCGGACGAAGATGGAGGCGGGGCGGGCATGGAGGCCCTCGGCCCAGCCGACGTTGACGCGGCGCTCAGCCATGTGTTGCTGCCCTTCAGGTGTTCCAGGGTTGTCTAGACCAGTTTTCCATATGTGAGGCCCACCCGGGAGGGCTTCGTGACGTCCTCCTGCGGGCCGGGCGTGGTCTCCTCAGCCTGCCCCGCGCCGCCTACGGACGCGAGCCTTACTCTTGGGCCCATGCAGAGCCCGTCGGACCGGCACGAGTACCCCGCCCACTGGGAGGCCGACGTGGTGCTGCGCGACGGCGGCACCGCGCGCATCAGGCCCATCACCGTCGATGACGCCGAGCGCCTCGTCAGCTTCTACGAGCAGGTCTCGGACGAGTCGAAGTACTACCGCTTCTTCGCGCCGTACCCTCGCCTGTCCGCCAAGGACGTCCACCGCTTCACGCACCACGACTTTGTGGACAGGGTGGGACTCGCGGCCACGGTCGGCGGCGAGTTCATCGCCACCGTACGCTATGACCGCATCGGCACCGACGGCCTGCCCGCCTCCGCGCCCGCCGACGAGGCCGAGGTGGCCTTCCTCGTGCAGGACGCGCACCAGGGACGCGGTGTCGCCTCCGCCCTGCTGGAACACATCGCGGCGGTGGCGAGGGAGCGCGGCATCCGCCGGTTCGCCGCCGAGGTGCTGCCCGCAAACAACAAGATGATCAAGGTGTTCACCGACGCCGGGTACCAGCAGAAGCGCAGCTTCGAGGACGGTGTCGTACGCCTCGAGTTCGATCTGGAGCCCACCGACCGGTCGCTGGCCGTGCAGCGCGCCCGGGAGCAGCGGGCCGAGGCGCGGTCCGTGCAGCGGCTGCTGGCACCCGGCGCGGTCGCCGTGATCGGTGCCGGCCGTACGCCCGGGGGAGTGGGCCGCAGTGTTCTCGACCATCTCAGGGACGGCGGGTACACCGGCCGCCTGTACGCCGTGAACCGGGCGTTCGCCGCGGACCGGAAGGAACTCGACGGCATCCCCGCGCACCGCTTTGTCCGCGAGATCGCCGGACCGGTCGATCTCGCCGTCGTGGCCGTGCCCGCCGAACACGTCCCCGAGGTCGTCACCGAGTGCGGCGAGCACGGGGTGCAGGGGCTCGTGGTCGTCTCCGCCGGGTATGCGGAGAGCGGGCCCGAGGGGCGGCAGCGGCAGCGCGAGCTGGTGCGGCAGGCGCGGTCGTACGGCATGCGGATCATCGGGCCGAACGCCTTCGGGATCATCAACACCTCGCCGCAGGTCCGGCTCAACGCCTCCCTCGCCCCCGAGATGCCGCGCCCCGGGCGCATAGGGCTGTTCGCCCAGTCCGGCGCCATCGGCATCGCCCTGCTGTCACGGCTGCACCGGCGCGGTGGAGGTGTGACCGGGGTCACGGGCGTCTCGACCTTCGTCTCCTCGGGGAACCGGGCGGACGTGTCCGGCAATGACGTGCTCCAGTACTGGTACGACGACCCGGACACAGACGTGGCTCTGATGTACCTGGAGACCATCGGCAACCCGCGCAAGTTCACCCGCCTCGCCCGGCGTACGGCGGAGTCCAAACCGCTGGTCGTGGTGCAGGGCGCCCGGCACGGGGGCGCGCCGCAGGGGCATGCGGTACGGGCCACCCGGCTGCCGCACGCCACGGTGTCCGCACTGCTTCGGCAGGCCGGGGTGATCCGGGTGGACACGATCACGGAACTGGTGGACGCAGGCCTGCTGCTGGCCCGCCAGCCGCTGCCCACCGGACCCCGGGTGGCGATCCTCGGGAACTCGGAGTCGCTGGGGCTGCTGACGTACGACGCCTGTCTCACGGAGGGCCTGCGGCCCTCACCGCCGCTGGACCTCACGACGGAGGCGTCGGCCGAGGACTTCCACCGGGCGCTGGTCGGCGCGCTGGCCGACGACTCCTGCGACGCCGTCGTCGTGACGGCGATACCGGCGGTGGGGGAGACGTCCCCGGGGGACGCCGAGTTGGCCGAGGCGCTGCGGTCCGCCGCTGCGGCGGCTCCTGCCAAGCCCGTTCTCGTGGTGCACGTGGAACTGGGCGGGCTGGCGGAGGCACTGTCCGCCGCCGCGAGCACGGGGCCCCGGGCCGGCACCGCAGAACGGCTGCAGAACGAGGTCGCGGACGCGGTACGGCCGCCTGCGACCGAGGCACCGCCCGACTCCCGCCTCATCCCCGCCTACCCCGCCGCCGAGCGCGCCGTCCGGGCCCTCGCCGAAGCCGTCAGGTACGCGCAGTGGCAGCGGGAGGCCGCCGAGCCCGGCAAGGTCCCCGAGTTCGACGACATCGACGAGAAGGGCGCCGCCGAGCTGATCCACCACCTGCTCGCACGCGGCCAGGGGCTCACGCCGGGCACCGAGGAGACCTGCGACCTGCTCGCGCGCTACGGCATCCGCGTCCGAAGGGCGCTGCCCGCTCCCACCCCCGAGGCCGCTGCCGAGGCCGCCCGCACGATCGGCTACCCGGTGGCCCTGAAGGCCACCGCCCCGCATCTGCGCCACCGTGCCGACCTCGGTGGCGTACGCCTCGACCTCGCCGACGAGGAGCAACTGCGGCGGGCGTACGCCGAGTTGACGTCCCTGTTCGGAAGGCCGGAGGAGCTGCGGCCGGTCGTGCAGGGGATGGCACCACGCGGCGTCGACACCTTTGTACGGACGGTCATCGATCCGGCGGCCGGGGCCGTCCTGTCGTTCGGGCTCGCCGGGGCCGCTTCCCAGCTGCTCGGCGACATGGCACACCGGCTGATTCCGGTCACCGACCGCGACGCCACCTCTCTGGTCCGGTCGATCCGGACGGCCCCGCTCCTGTTCGGCTGGCGCGGCTCCGATCCCGTGGACACCCCGGCCCTCGAAGAGCTCATGCTGCGCGTGTCGCGGCTGGTCGACGACCATCCGGAGGTCGTCGCGGTCACCCTGGAGCCCATAGTGGTCGCCCCGCGCGGCCTGAGCGTGCTGGGCGCCACCGTCCGCCTAGCGCCCCCGCCCGCGCGCGACGACCTCGGCCCGCGCAGGCTCCCCGTGTACTGAGGGGCGGCGAGCGGTGCCTCCGAGTCAGTGTCCCCCCGTAGGATGGACCCCATGGCCAAGACCAGTACGACGACCCAGGGGCTGCGCACGGCGATCGAGCGCAGCGGCTACTACCCGGCGCTCGTGGCCGAGGCGGTGGAAGCCGCGGTGGGCGGCGAGCCCATCCGGTCGTACCTGGTCCACCAGGAGACCACCTTCGACGCCAACGAGGTGCGCCGGCACGTGACCGTGCTGGTCCTCACCGGCACCCGCTTCATCGTCAGCCACACCGATGAGCAGGCCGCGGACGACACCTCACCGACGCCGTACGCGACGACCTCGACGGAATCCGTGAAGCTCGGCCGGATCGCGTCGGTCGTGCTCAGCCGCGTCGTCGCCAACCCGGAGTCGTACACACCGGGCACGCTGCCCCGCGAGGTCGTCCTGACCATCGGCTGGGGCGCCGTCTCCCGTATCGACCTGGAACCCGCCGCCTGCGGCGACCCCAACTGCGAGGCCGACCACGGCTACACGGGCAGTTCGACGGCGGACGACCTCAGCCTGCGGGTCAGCGAGGCCGGGGACGGCCCGGAGACGGTGCGCCAGGCGCTCGCCTTCGCGCAGGCCCTCTCCGAGGCGACCGCGGACGATTCCCGCTGATGGCACTTCCCGCCTGGGCCGACCACCCGGAGCCGCTGGCCCTCGGCTCCGCGCCCGTCCCCGAGTACGGCTCCGGCTCGCTGGCCGACCTCCTGCCCACCCTGGCGGCGGGCATGGGGGTGCCCGGCCAGAGCGCCGCCATACCGGAACTGACCGCCGCCGACCGCAACTGCGTCTTCCTGATCGACGGGCTCGGCTGGGAGCAGTTGAAGGCGCACCCCGCGGACGCGCCCTTCATGACCTCGCTCCTGGCGTCCTCCCGCGGCGGCACCGGTCGGCCGATCACCGCCGGCTACCCGGCGACCACGGCGACCTCACTGGCCTCCGTCGGCACCGGTCTGCCCCCGGGCGCCCACGGCCTGCCCGGCTACACCGTGCGCAACCCCGAGACCGGGCAGCTGATGAACCAGCTGCGCTGGCAGCCGTGGACCGCGCCGCAGGTCTGGCAGCCGTACCCCACCGTCTTCCGGCTCGCCCACGACGCCGGTGTGCACACCGCCCAGGTGTCCTCCCCGGCGTTCGAGAACACCCCGCTGACCAAGGTCGCGCTCAGCGGCGGAACGTTCCACGGGAAGCTGACCGGCGAGGACCGCATGGACCTGGCGGCCGAGCAACTGGCCGTCGGGGAGCGCGCCCTGGTGTACACGTACTACTCGGAGCTGGACGGTGCCGGCCACCGTTTCGGTGTCGACTCCGACACCTGGCGCGGCCAGCTCATGCACGTCGACCGGCTGGTCCAGCGCCTGGCCGAGCAACTGCCGCCGCGCACCGCCCTGTACGTGACCGCCGACCACGGCATGCTCGACATCCCGTTCGACGAGCGGCACCGCATCGACTTCGACGAGGACTGGGAGCTGCGCGCCGGCGTCGCCCTGCTGGGCGGCGAGGGGCGAGCACGACACGTCTACGCGCTGCCGGGCGCCGAGAACGACGTCCTGACCTGCTGGCGCGAGGTCCTCGGCGAGCAGTTCTGGGTCGCCTCGCGGGACGAGGCGATCGCGGCGGGCTGGTTCGGCCCGCACATCGACGACCGCGTCCACGCACGCATCGGTGACGTGGTCGCGGCGGCCCGTGACGACGTGCTGATCATCGCCTCGGAGCGGGAGCCGAAGGAATCGGCCATGGTCGGCAACCACGGCTCGATGACGGCCGTCGAACAGCTGGTGCCCCTGCTGGAAGTCCGCACCTGACCGTACATCCGACCGCCACCTGAGCGCGGCGCGTCCCGCGCGCCCAGTACGCTCCTGACGTCCCGTACGCCTCCGCGCCGCCCGAAAGGCCTCAACCACCCATGCCCGAGCTGGTCTTCTTCTCCGGAACGATGGACTGCGGGAAGTCGACACTGGCTCTGCAGATCGAGCACAACCGCTCCGCGCGCGGCCTCGTGGGCATGATCTTCACCCGCGACGACCGGGCCGGCGAGGGCAAGCTCTCCTCCCGCCTCGGTCTGGTCACCGACGCGGTGGAGGTGGCCGACGGGCAGGACCTGTACGCCCACGTCGTCGACCATCTCTCCCAGGGCGGGCGAGCGGACTACGTGATCGCGGACGAGGCGCAGTTCCTGGCACCGGGGCAGATAGACCAGCTGGCCCGCATGGTCGACGACCTCGGCCTCGACGTCTACGCCTTCGGCATCACCACCGACTTCCGCACCAAGCTCTTCCCCGGCTCCCAGCGGCTGGTGGAGCTGGCCGACCGGGTCGAGGTCCTCCAGGTGGAGGCGCTGTGCTGGTGCGGCGCCCGCGCCACGCACAACGCCCGCACGGTGGGCGGCGAGATGGTGGTCGAGGGAGCCCAGGTCGTCGTGGGCGACGTGAACCAGTCGGCGGACGAGATCGGCTACGAGGTACTGTGCCGCCGCCACCACCGGCGCCGTATGACGGCGGCCGCCGCCCGCGCGGCGGCCCTCTCCCCGGACGTCCTGCCGGTGCCGTCCACCTGACGCCCCGGCGATTCACCCGTCAGAGGCAGGCTCAGTCGAGCGGGCTCACCACCGAGAACGTCGCACCCTCCGGGTCCGCGACCGTGACCGTACGGCCCAGGGCGCTGTCGCAGCCGGGACGCACGACGTGCCCGCCGAGCTCGGTGACCCTCCCGGCGGCCGCGTCGGCGTCCTCCACCTGGAAGTACGTCATCCAGTGCGGGCCCCGGTCGCGCGGCAGGTCGGACCCGACGCCGTGGATCGCGGCGACCGGACGCCCCTCCACGCGCAGGGTGCGGCGGTCGGGGCCCGCGGCCGCGGGCTCCTCCTCGTAGCCGAAGACGGTCCGGTAGAACGTGGCGACGCTCTCCGTGTCGTAGGTGAACAGCTCGTTCCAGACGGGGGCGCCGGGGACGCCCGTCAGGCCCGTGCCGAGATGACCGGCCGCCTGGCAGATGCCGAAGACCGCGCCCGCCGGGTCGCAGGCGATCGCCAGCCGCCCGGCCTCGGCGGCGTCCAGGGGGCCGACCCCGACGGTGCCGCCACAGCTGCGGATCGTCTCCGCGGTCGCGTCCACGTCGTACGAGCCGAGGTACGGCGTCCAGGCGATCGGAAGGTGGCGGTCCGGCGGCAGCAGACCGATGCCCGCCACCTCCTGGCCGTGCAGCAGGGCCCGCACATAGGGCCCGAATCGCCGCGGTTCCGGGTGGAACTCCCAGCTGAACAGCGCCCGGTAGAACTCCTGGGTCGCGTCCATGGTGTGCACCATCAGACTCACCCAGCAGGGTGTGCCGGGCGCGTGTCTCTCGTGCGCCGTGCCGGTCAGTCCCGCCGACCCCGGTGCCTCGATCATCGTCATTCTCTCCTCGGCCCTTCGTGGTGGCCGTTCAGCTTCCGCGGCGTGCAGCTGTGCAGGGTGGGCGCGCGTGCACGGTCAGTGCCGATGGTCGCACCACCGGTCGCACCACGGGCTCCGGCCGCGCCGTGCGCTGTGGCGCCTTCCGGCCGCAGGGGGCTCGAATGGGACGGTGGTCGCGCGTCGCGGTGTGTCGCCGTGTGCGGTCCGTCGACTGTACGGGATGTACCCGATCGCGTACAGGGGGTGATCGAACCTGTCCGGCGGAGCAGACTAGCCGGAGCTGGGCGACAGGGCCACCCCGTGCGCGAGGATGGGGGCATGAAGGCCATCATCTCCGCATCCGAACTCGCGAGCGAACTGGCGGGAGCGCGGCCGCCCACGCTCCTGGACATCCGCTGGCAGCTGAGCACCGCGACGGCGGCCGGCGCCGCTCCGTACGACGGCCGTGCCGCGTACGCGGAAGGGCACATCCCGGGCGCCGTCTTCGTCGACCTGGACGCCGATCTCGCCGGTCCGCCGGGGCCGGAGGGCCGGCATCCGCTGCCCGGCATGCAGCGTTTGGGTGCGGCGATGCGGGCCGCCGGTGTCTTCGCGGACCGGCCGGTCGTGGTGTACGACGGCGGGCCGGGCTGGGCCGCGGCGCGCGCGTGGTGGCTGCTGCGCTTCACCGGCCATCCGGACGTGCGGGTACTCGACGGCGGTCTGCCCGCCTGGGAGGGGTCCCTGGCCTCCGGGATCGAAACGGCGCCCGAGCCGGGCGACTTCCGGCCCGTGCCGGGCGCGCTGCCGTTGCTCGACGCGGACGGCGCGGCGGCGCTCGCCCGGACGGGGCTGCTCCTGGACGCGCGGGCCGGTGAACGTTACCGGGGCGAGGTCGAGCCGATCGACCCGATGGGCGGGCACATTCCGGGCGCGGTGTCGGCGCCGACGGCGCAGAACCTGGCCGAAACAGGCCACTTCCTGCCCCAGGAAGAACTCGCCGAGCGCTTCAAGTCCCTCGGCGCCACCGAGGGAACCGAGGTCGGCGTGTACTGCGGCTCGGGCGTCTCCGCCGCCCAGGAGGTGCTGGCGCTGACGCTCGCGGGCATCCCGGCCGCTCTGTACGTGGGTTCGTGGTCGGAGTGGTCGTCGGACGGCAGCCGCCCCGTGGCAGTGGGCCCCGACCCGCAGTGACCGCGGCGGCGGGGTGTGCGCCGCCATGACGTGCACCCCGCCCACCGGTCCGGCTCCGGCCGGATCCCACAAGGGCCCGATCCCCCAAGTCCGGCTCCGGACCGGTTACTCCTGCTTCTTGCGGCGCGTACCGAACACGATTTCGTCCCAGCTCGGAACCGCCGCCCTGCGGCCCGGGCGGACACCGTCCGCCTCGGCCTGGCGGTCCGTCGCGCCGATCAGCCGGTCGCGATGGCTGCCGACCGAGCGCGGCATGAGAACGTCCGCGTACGCGGACCCGGCCGAGGCCGCGGGAGGCTCCTCCGCCGCGGGCTCCTGGACGGGCTCCTCCTGCTCCTCGACGGGCCGTTCGGGCACCACCAGGTCGCCGCGGAAGCTCGGCACCGCCTCCAGGAGACTGGTGAGCGAGTCGCGTTCCCCGGTGCTCTCCTCCAAGGGTTCGGACGCCTGCGCGGGCAGCGCGGGACGGTCCGTCTGCCGCTCCGCGCCGCGGTCCAGCCGGCCCTCGCGGGGCAGACGGGCGATCCGTGGCACGAAGGGGTAACTCGGCTCGGGCGCCGCGAGGTCGTCGGACTCGCCGATCAGCGAGCGCGCCTCGTCGTCGACTGCCTGGACGAGCCGCCGGGGCGGGTCGTAGGTCCAGGTCGCCGAGTGCGGTTCGCCCGCCACCCGGTAGACCAGGATCACCTCCCAGGTGCCGTCGTCGCGGCGCCAGGAGTCCCACTGGACGGTGTCCTTCTCCGCGCCGCGCAGCAGCAGCCGCTCCTGGACGGCCTCGCCCAGCTGGGGGCCGGTGTTCTCGCCCGGCCTGCGCACGGGTGTCTTGCGGGCCCGCTCGGCCATGAAGGCGCGCTCGGCCAGGACGGGTCCCTCGAAGCGGCGAACGCGGTCGACGGGAATGCCGGCGAGCTGGGCGACCTCCTCCGCGGACGCGCCGGCACGTATACGGGCCTGGATGTCGCGGGGGCGGAGATGGCTCTCCACCTCGATCTCGATCTGGCCGAGGCGGGGACGGTCGCCGCGCACGGCGGCCCGGAGTCGTTCGTCGATCGGAAGCGTGTACTCCGTGCTGTCCGCAGCCTTCAGCACCAGCCGTGTGCCGTCATTGGAGACGGCCACGACACGCAGTTCGGGCATGGGGACCTCCCGGGTGGTGCCTGCCGACGTCACGTGCGTCGCTGCTTCCGCTAGTCGAGTGTGGCCTGCCCGGGTGCAGCCTGCCACAACCTTGCCGAGTTGCCCGGCGTGTCGGGCGTGGGCCCTGGGTCGCCGTTATGGCACGGTTACCTATTCGCAACGCAAAGTGACCAACTCCGTCACCCTGTGCAACTAGCCCCCTCCCGGCGGTCCAGCAAGGCCCCGGACGCCCTGGCGGGAGACCGGACCCAGGGTTCGCAACAGTACTCCATTCGGGCCACGCGCGTGGATCGGCACGCCGCCCAAGTTCTGGCAAGGGGTACGAGTTGGCCGTCCGGTGTGCCGTTTTCGTGGCTGCCAAACGTGGCGTACATCATCTGACCGGCAGAAACGGAACGATTCGCTCAGGGTGCCGCCGCCCTGAGCACCCCTCAACTCGCAGGGGGCCGCGGGCCGGACGGCTAGGACCCCAGCACCCGGCGCAGATAGTCGTTGCCGAAGCGCCGGTCCGGGTCGAGACGATCCCTCAGCGCGGTGAACTCGGCGAAGCGCGGGTAGGCCTTGGCCAGGTACGCCGCGTCGCGCGTGTGCACCTTGCCCCAGTGCGGACGCCCCTCGTGGGCGGTGAGGATGCGCTCGGCGGCGGTGAAGTACGCCTGATAGGGCGTGCCGCGGAACATGTGTACGGCGACGTAGGCGCTGTCCCGGCCGGACGCCGTGGACAGCACGATGTCGTCGGCCGGGGCGGTACGGACCTCGACGGGGAAGCTGACGCGCAGGTCCGACCGGTCCACCATGGCCTTCAGTTCCCGCAGCGTCTCCACCAGGGCCTCGCGCGGGACGGCGTACTCCATCTCCACGAACCTCACCCGGCGCGGGGAGGTGTAGACCTTGTAGGGGATGTCGGTGTACGTACGCGCCGACAGGGCGCGGCTCGATATCCGGGCGATCGCCGGGATCGCCGCGGGAACGGCCTGGCCGACCCAGTTGGCCGCCTGGAAGACGCCGTTGGAGAGGAACTCGTCCTCGAACCAGCCGCTCACCTGCCCGACCGGCTGCCGGGGCCCCAGGCTGCGGTTGTTGCGCTTGGTGTTGGTGTTCCCGGTGTGCGGGAACCAGTAGAACTCGAAGTGCTCGTTCTCGGCCCACAGTTCGTCGAAGTCGTCGAGGACCTTGTCGAACGGCATCGGCTCCTCGCGTGCCGTGAGCAGGAAGAGCGGTTCCACCGCGAAGGTGATCGACGTGATGATCCCGAGTGCGCCCAGGCCGATGCGGGCGGCCGCGAAGACGTCCGGGTTCTCCCGCTCCGAACAGGTGAGCACCGAGCCGTCCGCCGTCACCAGTTCGAGGCCCTTGATCTGCGCGGCGATGGAGCCCGAGTCGCGGCCGGTGCCGTGCGTGCCGGTGCTGGTGGCGCCGGAGACGGTCTGCTCCATGATGTCGCCCATGTTCGTCAGCGACAGCCCCTCGCGCGCGAGCGCGGTGTTGAGCCTCTTGAGCGAGGTGCCCGCTCCGACGGTGACCGTGCCGGCCTCGCGATCGATGCGGATGCCGCTCAGCAGCTGGGGGCGGATCAGCACGCCGTCGGTGGCGGCGGTGGCCGTGAAGGAGTGTCCGGTGCCGACCGCCTTCACCCTGAGGCCGTCCTCGGCCGCCTTCCGCACAGCGGCGGAGAGCTCCTCCACCGAAGCGGGGGTGACCGCCCGTACGGGCCGGGCGGTGACGTTCCCCGCCCAGTTACGCCACGTGCCGCTCTTCCCGCTCACTGTGGTGCTCATGGGACCCTCCCCGCCGCGGATCCGGCCTTGCCCGGCCGGTGACGCCCGTACGGCCGTTCGGCAAGGGCCGTGGTGATCACCGAGGTGCGCGAACAGCCCGCAACGAACAGCGCCGTGATCGGAAACAGTACGTAAGTTTCCGACCAGTAGGAGGGGGATCATACTCACGGCCCCGGCACATGCGCCCAGCAATCGTCGGCGGCGGGTGGCCCGCCACGTTGTCGGTGGCGGGTGGCAGGATCGGAGACATGCCCGACGCACTCGACGCCAGCCCGTACGACGCCCTGCTGCTCCTCTCGTTCGGAGGCCCGGAGGGCCCGGACGACGTGGTCCCGTTCCTGGAGAACGTGACCCGGGGACGGGGCATCCCCAAGGAGCGCCTGAAGGAGGTGGGGCAGCACTACTTCCTCTTCGGCGGGGTCAGTCCCATCAACGGCCAGAACCGAGCCCTGCTCGACGCCCTCCGCAAGGACTTCGCCGACCACGGCCTGGACCTGCCGATCTACTGGGGCAACCGCAACTGGGCGCCCTACGTGACCGACACCCTGCGCGAGATGGTCACCGACGGCCACCGCCGCATCCTGGTCCTCGCCACCAGCGCGTACGCCTCGTACTCCGGCTGCCGTCAGTACCGCGAGGACCTCGCCGGAGCCCTGGCGACCCTGGAGGCCGAGGGGCTCGCGCTGCCGCGGGTCGACAAGCTGCGGCACTACTTCAACCACCCTGGCTTCGTGGAACCGATGATCGAGGGCGTCCTGAAGTCCCTCGCCAACCTCCCCGAGGAGGTACGGGCCGGTGCGCACATCGCCTTCAGCACCCACTCCGTCCCGACCTCCGCGGCCGACACCTCCGGCCCGGCCGACCGGCACGGCGACGGCGGGGCGTACGTCGAGCAGCATCTGGATGTGGCGCGGCTGATCGCCGGGGCGGTGCGCGAGCGGACCGGCGTCGACCACCCCTGGCAGCTCGTGTACCAGTCGCGCTCGGGCGCACCCCACATCCCGTGGCTGGAGCCGGACATCTGCGACCACCTCGAGGAGCTGCACGGCGCCGGGGTCCCTGCGGTCGTGATGGCGCCCATCGGGTTCGTCTCGGACCACATGGAGGTGCTGTACGACCTCGACACGGAGGCCACGGCGAAGGCCGCGGAGCTCGGGCTGCCGGTACGCCGGTCGGCCACCGTGGGCGCCGACCCGCGGTTCGCCGCCGCGATCCGTGACCTGATCGTCGAGCGTGCCGGGACCGAGCGCGGGCAGCAGGTGACCCCCTGCGCCCTCGGCGCCCTGGGCCCGAGCCACGACGTCTGTCCGGCCGGATGCTGCCCGGCCCGTGCCCCCAAGCCCGCCGCGGCGGGCGCCGACAGCCCCTACGCATGAGGAGCACCGTGACCGAGCAGTTCGAACCGTCCGAGCGGCTGAAGGCCGAACTCCTCGAGATCGCGCTGGAGGCCGCCGCGCGCGCGGGCGCCTTCCTGCGCGACGGGCGCCCCGACGACCTCGGGGTGGCCGCCACCAAGTCGAGCGCGATCGACGTCGTCACCGAGATGGACATCGCCTCCGAGAAACTGATCACCGGGCTGCTCGCCGACCGCCGCCCGGACGACGGCCTGCTCGGCGAGGAGGGTGCCAGCGCCGAGGGCACGAGCGGCGTCCAATGGGTGATCGACCCGATCGACGGCACCGTGAACTACCTGTACGGCCTGCCCAGTTGGGCGGTGTCCATCGCGGCCCGCAAGGACGGGGAGACACTCGTCGGGGTGGTCCACGCACCCATGCGCGGGGAGACCTTCCGGGCGGTCCTGGGCGCAGGCGCGTTCGTCAACGACCGCCCCGCGCGTGTGCGCCCCGCGCCCGAGCTGGGCCTCGCCCTGGTGGGCACCGGCTTCGGCTACCTCGCCGAGCGCAAGGTCCGGCAGGCCGAGGTGGTCCGGCGGATGATCCCCGAGGTGCGGGACATCCGCCGGGGCGGCTCCGCGGCGATCGACCTGTGCGATGTGGCGGCGGGCCGCCTGGACGCGTACTACGAGCGCGGCCTGAACCCCTGGGACTACGCGGCGGGCGACCTGATCGCCCGCGAGGCGGGCGCCCGCACCGGCGGCCGCCCCGGCGAGCCGGTATCCCCGGAGCTGACGATCGCCGCCCCACCGCCCCTGTTCGAACACCTCCAGACAAGGCTGGAGGAGCTGGGGGCGTGGCACGACTGACGGCCGGAGGACCGGCCCGGCGGGGACCGCCCCGCGGCGCCCGTGCCCGTGCCCCGCTGGGCCGCGCCCGGCACCCTCGCCCCGCCGGAAGCTGTCGTACGACGCGAAGCGGGGCCCCGGCCTGGATCTGCCGGGGCCCCGCTTCGTGCGAGCTGATCAGACGCGCGTCGCGGTGACTTCCACACCGTGCTCGGCGGCAAGGCGGTGCAGGTCGTCGAGCTCCGACTGCTCGACCTCCGCGAGGAAGTCGTCGCCGGTTTCGCGGGCCCGCGTCAGGTCGGACTCGGTCGCCCGTATGCGCTGCAGAAGTCCTGCGGTGAATGCGTCCATGCTGCGCCCCCTCGTCCTGGGTCGTGGGTCGGTGGCACGGGGGTGTGCCGTGTGGGAGGGGCGATCACGTCTCCGTTGGGTGCCCAGCGCAGCCCTGGCTGGGCGGCGACGGTGCCGGACACCCACGCCCGCTCTGCGGGAAGCGGTGAGCAGCCGACCACGTGGTGGTGTGCCACATGCAGAGAGTGATCGCGGGGTGTAAAGCCGTCCTCCCCCGGCTCCCTCCCGCGGAAACCTCAACCGCGCGAGAAAATTTCGCATTCCCGGACCCCCGGATCCGCCCCCGGAGGCCGCTTCCCGCCGCCTTACAGCCGGTTTACGGTCGAAAAGGGCAGGATGGAGCCCTTGACCAGTGACAGAACCTGCCCGTGGGCTGCCCGCAAACGGGCGACCCGGGTGGACAGAGGAAGGACAAGCGACGTGCGCGTACTCGTCGTCGAGGACGAGCAACTGCTCGCCGATGCGGTGGCCACCGGACTGCGCCGGGAGGCCATGGCCGTCGACGTCGTGTACGACGGTGCGGCCGCCCTGGAGCGCATCGGCGTCAACGACTACGACGTGGTCGTCCTCGACCGCGACCTCCCGCTCGTGCACGGCGACGACGTGTGCCGAAAGATCGTCGAGCTCGGCATGGCCACGCGTGTGCTGATGCTGACCGCGTCCGGCGACGTCAGTGACCGCGTGGAGGGCCTGGAGATCGGCGCCGACGACTATCTCCCGAAGCCGTTCGCGTTCAGCGAGCTCATCGCACGCGTGCGTGCCCTCGGCCGGCGTACGAGCGTGCCGCTGCCGCCCGTCCTGGAGCGCGCCGGGATCAAGCTCGACCCCAACCGCCGCGAGGTCTTCCGCGACGGCCGCGAGGTCCAGCTCGCTCCCAAGGAGTTCGCCGTCCTGGAGGTCCTCATGCGCAGCGAGGGCGCGGTCGTCTCGGCCGAGCAGCTGCTGGAGAAGGCCTGGGACGAGAACACCGACCCCTTCACCAACGTGGTACGCGTGACCGTGATGACCCTGCGCCGCAAGCTCGGCGAGCCCCCCGTCATCGTCACCGTTCCCGGCTCCGGATACCGGATCTGATGACCGTGGCCACGACACCCGCACCACCCACGGCGCCGCCCAAGCCCACCTGGGACCCCCGCAGGCCGGAACTGCCGTTCCCCTGGCTGCGTCCGACCATCCGCATAAGGCTCACGCTGCTCTACGGCGGCATGTTCCTGATCGCCGGCATCCTGCTGCTGTCGATCATCTACCTGTTCGCGGCGCACGCCCTCAACGCGGGCAGCGAACTCCCGTTCAAGATCCTTCAGGGCCAGGTGGCCAGCGACACCTGCAACCTGCCGCAGCAGACCTCGGCGAGCGTGCTCAACGACGCCCTGGACGCCTGCGTGAACGAACAGCGCCAGCACGCCCTGGACAACCTCCTCAGCCAGTCGCTGCTGGCCCTGCTCGGCCTCGCGGTGATCGCCTTCGCCTTCGGGTACGCGATGGCCGGCCGTGTGCTCTCGCCGCTCGGCCGGATCACCCGCACCGCACGTGCGGTGGCCGGCTCGGACCTGTCCCGCCGTATCGAGCTGGACGGCCCGGACGACGAGCTGAAGGAGCTCGCGGACACCTTCGACGACATGCTGGAGCGGCTGCAGCGGGCCTTCATGGCCCAGCAGCGGTTCGTCGGCAACGCCTCACACGAGCTGCGCACCCCGCTGGCCATCAACCGCACGCTGCTCGAGGTGCACCTGTCCGACCCCGGCGCCCCCGCCGAACTGCAGCAGCTCGGCAAGACGCTGCTCGCCACCAACGAGCGCAGCGAGCAGCTCGTGGAGGGCCTGCTGCTGCTCGCCCGCAGCGACAACCAGATCGTCGAGCGCAAGCCGGTCGACATCGCCGAGGTGGCCTCCCAGGCCATCGACCAGGTGCACGCCGAGGCGGAGGCCAAGGGCGTCGAGATCCGCGGCGAGCGAGCCCCCGTGGTCGTCCAGGGCAACGGTGTCCTGCTGGAGCGGATCGCCCTGAACCTCGTGCAGAACGCGGTGCGCTACAACATTCCGGAGGGCGGCTGGGTCGAGGTGACCACGCAGGCCGAGCACGGCCAGGCGGTGCTGGTCGTCTCGAACACCGGACCGGTGGTCCCCGCGTACGAGATCGACAACCTCTTCGAACCCTTCACGCGGCTGCGCACGGAGCGCACGGGCAGCGACAAGGGCGTGGGCCTCGGCCTGTCCATCGCGAGGTCCGTCGCCCGCGCCCACGGCGGTCACATCAGCGCACAGCCGCGCGAAGGGGGTGGGCTTGTGATGCGCGTCACCCTACCGCTCTGAGATCATGCCCCACCCTCGCCCCGGAGTTCGCTTTGGGCGGAATTTTCGGGCGAGGGTCCAGGTTGGGCGGTGTGCGATCGATCACAGGGAAATGATTCCGGCCACCTACGCTCCGTGATGTCGGGAGCGTCAACAAAGCCGGAATATCCGGGTTTTCCGGTGCCTGGATCACGGGTAGTACGCGGTGAGATGGCTTTGAACTGTGCCACCGGGACCGTGTACGGTCCGCTTCGCCATCCAAGCCGATCACTCTTGAGGAGTCCGGTTGGGTGTCGATTGAGTAACAGACCTTGATGTGAGGCAAAATCTCCGCCTCGAGGCGGGCACAAGTCCGGCCTCTCACGCGTTACGTGCGCTGGAGACACCGCAGAGACCCAGAGGGGGAGAGCGAAATGGCAACGGATTACGACACCCCACGCAAGACCGACGACGACGTCGACTCCGACAGCCTCGAAGAGCTGAAGGCCAGGCGGAACGACAAGTCCGCCTCCGCCGTAGACGTCGACGAGTTCGAGGCCGCGGAGGGCCTGGAACTGCCGGGCGCCGATCTTTCCAACGAGGAGCTGGCCGTCCGGGTGCTCCCGAAGCAGCAGGACGAGTTCACCTGCATGAGTTGCTTCCTGGTGCACCACCGCAGCCAGCTGGCACGGGAGAAGAACGGGCAGCCGATCTGCCGCGACTGCGACTGAGGCAGGGTCGGCCGTGACCGGCTCGACCCCTCCTTGGAAGCGCCGCTTCACACACGGGGGAGCGGAGCAGGAGCCCGACAAGGGCTCCCACGGCGCACGTGACGTCGAGCGGGGCTCTTCCGGTGAGAGAACAGCCTCGCTCGAATCGCATGCCCCGGCGGCCCCGGCGGGGCCCCTGGTGCCGGCCGTACGGCGCCGCGCGGCCGCCGTCCGCGGGGGAATCCGCACAGGACTCCGGGAGGGCGTCCGCAGGGGCGGCGACGCGGCCAGGGCGGCTCTGGCGTATCTCGCCGACCGGATCATCGACATGGCCCCGCGCATCCCGGTACGGGACCTCGCCGTCCTGCGCCGGCAGTTTCCCGGCCTCGGACCCGAGGAGATCGCCGACAAACTGGTCGCGGGCGCGGCGGCGGCGACGGCCACGGTCGGAGCCTCGGTCGGTGCCGCGGCGATGCTGCCGGTGCCTCCGGCCCTCCCGACCGAGCTGGCCGCGGAGATCACCGGTGTCGCGGCGATCGAGCTCAAGCTGATCGCCGAACTGCACGAGGTGTACGGGCTACGGCCGCCCGGCGGCCTCGCCCAGCGCAGCACGCTGTACCTGAGGTCCTGGGCCGGCGAGCGCGGGATCGACATGACCAACCCCGCCACCGTCGACGCGGCCCTCGGCGGACGCGTGAAGCGGGAGCTGCGACAGCGGATCATGAAGCGGGTGGTGCGGGACCTGCCCAACCTGATGCCGTTCATGGTCGGGGCCGCCGTGGGCGCGGTCATGAACCGCCGCGACACCCGCAGGGTCGCGCAGCGGATCCGGAACGATCTGCGCAGGATGCAGGTGCCGTGGGAGGCCCTGCCGGAACTGCCGCCGCTGGAGCAGCCACCGGGTCCCTCGCCGCTCGGGGAGTGAGCGGCCCGGCAACGTGGCCCGCCCTACAGGGCGACCCGCCCTACAGCGTCCCCCGGCTCTCCGCCCGGGCCGCCTTGATCGCCGCCGCCAGCTTCTCCGGCTCCCTGGTCGACAGGTAGAGGTACGGGGTCGGGTCCGCCGGATCCGTGACCTCCACCTTCAGCGCCGTCGGAATGTACGCGCGCAGCAGCATGAAAGCCCTCGTGTCCGCCTTGTACGTGCGCCAGGCGCGGGCCTCGTCCCGGTCCAGCACCTCCGCCTCGCCGAGCGCCGACACCGGGATCCTCGCCTCGCCCGCGATCAGCGCGTCGCCGACCACGCGGATGCGGATCGACCCGTAGGAGCTGGCCACGACCGCCGAGGCCGCGGTACCGCCGACCAGTCCGCCGAGCAGCGGAAGCGGTCCGAACGGCAGCAGTACCAGGGCCATGGCGACACCGACCAGGAGGCACATCAGCCACCAGGAGCGGGGCGCGGTCAGGCGTTCTTCGTACGGCGGCGCGGAGAGCTGCATGGAGCCAAGCTTGGCACGGTGTCCGCGACCCGTTCACGCGCGGGTAAGGTCTGCGCCTGTGAGTGGTACTTCCTCGGTTCTGACGCCCCCGGCCGACGCGGTGGCACCCGTACGGCACCCCGACGCCCCGGCGCCGGGTGAGCCCCTCGGCGCGCACTACGGGCAGTGTTTCGGGTGCGGGGGAGAGCAGCCGCACGGGCTGCGTCTCGAGGCGCGGGCCGGTGAGGGCGTGTCCGTCACCGCCGAGTTCACCGTCCGCCCCGCGCACCAGGGCGCGCCCGGCCTCGCTCACGGCGGGGTCCTCGCCACCGCCCTCGACGAGACCCTCGGCTCCCTGAACTGGCTGCTGCGCACCATCGCGGTCACAGGGCGGCTGGAGACCGACTTCGTACGGCCCGTGCCCGTGGGTACCGTGCTGTATCTGGAGGCCGAAGTGACGGCGGTGGCGGGACGCAAGATCTACTCGAGGGCGACCGGGCGGATCGGCGGCCCCGGGGGACCCGTCGCGGTCCGTGCCGAGGCCCTGTTCATCGAGGTGAAGGTGGACCACTTCACCGAACACGGCCGCGCCCAGGAGATCCGGGCGGCCATGGAGGACCCGGACCGGCTCCGGCGCGCACGAGCCTTCGAGGTGAACCCGTGAGCGGCGAACCGGTGAACGTGCAGATCCGGCGCGTCGACCCGGACGTACCGCTTCCGGCGTATGCGCACCCCGGTGACGCGGGAGCCGATCTGCGCACCACCGTCGGCTGCGAACTGGCACCGGGAGAGCGGGCCGTTCTGCCCACGGGCGTGTCTGTGGCGCTGCCGGAGGGGTACGCGGCCTTCGTGCATCCGCGGTCCGGTCTCGCCGCACGCTGCGGTGTCGCCCTCGTCAATGCCCCGGGGACGGTGGATGCCGGGTACCGTGGGGAGATCAAGGTGATCGTGGTGAATCTCGACCCGCGCGAGTCCGTGCGGTTCGAGCGCTTCGACCGGATTGCCCAACTGGTCGTCCAGCAGGTCGAGAGGGTCCGCTTCCAGGAGGTCGCGGAGCTTCCCGGCTCCGCGCGGGCCGAGGGGGGCTTCGGGTCCACCGGCGGTCATGCCGCCGTGGGCGGCACAACGGGTGGGAATCGATACGCTTCGGTCGTATCCGACCGGGAAGGACAGTGACGTGTTCGGACGTCGCAAGAAGAAGGGTGCCGCCGAGGACGCGGCCGGCGAGGCCGAGCAGGTCGTCGACGGTGTCGACACTGAGGCGGACGACGAGGTCGAGCGAGAGCGCGTGAGGCTCGAACCGGAGCCCCGGCCCGACGGCCCCTGGGACGTGTCCGAGGTCCGTGAGCCCGGCGAGGGCCGGGTGGACCTGGGCGGACTGTTCGTGCCCGGGGTCGAGGGCATGGAGTTGCGGGTGGAGGTCGCGGGCGACGCGATCGTCGCGGCGACCGTCGTGCTGCGCGACAGCGCCGTCCAGCTCCAGGCGTTCGCCGCGCCCAAGCGCGAAGGCATCTGGGGCGAGGTACGCGAGGAGATCGCCAGCGGGATCACCCAGCAGGGTGGCATTGTCGACGAGGTCGAGGGGCCGCTGGGCTGGGAGCTGCGCGCGCAGGTGCCGGTGCAGCTGCCGGACGGCACGAGCGGTTTCCAGGTGGTGCGGTTCGTCGGCGTGGACGGTCCCCGTTGGTTCCTGCGGGGCGTGATCTCCGGGCAGGGCGCCGTGCAGCCCCAGGCCGCCGGCCTGCTCGAGCAGATCTTCCGCGACACGGTCGTGGTCCGGGGCGACGGCCCGATGGCCCCGCGCGACCCGATCGTCCTGAAGCTGCCGAACGATGCGCAGATGGTGCCCGAGGGCGTCCAGCAGGAGGAGGGCGCCTCCCGCTTCTCCGGCGGCATGGGCCAGCTGCAGCGCGGCCCGGAGATCACCGAGGTCCGCTAGGCCCAGGAGACCACCGGAGGTCCGCCGGCAACCCCCGGCGCCGCCGCCGGCAGAACCACCACGGGGCCGCACCCCTCCCATGGAGCGCGGCCCCCGTGCCTTCCCCGTGGCGGACGTCGGCCCGCAGGGGCGTATCAGGGTTCCGTCAAAGAAGCCCCACCCCACGTCTCGTGCCCCATATGCCGTGATTATTGGCCGTAAGGTCGACGCAGCGTGCGCAGCTGCGGCGGGAAGACACCAGAAGACAATGGGGCCATGGGACGCGGCAAGCTTCGGATCTACCTCGGTGCGGCACCGGGCGTCGGCAAGACCTACGCCATGCTGTCCGAGGCGCACCGGCGCGTCGAGCGGGGCACGGACTGCGTGGTCGGCTTCGTGGAGCACCACGGCCGGCCGCGCACCGAGGTGATGCTGCACGGACTGGAGCAGGTCCCGCGCAGGGAGCTGGAGCACCGCGGAAGCGCCTTCACGGAGATGGACGTGGACGCCGTGCTGCTCCGCGCCCCCGCCGTCGCCCTGGTGGACGAACTCGCCCACACCAATGTCCCCGGCTCCCGCAACGCCAGGCGCTGGCAGGACGTCGAGGAGCTGCTGGCCGCCGGGATCGACGTCGTCTCCACCGTCAACATCCAGCACCTGGAGTCCCTCGGCGACGTCGTGGAGGCGATAACGGGCATACGGCAGCGCGAGACCGTCCCCGACGAGGTGGTGCGCCGCGCCGACCAGATCGAGCTCGTCGACATGTCTGCGCAGGCGCTGCGCAGGCGCATGGCGCACGGCAACGTCTACCGATCCGACAAGATCGACGCCGCCCTGTCGAACTACTTCCGGCCCGGGAACCTGACCGCGCTGCGCGAGCTGGCCCTGCTGTGGGTGGCGGACCGGGTCGACGAACACCTCAACGAGTACCGCAGCCGGCACCGGGTGTCGGCGATCTGGGGTTCCCGCGAGCGGATCGTCGTCGGCCTCACCGGCGGCCCCGAGGGACGAACTTTGATCCGCCGCGCCGCCCGCCTCGCGGAGAAGGGCGCCGGCGGCGAGGTCATGGCCGTCTACATCGCCCGCAGCGACGGGATCACCTCCGCCTCGCCCAAGGAACTCGCCGTCCAGCGCACCCTCGTCGAGGACCTGGGCGGCACCTTCCACCACGTGCTGGGCGACGACATCCCGGCGGCGCTGCTCGACTTCGCCCGCGGCGCGAACGCCACCCAGATAGTCCTCGGCTCCTCGCGCCGCAAGGCTTGGCAGTACGTCTTCGGGCCCGGCGTCGGCGCCACGGTCGCCCGCGAGTCCGGGCCCGACCTCGACGTGCACATCGTCACCCACGAGGAGGCCGCGAAGGGCCGCGGCCTGCCGGTGGCCCGCGGCGCGCGCCTCGGCCGTACCCGCATCATCGCGGGCTGGCTCGTCGGCGTCCTCGGCCCGGCCGTCCTCGCACCGCTGCTCAACGGCGTCCACCTGGGCCTCGCCAACGACATGCTGCTCTTCCTGACGCTGACCGTGGCGGCGGCCCTGCTCGGCGGGCTCCTCCCGGCACTCGCCTCGGCGGCCTTCGGCTCGTTCCTGCTGAACTACTACTACACGCCTCCGCTGCACCGGCTGACGATCGCCGATCCCCGGAACATCGTCGCCATCGCGATCTTCGTCGCGGTCGCGGTGTCGGTGGCCTCGGTGGTGGACCTCGCCGCCCGACGCACCCACCAGGCGGCCCGGCTGCGCGCCGAGTCGGAGATCCTCTCCTTCCTCGCGGGCAGCGTGCTGCGCGGCGAGACCGGCCTGGAGGCGCTCCTGGAGCGGGTGCGGGAGACCTTCGGCATGGAGTCCGCGGCACTGCTGGAACGCGAGAGCGACGTCGCACCCTGGGTCTGCGCGGGCAGCGTCGGCCCCGGCGCCCCGGTCGAACGGCCGGAGGACGCGGACGTGGACGTGCCCGCCGCGGACCACATGGCGCTCGCGTTGTCCGGGCGGGTCCTGCCCGCCTCCGACCGCCGGGTGCTGGCCGCCTTCGCCGCGCAGGCCGCGGTCGTCCTGGACCGGCAGCGTCTGCAGCAGGAGGCCGAACAGGCCCGCACCCTCGCCGAGGGCAACCGCATCCGCACCGCCCTGCTGGCCGCCGTCAGCCACGACCTGCGCACCCCCCTCGCGGGTATCAAGGCGTCGGTGACCTCCCTGAGGTCCGACGACGTCGAGTGGTCCGAGGAGGACCGCGCGGAACTTCTCGCGGCGATCGAGGAGGGCGCCGACCGGCTCGACCACCTGGTCGGCAACCTGCTCGACATGTCCCGCCTCCAGACCGGCACCGTCACCCCGCTGATCCGGGAGATCGACGTCGACGAGGTGGTCCCGATGGCGCTCGGCGGGGTGCCGGAGGACAGCGTGGACCTCGACGTCCCGGAGACGTTGCCGATGGTGGCCGTGGACGCCGGGCTGCTGGAGCGCACGGTGGCGAACCTCGTCGAGAACGCGGTCAAGTACAGCCCCCTCGGCACCTCCGTACTGGTCGCCGCCAGTGCCCTCGCCGACCGGGTCGAGGTGCGTGTCGTCGACCGCGGCCCGGGCGTGCCCGACGAGGCGAAGGAACGCATCTTCGAGCCCTTCCAGCGCTACGGCGACGCCCCCCGCGGCGCCGGCGTCGGCCTGGGTCTCGCGGTCGCCCGCGGCTTCGCCGAGGCCATGGGCGGCGGCCTGAACGCGGAGGACACCCCCGGCGGCGGGCTCACGATGGTCCTCACCCTCAGGGCCGCGAACGGCGTCCACCACCCCGTACGACTCGCCGAACCAGAAAGGCAGACCACATGACCCGGGTGCTCGTGGTCGATGACGAGCCGCAGATCGTGCGCGCCCTTGTGATCAACCTCAAGGCACGCAAGTACGACGTCGACGCGGCCTCCGACGGCGCGTCCGCGCTCCAGCTCGCCGCCGCGCGCCCCCCCGACGTCGTGGTCCTGGACCTCGGGCTGCCCGACCTGGAGGGCGTCGAGGTGATCAAGGGGCTGCGCGGCTGGACCCGGGTGCCGATCATCGTCCTGTCCGCCCGCCACTCCTCCGACGAGAAGGTCCAGGCGCTGGACGCGGGCGCCGACGACTACGTCACCAAGCCGTTCGGCATGGACGAGCTGCTGGCCCGCCTGCGCGCCGCCGTCCGCCGCGCGGAACCGACCGGGGGCGGCGAGGACGACGTCGTCGTGGAGACCGAGGGCTTCACCGTCGACCTGGCAGCGAAGAAGGTCAGCAGGGCCGGGAAGGACGTGCGCCTCACCCCCACGGAGTGGCACCTGCTGGAGGTGCTGGTCCGCAACACGGGCCGCCTCGTCAGCCAGAGACAACTGCTGCAGGAGGTGTGGGGGCCGTCGTACGGGACGGAGTCGAACTACCTGCGGGTGTACATGGCCCAGCTGCGACGGAAGCTGGAGGCGGACCCGTCGCATCCGAAGCACTTCATCACGGAGCCGGGTATGGGGTACCGGTTCGAGAAGTGAGCCGCGGGGGCGGGGCCGTGCAGCTGTACGTCGCTGTCGGCGCCCCCGGTACGCTTTCTGTATGAGCGCTGTTCCTCGTTCCGAGAAGCCGGTGGGCCGCCTCCGGCGCATGCTGGACCGGCTCTCCTCGTCGCAGGAGGACCTGGAGTCGGAGGAACTGCGGGAGGACGCCGAAACCGCGGGCTGTACGCGGATCGGTGACTGCCACGACCGACAGATCGTCACGGTTACTGGTACCTTGCGCACGGTCACGCTGCGCCCG
Organism: Streptomyces sp. PTL18; assembly: GCF_059510295.1. Lineage (NCBI taxonomy): Bacteria > Bacillati > Actinomycetota > Actinomycetes > Kitasatosporales > Streptomycetaceae > Streptomyces > Streptomyces sp. PTL18. Next base: position 225,708 of record NZ_JCAJZO010000004.1, on the reverse strand, counting down.
CGGGCCGGTGTCCCGGCGCTGGAGGCCGAGCTGTTCGACGGTTCGGCCGCGCTGGACGTGGTGTGGCTCGGCAGGCGCTCGATCGTCGGGATAGAGCCGGGACGCAAGCTGATCGCGTCAGGCCGGATCTCGATGAGCCGGGGCCGCAGAGTGCTGTTCAACCCCAAGTACGAACTCAGACCGCTCGGACGGGAGTAGCCGGTGACGTCACTCGAGAAGCCGACCGAAGACGCCCAGCAGGATCCGCGGGCGGTGACGGAGGCCGCGCTCTTCGAGGCGTTCGGCGGGGTCCGCGGCATGGTCGAGACCGTGGTGCCCGGCCTGTTCTTCGTCACCATCTTCACCATCAACAAGAACCTGCACTGGTCGGCGATCGTCGCGCTCGCGGTGTCCTTGCTGCTGGTGGTGGTCCGCCTCGCCATGCGGGACACCGTGAAGCACGCCTTCAGCGGCGTCTTCGGTGTCGCGTTCGGCGTGGTCTTCGCGATGATGACCGGCAACGCGAAGGACTTCTACCTCCCGGGCATGCTCTACACGCTGGGCCTGGCTCTCGCGTACATCGTCACCACGCTCGCCGGTGTCCCGCTGATCGGCCTGATCCTCGGCCCGGTCTTCAAGGAGAACCTCTCCTGGCGCACGCGCAACCCGGGTCGCAAGAGGGCGTACGCGAAGGCCAGTTGGGCCTGGGGACTGATCCTGCTCGGCAAGTGCGCGATCCTCTTCCCTCTGTACTGGTGGGCGGACACCGCCCAACTGGGCTGGGTCCTGATCACGTTGAAGATCCCGCCGTTCCTGCTCGCCGTGTGGCTGACATGGGTCTTCCTGGCGAAGGCGCCCGCGCCGATCGACGTGTTCGCGGAGATGGAGGCCGAAGAGGCTGCGGAGGCTGCCGCCAAGAGCGAGGGAGCAGTCGGGCGGCACCGCCGCGAGGCCTAGTCCCCGGTGCCGGGTGCCGTCCGGGGGATGTCGCCCCCGGACTCCCGCTGGACGCCGCTGTGAAGCGGCCGACGGTGCGCCCGGACATCCCGGGCGCACCCTGACCGGACCGTCGGGCCTAACCCGCCGCGTCCTCCCTGCGCACCGACAGGAGTTCCTCCAGCTGCCCCTCGCGTGCCTGGGCCGCCACGAACAGAAGTTCGTCGCCCGCTTCCAGGGAGTCCTCCTGGGAGGGGGTCAGGACCCGGGTGCCGCGGATGATCGTCACCAGGGACGTGTCCTCGGGCCAGTGCACATCGCCGACCTGCGTCCCCGCCAGGGCCGACTCGGGCGGCAGGGTCAGCTCCACCAGGTTGGCGTCGCCGTGGCTGAAGCGGAGCAGACGGACCAGGTCGCCGACGCTCACCGCCTCCTCCACCAGCGCCGACATCAGGCGCGGTGTGGACACGGCCACGTCCACGCCCCACGCCTCGTTGAACAGCCACTCGTTCTTCGGGTTGTTGACCCGGGCGACGACGCGCGGGACGCCGTACTCCGTCTTCGCCAGCAGCGACACGACCAGGTTCACCTTGTCGTCGCCCGTCGCGGCGATCACCACGTTGCAGCGCTGGAGCGCCGCCTCGTCCAGGGACGTGATCTCGCAGGCGTCGGCCAGCAGCCACTCCGCCTGCGGGACGCGCTCGACCGAGATCGCGGTCGGCGCCTTGTCGATGAGAAGGACCTCGTGGCCGTTCTCCAGCAGTTCGCCCGCGATCGAGCGACCGACCGCGCCGGCACCGGCAATGGCGACCCTCATCAGTGACCGCTCTCCTCTTCAGGGCCCTCGGCGAACGCCGCCTCGACCTTCTCGACGTCGTCCGTCCGCATCATCACGTGCACGAGGTCGCCCTCCTGCAGGACCGTCTGCGAGGTGGGCAGCATCGCCTCGCCCAGCCGGGTGAGGAACGCCACCCGGACGCCGGTCTCCTCCTGCAATTTGCTGATCTTGTGGCCGACCCACTTCGGCGACGCGTGCACCTCCGCGAGCTGGACCCCGCCGGTGGGGTCCCGCCACAGCGGTTCGGCTCCGGAGGGCAGCAGACGCCGAAGCATCTGGTCCGCCGTCCAGCGGACCGTCGCGACGGTCGGGATGCCGAGCCGCTGGTAGACCTCGGCGCGGCGGGGGTCGTAGATCCGGGCCGCGACGTTCTCGATGCCGAACATCTCCCGGGCCACCCGCGCCGCGATGATGTTCGAGTTGTCGCCGCTGGACACAGCGGCGAAGGCACCGGCCTCCTCGATGCCCGCCTCGCGCAGGGTGTCCTGGTCGAAGCCGACGCCGGTGACACGACGGCCGCCGAACCCGGAGCCCAGTCGTCGGAAGGCGGTGGGGTCCTGGTCGATCACGGCGACCGTGTGCCCCTGTTGCTCCAGGGTCTGGGCAAGAGCGGAACCCACTCTTCCGCAGCCCATGATGACGATGTGCACGACCGTCCTTCCGGTGTCAATGGTTACGACTCAGTCCACACAGGTTCTCAGACCGCCGCCCAAGCTACACACGCGCGGTCCGTCCGTGGGACCCCTGTGCACCGTGCCGGGTCCGTCGTGAGGAAACCTCCGGTGCGGCAACCGAAGGGGCTTTGTCATTGAGGCATGCCGAGCTCCTCACCTGCCCGATCCGCGGCGCGCCCCCACAAGGATTCCACTCGTGAGGCAGATCTCCCCCGGCGGGTGGAGGGGCGCCCGAACGACCCCTTACGATCCTCTGTTGTGTCCAAACTGACCGACGTGCCCAAACGGATCCTGATCGGGCGCGCACTGCGCAGCGACCGGCTTGGCGAAACGCTCCTGCCGAAGCGCATCGCACTCCCCGTCTTCGCCTCCGACCCGCTCTCCTCCGTCGCGTACGCGCCCGGAGAAGTCCTGCTGGTCCTGTCCATCGCGGGCGTGTCGGCCTACCACTTCAGCCCCTGGATCGCCGTCGCCGTCGTCGTGCTCATGTTCACGGTGGTCGCCTCCTACCGGCAGAACGTGCACGCGTACCCGAGCGGCGGCGGCGACTACGAGGTGGCCACCACCAACCTCGGCCCCAAGGCCGGCCTCACCGTCGCGAGCGCCCTGCTCGTCGACTACGTCCTCACGGTCGCCGTGTCGATCTCCTCCGGCATCGAGAACCTGGGCTCCGCGATCCCGTTCGTCGTCGAGCACAAGGTGTTCTGCGCGGTCGCCGTGGTCGTGCTGCTCACGTTGATGAACCTGCGGGGCGTCAAGGAGTCCGGCACGCTGTTCGCGATCCCGACGTACGTCTTCGTCGCGGGCGTCTTCATCATGATCATCTGGGGCGCGTTCCGCGGGCTGGTCCTCGACGACACGATGCGGGCGCCGACGGCCGCGTACCGGATCAGGGCCGAGCACCAGGGCATAGCGGGCTTCGCGCTCGTCTTCCTCCTGCTGCGAGCCTTCTCCTCCGGCTGTGCGGCCCTCACCGGCGTCGAGGCGATCTCCAACGGCGTCCCGGCCTTCCGCAAGCCCAAGTCGAAGAACGCGGCGACGACGCTCGCCATGATGGGCCTGCTCGCCGTCACCATGTTCTGCGGCATCATCGCCCTCGCCATGACGACCAAGGTCCACATGGCCGAGAACCCGGCCACCGACCTGCTCCGCGGCGGCAACCCGCTCGGTTCCGGATACGTCCAGAACCCGGTGATCTCCCAGGTCGCCGAGGCCGTCTTCGGCAAGGGCAGCTTCCTGTTCGTCGTCCTGGCCGCCGCCACCGCGCTGGTGCTGTTCCTCGCCGCGAACACCGCCTACAACGGCTTCCCGCTGCTCGGCTCGATCCTCGCCCAGGACCGCTACCTGCCGCGCCAGCTGCACACCCGGGGCGACCGCCTCGCCTTCTCCAACGGCATCGTGCTGCTCGCCGGCGCGGCGACTTTGCTGATCTTCCTCTACGGCGCCGACTCGACGCGGCTGATCCAGCTGTACATCGTGGGCGTGTTCGTGTCCTTCACGCTCAGCCAGACCGGCATGGTCAAGCACTGGAACCGCCACCTGGCCGCCGAGACCGACCAGGCCAAGCGGCGCCACATGATGCGCTCGCGCGCCATCAACGCCTTCGGTGCCTTCTTCACCGGCCTGGTGCTGGTCGTCGTCCTGGTCACGAAGTTCACGCACGGCGCCTGGGTCGCCCTGCTCGGCATGTGCATCTTCTACGCGACGATGACCGCGATCCGCCGGCACTACGACGGCGTGGCCGAGGAGCTCACCGCGCCCGAGGGCCCCAGCGACGACAGCGTGCGCCCCTCCCGGGTCCACTCGGTCGTCCTGATCTCCAAGATCCACCGCCCCACGCTGCGCGCCCTCGCCTACGCCACACTTCTGCGCACGGACACCCTGGAGGCGCTCAGCGTCAACGTCGACCCGGCGGAGACGAAGGCCCTCAGGGAGGAGTGGGAACGGCGCGGCATCGACGTACCGCTGAAGATCCTGGACTCGCCGTACCGGGAGATCACCCGCCCGGTGATCGAGTACGTGAAGGGCCTGCGCCGCGAGTCCCCGCGCGACGCCGTCTCCGTGATCATCCCCGAGTACGTGGTGGGTCACTGGTACGAGCATCTGCTGCACAACCAGAGCGCGCTGCGGCTCAAGGGCCGTCTGCTGTTCACGCCGGGCATCATGGTGACCTCGGTGCCGTACCAGCTGGCGTCCTCGGAGGCGGCCAGGCAGCGGGCCCGCAGGCGGCAGGAGTGGAACGCGCCGGGCGCGGTGCGGCGCGGGCCGGCCCAGGAGCGGACGCGGGAGCCGTCGGGCTCCCGGGCGTCCCGGTCTTCCGACGCCTCGCAGAGCTGACCCCGCCGGGGACCGTGGTGAACGGCCGGACGGCACCCACGTAGACTGGTGGGCTGTTGTCCGGCCGAGCCGTTCGACGCGCCGTCGACGTGCTCGCGCCCCTTCGCGCATCTGGATCTGGAGTCGCCCCCCATGCAGGCAGAACCGAAGAAGTCGCTGGTGGGGGAGGAGTACGAGGTCGAGATCGGCCCCGTCGCCCACGGCGGCCACTGCATCGCCCGTACGGACGCCGGCCAGGTCCTCTTCGTCCGGCACGCACTGCCCGGCGAGCGGGTCGTGGCCCGGGTGACCGAAGGCGACGAGGGAGCCCGCTTTCTGCGCGCGGACGCGGTGCGGGTGCTGGACGCGTCGAAGGACCGCGCGGAGGCGCCCTGCCCCTACGCCGGCCCCGGCCGCTGCGGCGGCTGCGACTGGCAGCACGCCAAGCCGGGTGCGCAGCGCCGGCTGAAGGCCGAGGTGATCGCCGAGCAGCTGCGCCGGCTCGCGGGTCTCACCCCCGAGGAGGCGGGCTGGGACGGCACGGTGGTGCCGGCGGAGGGCGACAAGCTGCCGGCCGGCCAGGTGCCGCAGTGGCGTACCCGGGTGCAGTACGCGGTGGACCCGTCCGGCAGGGCGGGCCTGCGCCGGCACCGCTCCCACGAGGTCGAGCCGATCGACCACTGCCTGATCGCCGCCGAGGGCGTCACTGAGCTGGGCATCGAGAAGCGGGACTGGACGGGGATGGACTCCGTCGAGGCGATCGCGGCGACGGGCTCGCAGGACCGCCAGGTCATCCTGACCCCGAAGCCGGGCGCGCGCCTGCCGCTGGTGGAACTGGACAAGCCCGTCTCCGTCCTGCGCGTCGACGAGAGGACGGGCGGCGTCCACCGCGTCCACGGCCGTCCCTTCGTCCGCGAACGCGCCGACGGCCGTACGCACCGCGTCGGGGCGGGCGGCTTCTGGCAGGTCCATCCCAAGGCGCCGGACACCCTGGTCACCGCGGTGATGCAGGGCCTGCTGCCCCGCAAGGGCGACACGGCGCTCGACCTGTACTGCGGTGTCGGCCTCTTCGCGGGCGCGCTGGCCGACCGGGTCGGCGAGAAGGGCGCGGTGCTCGGCATCGAGTCCGGCAGGCGCGCGGTGGAGGACGCCCGGCACAACCTCGCCGACTTCCCGCGGGTCCGCGTCGAACAGGGCAAGGTCGAATCGGTCCTGCCGCGCACGGGCATCACGGAGGTCGACCTGATCGTCCTCGACCCCCCGCGAGCGGGGGCGGGACGTGCGACGGTGGCCCACCTCTCCACGCTGGGCGCACGGAGGATCGCCTACGTCGCCTGCGACCCGGCCGCCCTGGCACGGGACCTGGCGTACTTCCGGGAGGGCGGGTACCGGGTGCGGACGCTGCGGGCGTTCGATCTGTTCCCGATGACGTCGCACGTGGAGTGCGTGGCTCTTTTGGAGCCTGCTGTGAAGGGCGCTTGACCTGCGGCTTTGTGGCGCAGGCGGGGCGGCCGGCCTGTTCCTCTCCACGCAGCCCCGTGGCCTTCTCCAGCGCCGGCCGATCACCGGCGGCTCAGCGATGGGTGCTGGCGCCGCCTCCTCGTTTCCCATGACTGGGGCTGGGCACCCGGTGCCCATGGCGTCGCGTCCGGTTCCGGTGCGAACCATCCTCGCCACCATCGGGCTGCTGCTCGCCACCTACGTCGTACTCGAACTGGTGGTTCACGCTCGCCGGGTCTTGATCTGGGCGGTCATCGCGTTGTTCTTGGCCGTCTCCCTCCATCCGGCCGTCGAGGTGCTGCAGCTACGGGCGCCGCGGTGCCGACGGTCGGTCGCCACCTTGCTGGTCTTCTTGGCTGCTGCCGCAGCCGTCGGCGCGGTGATCGCCCTGTTCGTCATTCCCCTGGCCCAGGAGGGAAGCAGGTTCGCCGATCGGCTGCCCGCGATGATCAGGGACGTCCGAGCCGGCCGCGGGCCGGTCGGCAACCTGCTGGAGCGGATGCACGCTCTGCAGTATGCCCAGCGGCATCAGGCGCAGATCCGGGCGTTCGCCACCGGGCTGAGCACGCCCGCCTTGAAATTCGTCCGCAGTGCTGCGAGTACCGCGACCGGCGCTCTCACGATTTTTGTCCTGGCTTACCTAATGGTCCTGGAGGGCCCAAAGGCCATAGATCGGTCCTTGGCTCTCTTGGACGAGGCGCCCGCGGCCCGCATGCGCCGCGTCGGTGCCGCGTGCGCCCGAACTGTCAACGGTTACCTGACCGGAAACCTGCTGATCAGCTTCATATGCGGGCTCCTGACCTACGTCATGCTGCTGGTTTCCGGAGTGCCGTTCGCCGGTCTGTTGGCCCTCTTCGTCGCCCTGACCGACCTGATTCCTCTGGTGGGGGCCACCATTGGTGCGGTGGTCGCTTCCGCAGTAGCGTTCGTCCACTCCCTGCCGGCCGGCATTGGGGCCATCGTCTTCTTCATCGTCTACCAGCAGGCCGAGAACCACCTGTTGCAACCGGTCATCCTGTCCCGGACGGTCAAGCTCAATCCCCTCACCGTGCTGCTGGCCGTCTTGATCGCCGCCGAAGTTGCCGGGATCCTCGGTGCCCTGCTGGCGATTCCCGTCACCGGCATCATCCAGGTTGTCCTCGGTGACATCTGGGCTCACCGCGACGGTCGGTCGCTGAGGCCGCCGATGCAGGCGGACAACAGCCCCGAGGACGCGGACCGGTCCGGCGACCCCGAATGATCGCCGCATGGTGTTTCAGCCCCACCAGCGCAGCGAGGGCGTCGTGGGCGTCCCCCTGTTTCATGGTGACGCCCGTCCGCACCCCCAGCACTGCTCGACCGAGCCGGATGGATCGGACGTGGCCGGCGACGATTCTGCACAGTTGGCGCTGTCCTCATGGCGATCTCGGCGTTATCAGGCGTGCACACATTGGCCGAGACGTTCTCGGACGGGCCATGGCCGGATCATGCCGGCCGCCCTGACGTTCCTGCGCGCTGTGTGCCTCCAGGGTGCGGACGGCACGCCCCTGGGCGTGCGGCGGCCCCGCCCCCGTGCGCCGCTACCTGCCCGACCTCATCGACCACGTCCTGACCGGCCGGATCGACCCGGGCAAGGTCTTCGACCTCACCCTTCCCCTGGACCAGGTCGCCGAGGGCTACAAGGCGATGGACGAGCGCCGCGCCATCAAGGCACTTCTCAAGCCCTGACCCCGTGCGTTCCCGTGTCGCCGGGGCCGGCCGCCCCGCCCCGGCGCCGGCCCTTCATGGAGGGGACCCCCGGCATGCCCCGTTCGCTCTCGTCGGTGCCGGGTGCCGGTGCTTGCCCCGGCCTCGGGCCGGCCACCGCACGCCGCTTCGGCGCCGTCGGCCACGGCGTCGCCCTGATCGCCCGCAGCGCCGAACACCTCGGGCACCTGACGGACGGTCTCCTCCGCGAAGGCATCGAGGCTTGTGGCTTCCCGACGGACGTCCCGGACCCGGCCGCGCTCACCGGCGCCCTCCAGGACGCCGCCGAGGCACTGACCTGACCCCGGTGTCCTCACACCCACTCGGCGTGCGGCCCTGTACGCCCCTCTATGCACGCCTGCACGCCTGCACGCCGCGCGGAAAGGGAAGCGCCCCGTTGACCCCCACGTACGACTTCACCGGCCAGGTCGCGTTCGTCACCGGAGCCTCCTCCGGCATGGGCCTGGCCACCGCCCGCGCCTTCGCCGAGGCGGGCGCCGCAGTCGGTCTCGCCGACATCCACGAAGCCGCTCTCGACGCGGCGGTGCGGCAGTTCACCGAACCACCGACGGTGTCGGACTCGTCGGCACCCGCGACGGAGACGTCGTACGGGTCAGCGCCGGGCAGACCGTCACGTGCCCGCCCGGCGAGGAGCACTGGCACGGAGGCACCGACACCACTCTCCTGGCCCACATCGCCATGGTCGTCGGCGACGCCGACGGCGATGGTACCACGTGGCTGGAACCTGTGACCGCCGAGCAGTACGCCGCGGTGCTCGCCACCGTCACCCGCTGAAGCCGAGTACGACGGTCGGCCACGTGTGGGTCCGGCCAGGGGTGCAGTCGTCCCTCACCCGGATCCGCCCGTACCGAGCAGCGGTCGCACTCTCCCTGCCGGCGCGCGAAGTGTCGGGATCGACTCGTGACAGCCCTGCGGTCCGCGGACCGGCCGAAGGGGGGCATCCCGTCATGACGCTCGTTTGACGCTCCGTCTCGACGACCCACCGACGCGCGCGGCGCACCGTCGGCAGGTCGCCGGTCCGCCGCACCCGCGCGGTCATACCGCCGGTCGCCTGGCCGAGACGAGATGGGCGAACACCACCACGTTGGACTCGTAGTCGTGGACGCTGCGGTTGTAGACGCCGCCACAGGTGATCAGCCGGAGCTGAGGGGTCGGGGCATCGGCGTACACCCGGTCGTCCGGGAAGCCGGCCTTGCTGAAGGTTTCGACCGAGTCGACCTTGAACCTGGCGACGATGCCGTCGTCCCGGGTGATGTCCACCCTGCTGCCCGGCCTGAGGGTGCGCAGCAGCACGAACACCGCCGGACCGGTCTTGGTGTCGACGTGCCCCACCACGATCGAGGTGCCCCGCTCGCCCGGCGAGGCGCCGCCCCGGTACCAGCCCACCAGGTTGGTGTTGGTCCCCGGCGGCGGGTTCAGGTGTCCGGAGGCGGCCAGGGAGAGTTCCGTGAACGGTGCGTCCACCCCGATCTGCGGAATCTCGATCCGCTTCGGCGCCGACCGCGGCAGTCCCCGCCGCTGAGGGCTGGCCGTCGTATCCGGTCCCGGAGCCACCGGGGTGGCGGTCGCCGGTGGGGCCGCGTCCACGGGCGGGTCCAGGTTCGCGGGCGGGACGGCGATCGTGGTCGGAGCCACCGGCTTGGGGTCCGCCGGGGTGCCGGTCAGTGAGTTGTGGATGAGCAGAGCGCCCAGCCCCATCGCCACGGCCGGCCACATCAGAGCACGGCCGGCGGTACGACGGGGCTTGGGTCCGCTCAGCGGCCGATCCGGTGGGGCGGACTGTGAGAGGGCCATCGGACAGTGCCTCTTATCGACGGGGGCCAGGGTCGGACTTCAGGCGCCGGCGGCATCCGGCGCAAGCGCCGCAGCCGCGGACGCCGTCACCCTGTTGAGGACGACAGCGGCCGCGACCGCGCAGCGATCGGCGAGGCCGGCCGATCAGGCACCGGCAACACTCGACGCGCCCCGGCGCCGCAGCATGTACGCTCCCGCACCGAGACCGCCGAGGAGCAGCACCGAGCCCGCGGCCAGGCCGCTGCCGGAGTCCGCCAGCCCGCCGCCACCGGCCTTCACCCCACCGCGGGGCTTCTTCGACCCGTGCTCCTCGCTCCCGCCCCAGTGCTCCTCGCCCCCGCGCTCCTCGCTCCCGCTCGCTCCCTCGTCCTCGTCGCCCTTCTGCCGCGCACCACCATGGCCGTGCTCGCCGCCGTGCTCCTCCTCCTGCCCGAACTGGTCGTCCTCGCCCGACCAGCCGCCCTCGTCCTGCTTGGCCATGGCCAGCGCGCCGCCACCGGCCTTCACCCCACCGCGCGGCTTGCCCTTGGAATGGCCGTGCTCACCGTGCCTCGACTCCCCGCCCTTGTCGCTGTCACCCTCCTCGCCCTTGCTGAACTCCTCGCCCTTTTCCTCGCCGTTCTCCTCGCCCTTGGACTCCCGGCCCTTGTACTCCTCGCTCTTGCCGCCGTACTCCTCGTCCTCGGAATCCTTGCCCTTGTGGTGGCCGTGCTCCCTGCCCTCGTGGTGGCCGTGCTCCTCGCCGCCGCGGGAACCGCCGTCCGCAGCCCGAACCTCGGGCACCGACACGGCGAACGCGGCGGGAGCGGAGAACACGACGGCAGCGGCGATCGCCGCGGAGGCGAACATGGTCCGGGTCGCTCGCATGAGAGGTAGTCCTTCCATCGCCACCACGAAGGCCGGCACCACGCCGGCACAGGGAAATCGCAGCAGCGACGTGATCACCTTCAACCCGAGGAGCACCTCCCACCACTGCAGAACACGGCAAGCGAGCGAGCTCGTACTCCCTCCGGGTGCCTGCGGGCCGAAAAGTAACCCGGTCGGCAGCACCCCCATTAGTACTAGTCCGATCACGAACGGACGCGGGGCGAGCGTGCGTCCGGACGTGATGTGCCGCGTGCTTCGCTGACGTGACGTGGCATCAGGTGGCCACCGGCCGGCGAGAGGTCGCGCCGGTCCGCGAAGGGGTGTTCGATCGAAGGTCCGACTTCCCGGCGGCCGAGTTCATTTGCCTCGGCGTGCGCCGGGCGACGGACCGTCAGGAGCCTGACTCGCCGATTTCGATACCGATCGCGCCGATCGGGTCGGGTCGGGGCCCCGGACGGCGATGGCGGAGGCGGATGCATGGGCCGGCCCGACCGCACTGGGCAATCCGCGCCCGGGTCGAGGCGGGCGCGGCGACCGGCCGAGGCGGATGCGGCGACCGTGGAGAGGCCCTGGCAGCCGTGGCAAGCCGATGCGCATGCGTGTCCGACGGCCTGCACAGCCTGCTTCCCTCCGGCGGTCCGCATGGCGCCACCCGGGTGACCGTCCTCCTCTCTTCCCATGTCTCCTGCGCAATCGGGGAACTGATGAGCGTCCAGATGCGTCGATCAAGGTGGACGCGGACGACGACAAGGCCGTGGAGGACGTTGATGGGTGTGGCCCTGACCAAGGGCGACAACGTGTCGCTGAGCAAGCAGGCCCCCGGCCTGACTGCCGTGACCGTGGGACTGGGCTGGCAGGCGGACACGGGCTGCGAACCGGACGCCGGCGCACTGCTGTGCGACCGGAGCGGCACGGTGCCGTCCGACGAGCACTTCGTCTTCTTCAACAACCTGAGCAGCCCGGACGGTACGGTCCGCCACTTGGGCAGCGGTGGCCAGGTCGGCGGGGACGACCAGCAGATCCACGTGGACCTGATGCGAGTCCCGGGCGAAGTCACCAGGATCGTCTTCCTGGTGTCGCTCTACGACGCCCCGGTCCGCCGCCAGACCTTCGCACAACTCGAAGGCGCCCACATCCGGGTCGTCGACGAGGACGGCGGTGCCGAACTGGCCCGTTACGACCTCGCAACCGCCGGTCTGTCCGCGGAAACCGCTCTCGTCTTCGGTGAGTTGTACCGGCACGGCGCGGAGTGGAAGTTCCGCGCCGTCGGCCAGGGCTACGCCTCCGGGCCGGCGGGCATCGCCACCGACTACGGAGTAAGCGTCCTCAAGCAGAGCGCGACCGCGGTGCCGCCGGCCACCGCCCCGGAGCCCGCGGTGAACGCCAGTACGTCGTTTCCGTCCGCCCCGACCACCCCGCAGCCGCAGGCGGTCACCGCGCCACCGCGACCCCCAGGGAGTTCCCCCATGACGTGCTTCTTCGACGCGACCCACGGCCCCGGCACGACGACGGTGACCTGGTCGCCGCAGTGGGGCGTGCCCCGGCAGATCCAGGCGTGCGGCGGCTGTGCGCAGCGCGTGCAGACGACGGTGCCGCCGTTCTACACCCCGCCCCAGCAGGGTTACCCACAGCCGCCCCAGCAGGGGTACCCGCAGCCGGTGCAGCAGGGGTACCCGCAGCCCGCGCAGCAGGGGTACCCCGGCCCGTACGCGGACCACCAGCAGCACGGGGGCGGGCGCCGCTTCGGCACGGGCGCGCTCATCGGTGCGGGGGCGGCCGGACTGATCGGCGGGGCGCTGCTGAACGAGGCGTTCGACGACGACGAACCGGATGTCGTGGTCAACAACTACTACGAGGAGTGACGGTACGGGAGGCGGAAAGGAGCAGGGGGAGAGGGGCGAGAGATGGCCGAGTCCCGGGTGCGGCGCAAGTGGCTTCCCGTGCTGGTGCTGGCCCTCGCTCTGTACGTGATCGTCCGGGCCGCCGGCACTCCCCAGTCCAGCGTGCCGCCCCCGGCCGCGGCGTCCACCCCGGCCCCCACCCCGTCCTCCGCCTCCGCCTCGCCGGATCCGTCCGCGTCGAAGGGTACGTCGGCGTACGACCCGGCCGCCTACGCGCCCCAGGTCCGCGCCCGGGCCCGCCAGGCGGGGATCGACGCCCGGCTGCTGATGGCGATCCTCTACAACGAGGCCTACAAACCGCACGATCCGGCCCTGGAACGGGCCTGGCAGAAGTACAAGCCGGACGCCTCCTTCGGTATCGCCGACATGCACCGCGCCACCTTCGACGCGGTCAAACAGGGCCGGGACTTCGCCGGCCGCCGCTGGGAGGAACTGCCCGACGACCGGGACCTGGCCATCGAGTCCGCGGCCTGGTACCTGCACGACCTGGCCGCACAGCTGCCCGCCGGCTGGCCCGATTCCTACACCAAGGACGACCTGCTGGCCCTCGGTTACAACGCCGGCGCGGGCAACATGCTCGCCTTCGCGCGCGGAGCGACCCCGGGCGCCCAGGCCCGCTCCTACCTCGACCGCCTGCACGCCAACTGGGCGAAGGCGGGCCGGGCGGCCGGCTCCTGAGGACCCGTCACCCGTAGGAGAGGTCGGAGCACGGATCGTCGTCGGCGGAGCGGGCGTCGGCCGCCACCGAGGAGGGCAGCGCGGTGGGTGTGGGCGAGGCCGAGGGGACGGCGGCGGCGTGGGTCCGGCCCAGGACCACGTCGATGCCCGCGCCGGTGACGGGCTCCAGCTGCGCGCCGGGGAAGAGCCGGGCGACCGTTCGGGCCTCGCTCCTCAGGCCCGGGCCGTACTCGATGACCGTGTTCGCGTGGTCCTGACTGCGCGCGTTGGCGGTGCCGGTGACCGTGAAGCCGTACCGGGTGAGGTTCGCGGCGGCTCGGGAGGCCAGGCCGTCGGTGGTGGTGCCGTTGTAGACCGCGACGTCGATGCCGGCCCCGGAGACGTCCGCGCCCGGGCCCGGTGAGGCGGAGGCGTGTGCCTTGCCCTTCGCGCCGGTGGCGTCCTTGCCGTCGATGGTGCGGTCCGCCCGGAGCCCGGCCCACAGCTCCGACGCGTCCGGCTCGACGATGGCCACGCGCTCGCCGACGTACCGCCAGGGAATGGTGACGAACTTGGTGTCGTGCAGGTCGATGTCCTTCAGCGACATCGCGAAGGAGATCAGCCTGTCCGCCGAGCCGAGTCCGGGATCGACGGTCAGTGACTTGGTGGCGGCGTCGGCGAGCGGCAGCAGGTGGGCCGGGGTGAGCCCGTCGCTCCTCACCTTCTTGACCAGGGCGGCCACGAACGCCTGCTGACGCTTGATACGGCCTATGTCCGACCCGTCCCCGATGCCGTGCCGGATGCGCACGTAGTCCAGGGCCTTCTGCCCCGACACGTTCTGCACGCCCCGCGTGAACAGCAGCGCGCCCCGGGTGCCGCGGTTGGGGTTCAGGTCCCCCTGGTACACGTCCTTCGGCACGCACACCTGCACGCCTCCGACCGCGCCCGTCAGGGCGGCGAAGCCCTTGAAGTCGACGACGACGGTGTGGTCGACGCGCAGCCCCGTCAGGCTCTCCACCGTGTTCTGGGTGCAGGCGGGGTTGCCCTTGGCGGTCTCGCCGACCTCGTAGGCCGCGTTGAACATCGTGGTCGGGCGCGGCTTGGTCCATGTGCCGTCGGGGAGTCTGCACGGCGGGATGGTCACCAGCGTGTCGCGGGGGATCGAGACCGCGACGGCATGCCGGTGGTCGGCGTAGACGTGCAGCAGGAAAGTGGTGTCGGAGCGGCCTATGTCGTTGCTGTCGCCCCCGCCGAGCGCGGAGTTGCCGTCGGTGCGCGCGTCCGTGCCGATGACGAGGACGTTCTCCCCCTTCGACGACCCCGCCTCCGGCCGGGTCTTCGACAGGCCCCCGGCGTCGAAGGTGTCGATGTTGCCGTTCAGCTTGAGGTAGATCCACCCCAGACCGGCCGTACCGAGCACCACGACGGTGAGCGCGACGGCCAGGGATATGCGCAGCGGTCCCCGCTTGCGGCCCCCCGCGGCACGGTCGGGGCGGCTTGGGGGTTCGGTCCCGCGGCGGTGGCGGGACGAGGTGGCCTGGCGGCTCGTCGGCATGGCTGCGCCCCTCATCCGTGAGACTCCTACGGAGGGGACGACCGGCCCCGCCTGATGGTTGTACAGTTGCGCAAGATAGCAACAATGTCGCATGGTGCCACGCGCCGGGCGGGCACCCGGTCCGAGGAAGAGAAGGGGTGGGCGGGGATGCTCCGCAACGGCCTGGAACCCTGGCATCTGCTGATCGTGGCGATCGTCATCATCCTGCTGTTCGGCTCCAAGAAGCTCCCGGACACCGCTCGCGCGCTGGGCAGGTCGATGCGCATCCTCAAGAGCGAGGCCCGGGCCATGAAGGAGGACGGCGGCAGCGCGCAGTCCGCCTCGGCCGAGCCGTCGGCGCAGCGCCTGATCCAGGCGGCTCCCGGGGAGACGGCCTCGGCCCGCCCGGTGGGGGAGGGTGACGCGGCCCGCTGAGGTCGCCTCTCAGCCCCGCGTGGTCGTCAGGAGGTTGACGGAGTGACGGGGTTCCGAGGGGCCGGCGTGTCACACCAGTGCATGCCCCAGCAGTCGTAGCAGGTCCCCCGTCGCGTCCGCCGCCCCCAGTGCCGGCAGGGCGCCCAGCGCCAGCGTGGTCGCCGCCAGGGACCACAGGCGCGGGGGCGGGCCTGCCTGGAGGGCGGCGATGCGGCGGGTGACCGCGCGGTCGGTGAAGCTCAGCGTGCACGCCGGAGGGCGGCGCCCGGCGCTGAGTGCGGCGCGTGCCAGGGCGCGGGCCGTGGTGCCCCGGTCCCCGACCACGTCGGCCGCCCGTTCGTCGGCCCATCGCTCCACCAGGAACGTCACCGTGGCGCGGACGGGCGCCAGCAGCGGATCGGCCGCCGCGGCGAGCGCCACGGCCGTCACCAGGAGCCCGTGCCGGTGGCTCAGATGGGCCCGCTCGTGGGCCAGCAGCACCCGGCGCTCCGCCGGTTCCAGCGCGCTCAGCATCGCCGAGGTGACCAGGATCCGTCCCGGCGCGCCGCCGCTGCCGGGGATGGCGAACGCCTGCGGCACGGGCGAGGCGGCGACGACCAGTTCCGTGTCCGGCGGTTGCCCGGCGCACAGGGCCCGCAGCGTGCGGCGCGTCACGCGTTCGGCGCGGACGGCCCGGTACGCGCGCAGGGCCACCGCTGCGAGCGCCAGGGTCGCGGCGACCGCGATCGCCTCCGGGACCGGGTCCGGCGGCCGGTGGCCGGCCTCGCGGACGTCCGCGACGACCGGCGGCACCTGGCCCAGCAGGGTCACCGCGAGCAGTACCAGGGACCAGACGGTGGCAGCCGCGGTGAACACCGCGGAGACCGTCAGTACCCGGGCCGCGAGCGCGGGCGCCACCCTCCGGCCGACCAGCGGGCTGAGGAGGGCCAGTAGCAGCGAGAGCAGGAGCGGGATGTAGACGTCGATCTTCATGCGCGACCACCGCCGGGGAGGGGGCGCCCACCGAGCAGCTCGCGCAGCGCCTGTTCCTCCTCGGGGCTGAGGCCGGAGACGAACTGCTGGAGCGTGGCGATCGGGTCCGGGCCGCGGTCCAGTGCCTCGTGCATGGCCTCGGCGGTCAGTTCGGCCGCGTTCTTCGCGGGCCGGTACGCGCCGCGCCGCCCGTCGACGTCCCGCAGCACGAGCCCCTTGTCGTACAGGCGTTTGAGAATGGTGTGCACGGTGTTGTAGGCGAGGCCGCCGTCGATCTCGGCCTGGACCTCGGCCGGGGTGAGCGCCTGCTCGCTGGCCCAGAGCGTCGCGAGCACCTCGCTCTCCAGCTCGCCGCTGCTGCGTCGTTCCGCCCTGCCCCCAGGGCCTCTGCCGGCCATGCCCGCAACCTTACAGCGCGTAGGGGAGCGTGGCGGGGCGCGATGTCGTGCCGCCGCCCGCCGCTCGCCGCCGCGGCCCCGGTTCACCCCACTGGAGCAAAAGTGCCCGCGAGCAGGCCGGGTGACCCCCGGTTTCGCGCTGCACCCCGTCGCCGCCCGCGTTAGCTTGTCCGTGTTTTACCTGCTTCTTTCCTGATTTCCATCGCCAACCCTACGTTTTGTAGGGTGTGATGCCCCTACGGCCCGTAGGGGCGAGAGGTGGGTCATGGCCAACAGCTCGCGCACCACGCTCGCAGGCGTCCGCCGGCTCGCAGCGCCGTCGGTGGCCGGTCTGTCGTGGCGGGACCGCGGCCAGGGCCTGATCGCCGCGATGGCGTGCGCCTTCGCGCTGGCCCAGCTCGTCCTCGTACGACCGGGCATGGGACTCGGCTGGGACGAGACGGTCTATGTCAGCCAGATCAGCGCGCACGCCCCCGCCGCGTACTTCAGCGCCCCCCGTGCGCGGGGCATATCCCTTCTGGTCGCTCCCGTCACCTGGTGGTCCTCCTCCACCGCACTCCTCAGGGTCTACCTGGCGGTGCTCTCCTCGGCCGCTCTGTTCCTCGCGCTGCGCCTCTGGCGCGGTCTGTTCCCGTCCCATGTGCTCGCCCTGGGGGGCGCCCTGTACGCGAGCCTGTGGGTGACCCTGTTCTACGGCCCGCAGGTCATGCCCAACTACTGGGTCGCGATCGGTGCTCTGGCCGGCACCGGCTGCTTCCTGCGCGCCCACGCCGACACCACCGACCGGGCGGCCCTGTGGGGACTCGCCGCGGGCGCGGCACTGATGACGTTGATGCGGCCCACGGACGGTGTCTGGGCCACCGCGCCGCTGCTGGTCCTGGCGCTGTTCTTCCCGCGATGGCGCAGGCTGTCGCTGCTGCTGGCCCTGGTGGGCGGGCTGGTCGCCGGCGCGTCCGAGTGGATCATCGAGGCCTACGTCGGCTACGGGGGCCTGCTGCACCGCCTCGCCGAGGGCGCGCGCATACAGGGCGGCCTGGGCTGGAGCATCGCCGTGGGCGACCAGCTGCGCAGCCTCGGCGGGCGCGCCCTGTGCCGACCGTGCGCCGGCCCGCTGCCCAATCCGGCGGTGACCGCCTGGTGGTTCGTGCTGCCCCTGCTCGCCGTGCTCGCGGCAGCCGTCGCGCTCCGCTCCCGCCGCCCGGGCCACCCTCCGGGGGGACGAGGGGAATTCGACGACCGGGCCTCCCGCACCCTGGTGCCACTGGCCTGCGCGGCGACGGCCGCCTTCCCGTACCTCTTTCTCATCGGCTACGCCGCGCCCCGGTTCCTCCTTCCCGCCTACGCCCTGCTCGCGATCCCGGTCGCCGGTGCGCTCCTGCACCTGGTCACCGGACGGGACGGCCGGTGGCGCCCGGTCGCCGCGACGCTGGTGGCGATCGGGCTGGCCGGGCATCTGGCGGTCCAGTTCGCGGTGCTGCACCGGACGGTGGCCCGCACCACCGCCGACCACCGCGGCTGGTCCCGCACCGCCGCCGACCTGCACCGGCTCGGAGTCCGCCCACCCTGTCTGATCACCGGCAACGAGGCCGTGCCCATCGCCTTCTACGCCGGCTGCGCCTCGGCCGCCACCAGCGGCCCCAACACCAACAGCGACGCCGCCGGCATCGCGAACGCCGCCCGCCACATGCCCGTGGCCCATCTGGGCAACCCCACCGACCGTCCGCCGTCGTACGCGCGCGACTGGACCGCGCACACCGTCGACGGCGTCCGCGTCCTCGTCTCGCCCACGGCCGGGGGCGGGCACGGATGACTCCTCCGACGGTCACCGAGGCGGCACCGGACGCGGGGCCGGCAGCGCCCGCCCGAGCCGGGGTCCTGCGCAGCCGCGCCCCCTGGCAGGCGGCTCTCACCCTGGCCGTGCTCGTCGCGGCGGCCCTGCTCGCCCTGCGCCACTGGCCGGTGATCGAGTCGGGTGCGGACCGGCTCACCGGCGCGGACCCGGGCTGGCTGCTGCTCGGCGCGACGGCCGCGACGGGGACCTGGGCCTGCTCGGCGCTCGCCCAGCAGGGCGCGGTACCCGAGACACTGCCCGGCGGGCGGCTGGTGGCGGTGCAGTTCGCCGCGTCCGCCGCCAACCACCTGCTGCCCGCGGGCGTCGGCGCGGGCGCCGTCAACCTGCGCTTCCTGACACGCTGCGGGCTGCCGGTGACCCGCTCGGCGACCGCGCTCGCGGTCAAGGCCACCGCGGGGGGCGTGACGCGCGGCGGGCTGATCGCCGTCCTCGCCCTCGGCTGCCCCGGGCTGCTGCGCCTGCCGCGCGCCTCCACGGTCCTGGTGGTGGCCGCCGTCCTGGTGGCCGCGGTGCTCGCGGTGCTGCTGGCGGGGCCGGTGCGCCGGGCCGCCGGGGCCGTACTGGCGGACGTGCGGGCCGTGCACCGGCTGCCCGGGCGGGCGCTGGCCCTGTGGGGCGGCTCGCTCGCCTTCGCGTCGCTGCACGCGCTGGTGGTGATCGCGGTGACCCGGTCCCTCGCCGTACCGCTGCCGCCCGGGCGGGTGGCACTGGCCTACTTCGTGGCGAGCAGCGCGGCGGTCCTGCTGCCGACCCCGGGCGGCATCGGCGGGCTGGACGCCGCCCTCGCACTCGCCCTCTCGGTCAGCGGCGCACCCGGCGCCGCGACGGCCTCCGTGGTCCTCGGCTACCGCCTGCTGACGGTCTGGCTGCCGCTGCTGCCGGGGCTGCTGGTACTGGGCCTGCTGGTCCGGCGCAGAGTGCTGTGACCCGGTGCCCACCGGGCGGTCGATGGGGAAGACCTCGGACGCGTGGCCCCGGCCGGCCCTACGGCGTGGTGCCCGTCCGCTCCGGGGCGGCGTCCCGGCGGGGCGTCGTGGAGGCCGTCAGCAGCGGACGCAGCCGAGTGGTCGCAAGGCGGTGGGCCAGAGCGTCCGGGCGGCGGCTGAGGGGGATCATCGTGAGCGACGCGACCAGGGCGCCCAGCACGAACCCGGCCACCGCGTCGTGCGGGTAGTGGGCGCCGACCCAGACCCGGGCGACCGCCATCGCAGCGGCCGCCACCAGCGCGACGTACCCGATCCGGCGCGAGACGAGGAGCAGCGCGACCGCTGCCGCAGCGGCGATCGCCGTGTGGTTGCTCGGGAACGACCAGTCGCCCGGCGCCGGACACGTCTCCAGTGTGCTCACGTGCAGGCTCTGACAGGGCCGGTCCTCACGGACCAGCAGCTTCAGCGCGGAGTTCACGGCGTAGGCCAGCAGCACCAGCAGCGGCACGGTCAGCGCCGGCAGCGCGGCCCCGGAGCCGGTGCGGCGGGCCCGCCACCAGGCGAGGACCATCAGCACGGCGAACACCCCGAGCCCGTACGTCGACCAGGCCGAGACCAGCGAGTCCAGCCAGGAGGGGGCACGACGGGCCAGGTTCACCACGTCCGTGTAGGCCCAGCCGTCGATCGGGGCGCCGTCGAAGGCGTACGTCATCCGCGGGCACCCTCCTTGGCGGCCCGGCGGGAGCGCAGGACCTCCAGGGCGACCGGGATCACGGAGACCAGGACGATCAACGCGACCATCGGCAGCAGGTACTTGTCGACATTCGGCACGGACGAGCCGAGGGCGTACCCGGCGAGGGGCAGCCCGAGGCTCCAGACGAGGCCGCCGGCCATCTGCCACACGGTGAAGGTGCGCACCGGCACCTGCAGCGCGCCCGCCATCGGGTTCAGCACCGTGCGCACCACGGGGACGAAGCGGGCCAGGACGATCGCCTTCGCGTGTCCGTACCGCTTCAGGAGTTCCTCGGCCCGGTGCGCGCCCTCGTGCAGGCGGGCCGAACGGCTGCGGGCCAGCAGCGCGCCGCCCGCCTTGCGGCCGAGCAGATAACCGCACTGGGACCCTGCGAGCGCGCCCACCGCCGCGGCGACAAGCAGCGCGGGCAGCGACAGCTTCACCCCTTGCTGCCCGGAGCCGGAGCACAGCAGCCCCGCCGTGAACAGCAGGGAGTCACCGGGCAGGAAGAACCCGATCAGCAGGCCGGTCTCCGCGAACATCACCACGCCCACGCCCAGCACCCCGAAGGCGGCGAGCAGGGACTGGGCGTCCAGCACGTTCACCGCGAGTTGTGATCCGAGGGACAAGGCTGAAGCCATCGTCGCGAGCCCTTCCGGTGCGGGGCCGGGCGCGACGCGGCGTCACCCGGCGGTTGACTACATTCATGTAGACCGTCTACTGAACTGTAGACGATGAACGGGTGACGGACGTTCCCCTCATGGCGTCGCCAGTGAGATCTCCGTGGACTTGATCAGCGCGACGACCGAGGTACCGGGCTGGAGTCCGAGGTCTTCCGCGGCGTCCTTGGTGATCGCGGCCGTGAGCGTTCCGCCCACGATCGTGACCTTCACCGCCGCCATGGCCTCTCCCGTGGTGATGCGGTCGACGGTACCGGGCATCTGGTTCCGGATGGAAACGCCTTCCACCGCCGCGGTCGCGAGCGAAACCTCCGTCGACTTGACCAGGGCGTGCACCGAGGCCCCCGGAGCGAGGTCCAGCTCGTCCACCGCCTCTCTGGTGACCGCTGCCGTGATGTCCTGCCCTCCGTCCAGCCTGACCTTGACGGTCGCCATGGCGTCGCCCACGGTGACGGACGTGACGGTGCCGGGAATCCGGTTGCGGATGCTCAGGTTCATGCGCGGGCCTCGTAGGAGTGGGGAGAACGGGGAGAATAGCCGATTCTGTCCGGGCCGATTCCACGGTAACGGGATGCGCGGGCCGTCCTTGGGCGGCGCGTCAGGCCGGATCCGTCGCGATCCGCGTCCGACACGGCGCAGGCGTGGGCCTCACGCCGGGTAGGCGTGTGTCTGCGCCGCCTTCACCGTGGCCCACACCGTGGCGCCCGGATGCAGGCCGAGTTCGGCGGCGGCGACGGTGGTCAGATCCGCTGCCAGGGCGAGCTCACCGGTGAGGTCGGCGCGGATCTGGTCGCCGTGTGTCTGGAGCCCCGCCACCTCGCAGCACCACAGGTTGCGGGCGCTGGAGCCGTCCGGCCGGTCCCGGTACAGGGTCACCGCACTCGGCCGGAACGCCACGAAGACGGGTCCGGACAGGTCCTCCGCGGTGGTGATCGAGCATCCCGCGTCGAGTCCTACGGCGTGTCCCTGCGCCGTGCCCCGGTACAGGTTGAGTCCCACGAGCTGGGCGATGTAGTCCGTGCGCGGACGGCGGGCGATCTCGGAGGGGATGCCCTCCTGGACGACCCGGCCGTGCTCCACGACCACCAGCCGGTCGGCGAGGACCATCGCGTCCAGCGGGTCGTGGGTGACCAGCACGGCCACCGCCTCGAACTCGTCCAGATGGCGGCGGAGCCGGCCCCGCACCTCCAGCCGGGTGCGGGCGTCGAGCGCGGCGAGCGGTTCGTCGAGCAACAGCAGCCGGGGCCGGACGGCCAGCGCCCGGGCGAGCGCGACGCGCTGGGCCTGGCCGCCGGAGAGCCGGCGGGGCCTGGCGCCCGCGTGCTCGGCGAGCCCCATGCGCTCCAGCCACCCGGCGGCCACCGCCCGCGCCTCGGCCTTGGACGCGCCCCGGCAGCGCGGGCCGAAGGCCACGTTGTCCAACGCGGACAGGTGCGGGAAGAGCAGATAGTCCTGGAAGACGACCCCGACGGGGCGCGCCTCGGGCGGAGTACGCTCCAGCGCGGCCCCGTCGAGCCGCAGATGACCGCCGGAGAGCGGGACCAGCCCGGCCAGCGCGCGCAGGGCGGTGCTCTTCCCGGCGCCGTTGGGCCCGAGCAGCGCGACCACCTCCCCGGGCGCGGCGGTCAGCGCCACGTCGATCCGGAAGGAACCGCGCTCGACGACGATCCGCGCGTCGAGGCCGTCGTCGCGCGCGCCGGCGGGGGCGCGGTGCCCGGTGGCCTGGTGGGCGCGGGTCATGACGTCGTCATCCAGCGGTCCCGCAGCCCGGCCAGCACCGCGATCGACACCGCCAGCAGCACCAGGCTCAGCGCGATCGCCGCTGCCGGGTCGTTCTGCAGGGCCAGATAGACGGCCAGCGGCATGGTCTGCGTACGGCCCGGGAAGTTGCCCGCGAAGGTGATCGTCGCCCCGAACTCGCCGAGCGCCCGCGCCCAGGCCAGCACCGCCCCGGCCGCGATGCCCGGTGCGATCAGCGGAAGCGTCACCCGGCGGAACGCGGTGAAGCGGGAGGCGCCGAGCGTCGTCGCGGCCTCCTCGTAGCGCGGATCGGCGGCCCGCAGCGTGCCCTCGACGCTGATGACCAGGAACGGCATCGCCACGAACGCCTCGGCGACCACCACCCCGGCCGTCGTGAACGGCAGGGTGATCCCGAACCAGGAGTCCAGCCACCGCCCCGCCACGCCGTTGCGGCCGAGCGCCAGCAGCAGAGCCACGCCCCCCACCACCGGCGGCAGCACCAGCGGCAGCGTCACCAGGGCCCGCACGAGCCCCCGGCCCGGGAAGTCCGTACGGGCCAGCAGCCAGGCCAGCGGCACCCCGAGGACCAGGCTCACGGCGGTCGCCGCGGTGGCGCTCACCAGGGACAGCCGCAGCGCCTGCCACACCGCGGCGGAGGCCAGCTGCTCCGGCAGGGTGTGCCAGGGGGTCCGCACCAGCAGCGCCACCAGCGGCAGCAGCAGGAACGCCAGGCCCACGAGCGCGGGCAGCAGCAGCGGCAGCGGAACACCGATCCGGCGGACACGTGCGCGCCGCGGTCCGCCCACCAGGGTGTCGGCCGCGGCGCCGGACGCGTCGATCCCGGTCATGGCTTGAGGAACCCGGCCCCGGTCAGGACCTCGCGCCCCTCGGCGGAGGTCACCAGTGAGACGAACGCCTTCGCCGCCTCCGCGTTGGGCGCGTTCTTCAGCAGGGCGATCGGGTAGTCGTTGACGGCCCGGGCGGACTCGGGGAACTCCACGCCCCGCACCTTGTCACCCGCCGCCCTCACGTCGGTCCGGTAGACGACCGCGGCGTCGGCCTCCTTCAGTTCCACCTTGTTCAGGGCGCTCTTCACGTCCTGTTCGTACGACACCGGCGTCAGCTTCAGACCGCTGGCGGCCAGCGCCTTCTGCGCGGCGGCCCCGCACGGCACGGTCTTGTCGCACAGGACGACCTTCAGGCCGGACCTGGTGAGGTCCTTCAGGGAGGAGACCTTGTCCGGGTTGCCCGGCAGGGTGGCGATCTCCAGCCGGTTGCGCACGAAGGTGACCGGGGAGGTGGCCGTGTCCCCCTTGTCCGTCACGATCGCCATGGTCCTCGGGCTCGCCGCCGCGAAGACGTCCGCGGGAGCGCCGCCGGTGATGCTCGCGGCGAGGGTGTCGCTGCCGCCGAAGCTGAGGGACACCTTCGTGCCGGGGTGCTCCTTCTCGAACTCCTTGCCCAGGGCCGTGAAGCTCTCCTTGAGGGAGGCGGCGGCGAAGACCGTGACCGTGCCGTACACCTTCGGCGACGAGGGCGCGGCGGACGCCGCCGACCCGGGGGAGTCCGACGAGGAGGAGCAGGCGGTCAGGGCCAGCAGCGCGGCGGCCCCGGCGCCGGTCACCCGCGCCGTCCGGCCCAGCCGGCGCACGGAACGGATCATCACGGGTCCACTCCCTCTGTCGTCCGGGAGGGAGCAGCACACCCCTCCGATGCGCCGATCATACCGGCGCAGATGCGACCTGGAAGAGCCCCGTGGCATCGCAAGAGCCGGGACTCCGGGTGACGGTGGTGGGCATGTGCGTTCACGCGGAGGTGCCGGAGGTGCTGTGGGGCGAGGGTCTCAGGCCGTGTCGACATGGACGTTCGTCGACTTCACCCGGGCGGTGGCCTCCATGCCGACCTCCAGGCCGAGTTCCTCCACGGCCTCCCGGGTCAGCAGGGACACCAGGCGGTGCGGGCCCGCCTGGATCTCCACCTGGGCGGCCACGTCACCGAGCTTCACGGCGGTGACGATGCCCGGGAAGGCGTTGCGGACCGAGGTGTACGAGGGGGCGTCCTCCTCGCCGGTGCCGCCACGCGCCAGCTCCACCGAGAACGCGGCCAGATCCCCGCCGTCGATGACCCGCCGCCCGCTCTCGTCGCGCCGGGTCGCCACCCGCCCCGCGTCCGCCCACCGCCGCGCGGTGTCCGGGCTGACCCCGAGCAGCCGGGCTGCCTGACCGATCGTGTAGGACTGCATGCGCGCCACGATAGGCGTCCGCGCCCCCCCGTCCGCAACGCGCCCCCGGGGTGCCCCGGGCGCGCCGGATCTGCGGAAACGGGCTTGATCAAGGGTGTCCGCGTGGCAGGATCCCACCTCATGGACGTGTCCTGGACGGTGCGGGGCCTGCGCGCGGCGGTGTTCGCCGTCGTGTGCGTGCTGCTCGCAGTCGGCGGACACACGGTGGCCACCGGCACGGTGCCGCCGGTGTGGGCGGACGCGGCCGGGTTCCTGCCCGTCTTCGCCGCCGGAGCGGCGCTCGCCGGGCGTGAGCGCTCGCTGCCCGGCATCGCCCTCGCCATGCTCGTCGTACAGGGCGGGCTCCATCTCGCCTTCGACGCGGCCGGGCCGGTACCGATGCCGATGGGTATCCCGGGCATGATGCCCGGGATGCCTGGCATGCCCATGGCCGCCGCGCCGCGCCTCATGACCTCGCACGCCGTCGCCGCACACCTGGTCGCCGCCCTGCTGGCCTCCTGGTGCCTGCGGCGCGGTGAGGCCGCCCTGTGGTCGCTGCTGCGCAAGGCCGCCGCCTTCGTCCCGCGCCTCGCCGTCCGGTGGCGTACGGCACCGCTGCCCGCGTACGTCGGGCCGCCGCGCCCGTACGCCCACCGGCGCCGGCTCCCGGGGCAGGCGCTGCTCCGCCACGCCCTGTACCGGCGCGGCCCGCCACCAGCAGCCCCGTACACCGTCTGAACCCCCCCCACTCCCAGCACCAGTACGGAGCTTGCTCACCCATGTCCCGCATGCGTACCACCCTGCGCCGCGCCACCACCGTCGCCGCGCTCACCGCAGCCGGTGTCCTCACCGCGGCCGGCGCGGCCTTCGCCCATGTCACCGTCCATCCCGAGAGCTACGCCAAGGGGGCGACGGACGGTGTGCTGACCTTCCGGGTGCCCAACGAGGAGGACACCGCCGCGACCACCAAGGTGCAGGTCTTCCTGCCCACCGACCACCCGATCCTGGGCGTGCTGGTCACCCCGCAGGACGGCTGGACCGCGCAGGTGACCACCACCAAGCTCAAGAACCCGGTCAAGACGGACGACGGAACCATCACCGACGCGGTCTCCCAGATCACCTGGACCGGCGGCCGCATCCGGCACGGCCAGTACCAGGACTTCAACGTGGCCTTCGGTCAACTTCCCGAGAACACCGATCAGTTGACGTTCAAGACACTGCAGACCTACTCCGACGGAAACGTCGTCCGCTGGATCGAGGAGGCCCAGAAGGGGCAGGACGAGCCGGAGAACCCGGCACCGGTGCTCCAGCTGACCGCCAAGGGCACGGCGGAGGGCGGCGCTTCCACCGCGGCGCCCGCCGGCAGCGCGGAGAAGCCGGGCACCGCCACCACGAAGGCCGCCGCCACCAGCGACTCCACCGCCCGCGGGCTCGGGATCGCCGGTCTTGTCGTCGGCGTCCTCGGCCTTGCCGCCGCGGGCTTCGCGATCGCCCGCAGCCGCACCACCGGCGCCTCCGCCTCCTCCGGCGGCGAGTGACCGGGTCCCCGTCCTGCCGGCGTCAGCGCCCGTCGGCGGGACGGGGACGCCAGCGCTCCTCGACCCTGGCGATCCGCCAGTACGCCAGCGCCGCCGCCCATACGGCCACGAACAGCCCGACGATGACGAAGCCCACGTTGCCGAGGTCGAGCCCGGCGATCCAGCCCGTCACCGCGTCCCTGAGGTCCAGCTTGTCGTGCAGCACTCCGACCAGCTCGATCGTGCCGATCAGGAAGGCCACCGCGATCGACAGCCCGGTGATCGTGAGGTTGTAGAACACCTTCCGCACCGGGTTGGAGAAGGCCCACTGGTAGGCGAAGTTCATGAACGTGCCGTCGAGCGTGTCGAAAAGGCACATCCCGGCGGTGAACAGCAGCGGCAGGCACAGGATCGCGTACCAGGGCAGACCGGCCGCCGCGCCCGAGCCCGCCATGACCATCAAGGTGACCTCGGTGGCCGTTTCGAAGCCGAGCCCGAAGAGGAAACCCAGCGGGTACATCTGGCCGGGACGTGAGATCGACCTGGTCAGGCGGCCGAGCACCCGGTGCATGAACCCCCGGGAGTCCAGGTGCCGCTCGAGTTCCCCCTCGTCGTACGTCCCGGCGCGCATCGCCCTGAAGACCTTGAGGATGCCGAGCAGGGCGAGCAGGTTGAGAGCGGCGATCAGGTAGAGGAACGTGCCGGCGATCGTCGTCCCCATGAACCCGAGGATCTGGTGGGTACTCGAGTGCTCGCTGGTGACACGGTCGGCGAGCCGGGTCCCGCCCGCGATCAACAGGGCGAGCAGGACCACCACGCTGGAGTGCCCGAGCGCGAACCAGAACCCGACCGACACCGGGCGCTTGCCGTCCGCCATCAGCTTGCGGGTGGTGTTGTCGATGGCGGCGATGTGGTCGGCGTCGAAGGCGTGCCGCATGCCCAGCGTGTACGCCGTGACGCCGAGGCCGATGCCGAACGCCTTGGTGCCGACCTGGTAGTGCTCCGGTACCACCAGCAGGAAGAGGATTCCGAACGCGACCACGTGCAGGGCCGCTATCGCCGCCAGCAGTCCGGCAGTGCGCACGGTGTCCTCGCGCCGCCAGCGGAAGGAGGCGGCCCCGGGCAGGGCGGGGTCGGTCAGGGTCATACGGTCACGCTCCAGCACCTCGTGGATCACTTCGTGAGATGCCGTGGCCGGTCTCCTGGCTGACGGATCAACGCGCCCGTCCCAACCTTCCCGGCCTGGCGGCCAGTGGCGCCACCCGCTGGGTACGGGCGGCACGGGACGGGAACTCCCCGATCACAGTGGCGAGGGCCGCTCCGGCCTGAGCCCCCTGGGGGCTTTCACCGGTCTTCCCGAGCACCACGGCCCGACCACCTTAGGGTCCGGGTCAGAACGCCTGCAAGACTGCACAGTTGCGCAGGTATCCGAGGTATCGAAGATCACACGGGGGTGCCTGGGAGGATGTGCGCATGCATCTCGTCCCCGCCGACCGCGCCGGCAGGCGCACCATCGACGGCCACCGGGTCTGCGAGGCCATCGAGGCCATCGGCGCCCCAGAGGCCGTACGCACCTGGTCCGAACGCTTCTCGCTGCTCGCCGACCCCGGCCGGCTCGCCCTGCTGCTGGCCCTGCACCGGGCCGGGCCGCTGGCGGTCTCCGACCTGGCGGTGGCGACCGGCATGAACGACCCGGCCGTCTCGCAGGCGCTGCGGCTGCTGCGGACGGCCGAGGTGGTGGCGGGTGAGAAGGAGGGGCGGATCGTCCGCTACCGGGTGATCGATCCCGTGGTGAACGAGCTGCTGAAGCAGGTGACCTGACGGGGACTCACCGCAGACAGCCCGCTGTCGCGCCGACAGCTCACTTCTTGTGCGCGGCCGGGGCCTTGTGCGGTGCCAGGTGGATGTCCTGGCTGGACAGCGTCAGCGGTGACTCGGTGAAGGCGCGCAGCCGAACGCGGACGCCCTTCCTGGGCACGGTGAACCCCTTGCCCGGCGCCTGGATCCGGTAAGTGGCCGTGGCGTGGGCGCCGACGGACGACGGGCCCTGGAGCACCTTCCACCAAAGGCTCGCGCCGTGGCCGATCGTCACCATGAAGTGGGGCCGGACGGCGAAGCCGCCGGTGTTGTCCACGCGGACGGTGAGCGTCTCCACGGTCGCGGCCTTCCGGGTGGAGCCGACGGCCTGCATCCGCAACGGCGGTTTCCCGGTCGCCGCCACCGTCGCCGCCACCAGGGCCGGCACCACCAGGGCCCCGGCCAGCACCATGCGGGCCGTCCGTCGGCCCTGCAGCAGCCGGGGCTGCCAGGCGGTGGCGAACGCGGCGGGCGGCGCGGTGACAGCAGCCGCCAGCCACAGCGGCGTCATCATCAGGTAGTAGCCGTCCTGCGAACGGGTCGCCAGGAAGAACGCGCACCAGGGCAGCACGGTCGCCGCCGGACCCAGCCGGCGCACGAACAGCACGAACAGCGCCAGCAGGCCCGCCACCAGCAGCATGCTCGCGTGCGAGTACCAGGACAGGAGGTCGCTGCCGTCGGTGTAGTACAGGGAGATGCCGACCAGGCCCTGGCCGTGGATGATCGCACCCTGGATGAGCGGCAGCGCGATCCCCTCGATCCAGGTGCGCGGCTCGGTCACGATGAAATACCCGTTGACCAGCAGCCACGTACCGGCGGCGATCCCCACGATCCGCCCCACCGCGAGGGCCGCCTCGCGCGCCCCCTGCTCGCCGCGCCGCAGCGCGTAGACACCGGCGAGCAGGAACGGCGTCACGAACCACGGCAACTGCTGGCTTGCACAGGCGGCGCCCAGACAGGCCGCCCGCGCCCAGTCGGCCGGGCCGCCCGTGCCCATCCGCGTCCAGCGCACCACCACCGGGATCAGGAAGGCCAGTGCGAGGACCGCCGGGTAGCCGAGGCGGGCGTACATCGGGATCATGCCGAAGCCCAGGCAGACCATGGTGGCCGCCGAGCGCCACGGCGTCGGCAGCATCTTCCACAGGACGATCGCGCCGAGGACGATGGCGGTGGTGGGCACCAGGACCTCGGGCAGCGCGCCGTGGCCGATCCACAGCAGCGGCGCGGTGAGCATGGCGGTCAGCGGCGGATAGCCGTAGGTGAAGTCGTAGCCGCCTTCCACCGTCGGGGTGTAGGCGACGGTGCTGTGGTGCCCGAACAGCCAGGGCCAGGCCTGTCCGTACACCGGGTTGCCGTGCAGCATCTCGCGGGCGGCCTGGATCGTGAGGATCGACTCGTCGCTGTAGTCGTGCAGCGCGCCGGCCGCGCAGTAGACGAGCGTGATCCCCGTGACCAGCACCACCAGATCGAGGCGCGCCAGCGAGCGGCTGCTGCGCACCACCAGCGTCAGTACGCCCGTCACCAGGATCGACACGTAACAGACGGAGACGACCGCGGCGATCGGCGGCTCATGGCTGGCGGCGCTGTTCCACACGCCGCGCGTGCCGATGAAGAGGCTGATGTTCGCGAGCAACGTGAGAACGCGGTGCCACTGCGCGGGGCCCCGGTCCGGTTCGTTCTTGCCCCGCGCCACCAGCGGGCGCACCCACCGGGTGCTTGTCGACGGCTTCACTTCTGCCAAGTGCACGCCAGGAACGTAGGTGGACAGCATGAACACCGAGCGCCCGGAGATGAAGATTCCGGTGTGGCCCGGGTGGACGTCAGTAGACGTCCCGCACGTACCGCTTCTCCGCCGCCAGCTGTTTCACGTACGCGGCCGCCTCCGCCTCGCTCAGGCCGCCGTGCAGGGCGGCGATGTCCCGCAGCGCCCGGTCGACGTCCTTGGCCATGCGGGAGGCGTCCCCGCAGACGTAGAAGCGGGCGCCCTCCCGGAGCCAGTGCCACAGCTCGGGGCCGTGCTCGCGCATCCGGTCCTGGACGTAGACCTTGGCGCGCTGGTCGCGGGAGAAGGCGGTGTCGAGACGCGTGAGCACGCCGTCCTCCCGCAGCTTCGTCAGCTCCTCCGCGTAGGAGAAGTCGGTGGCGCGGTGCTGCTCCCCGAAGAAGAGCCAGTTCGGCGCGGTGTGCCCGAGCTCGCGGCGTTCCTGGAGGAAACCCATGAAAGGGGCGACCCCGGTGCCGGGTCCGACCATCACCATCGGGGTGGAGGCGTCCGCCGGCGGCCGGAAGTGGGGCGAGCGCCGCACGAAGACCGGCACCGGAGTGTCTGGTTCCGCATCGGCGAGGAACCCGCCGCACACCCCGGCGCGGGGCCGCCCGCGCAGGCTCTCGTAGCGCACCACGGACACGGTCAGCGACACCCGGTGCGGGTCGACGAGCGGGCTCGACGAGATCGAGTAGAGCCGGGGCCGCAACCGCTTGAGCACTTCGGCCCACTCCCCGGCCGAGGCCCGCACCGCGTACTCTGCCGCCACGTCGACGGCCTGCCGCCCCCAGCACCAGCGCGCCAGGCCGTCCTTGTTGTCGGGGCGCAGCAGCTGCCGCAGCTCCCGGTCGTCCCGGGTCCGTTCGGCGACGAAGCGCAGTAGGTCCGGGGTGATCCGGGTGATGTCGAGATGCCCGAGCAGGGCTTCGCCGAAGGGCACCTCGCCGGCTCCCGCCACCTCCACGGCGGCGTCGCGGTCGATCCCCGTCACCGCCAGCCATTCCTCCACCGGGCCGGGAGAGTTGACCGGCCGCACACCGAGCGCGTCCCCGGCCTCGTAGGTGAGTCCGGCCTCCCTGGTGTCGAACGTGAACCGGCGCACCTCCTTGCCCGCCCCGGGCAGGCTGAGCAGCCGGTTGCCGACGAGACGGGCGGTCGACTGGGCGGGTTTGCCCTGCTTCGGCTGCGCGGGGGCCGGCGCCGGGGCACCGCCGAGCGCCGCCAGCACCGA
The DNA here is from genome assembly GCF_059510295.1 of Streptomyces sp. PTL18. Taxonomy (NCBI): domain Bacteria; kingdom Bacillati; phylum Actinomycetota; class Actinomycetes; order Kitasatosporales; family Streptomycetaceae; genus Streptomyces; species Streptomyces sp. PTL18. Next base: position 194,639 of record NZ_JCAJZO010000004.1, on the reverse strand, counting down.
CTCCAGCCAGGCGCCCGCGGACGGCTCGTAGTCGGGTTCGCAGTCGGTGCGCGGCGCGAGGCGCACCCCGCCCAGCTCCTGCAGCCGCGTGTCCAGGCGGCGCCCGTGTCCGCAGAAGTCGTCGTACGACGAGTCGCCGAAGGCCAGCACGGCGTAGCGCACACCGTCCAGGCGCGGTGCCCGGTGGCCGGAGAGGGCGGCCCAGAAGCCGGAGCCGTTGTCGGGCGCGTCGCCGTCGCCGAACGTACTGGTGATCAGCAACAGATCGGCGTCACGCGGCAGTCCGCCGACGTCGGCCTCGTCCATGCCGACCAGGGTGGCCCGGTACCCGGTCGCGGTGAGCCGCTGGGCGGTGGCCGCGGCGAACTCCTCCGCGTTGCCGGTCTGTGAGGCCCACAGCACCACGACCTCGCGGCCGGCCGGTCCCTGGGAGGTGCTGCCCGCCCGGGAGTACATCCCGGCCAGGACACCGTTGACCCACAGCGCGTGCTCGGGGCTGAAGGGCGCGTCCCGCGGCAGCACGGGCACACCGGGGGCGCCGGAGCCCAGGCCGGCGAGGAAGCCGGTGAGGTACTGGCGCTCCTGGGCGGTCAGGACCGGGGGAGGGGCGGGGGCGAGACCGAAGGGGTCGGCGGCGGGGGCGGGAGGCCGGGCCTGGGGGGCGGTCGCGGCGGAGGGCGCCGGAGGGTTCGCGGGTGCCGGCTCGGCCACCTTCGCCAGCGCCACCGCGCACACCTTGAACTCCGGCTGGAAGGAGACCGGGTCGACCGCGTCGCTGGTCACCGCGTTGACGCTGAGATACTCGCCGAAGAGGTCGTTCCAGTGGAACGGGGCGAAACAGCAGCCCTGCCGCACCCGGTCCGTCACCGCCGCCGGCAGCACGGCCCGTCCGCGCCGCGAGGCCACCTCCACGGGGTCGCCGTCCGCGATCCCCAGCCCCGCCGCGTCCTCGGGGTGCACCTCCACGAACGGCCCCGGATTGAGCTTGTTGAGCTTCTCGACCTTCCCCGTCCTGGTCAGCGTGTGCCACTGGTGCTGCACCCGCCCGGTGTTCAGCAGGAAGGGGAAGTCGTCGTCCGGCAGTTCGGCGGGCGGCAGGTGGGGCCGCGCGTGGAAGGCGGCCCAAGGCGGGCATCGCCTCCCAGCCCTCGGTGTGCCGGGTGATGAAGTCCGTGTCCGTGTGCCCGTTCTCGTGCAGCAGGTGCAGCAGCCCGTTCAGCAGGGCGAGGTCGGTGCCGGGGCGTATCTGCAGGAACAGGTCCGCCTTCGCGGCGGTCGCGGTGCGCCGGGGATCGACGACGATCAGCTTGGCCCCCGCCTTGACCCGGTCCATCAGCCGCAGGAAGAGGATCGGATGGCAGTCGGCCATGTTCGAGCCGATGACCAGGAACACATCCGCCTTGTCCAGGTCGTCGTACGACCCCGGCGGCCCGTCGGCACCCAGCGACAGCTTGTATCCGGCGCCCGCGCTCGCCATGCACAGCCGCGAGTTCGACTCGATCTGGTTCGTCCGTACGAACCCCTTGGCCAGCTTGTTGGCCAGGTACTGCGCCTCGAGGCTCAGCTGGCCCGACACATAGAAGGCGACGGCGTCCGGACCGTGCTCGTCGACGATCTCCCGCAGCCGCCGCGCGGTCTCGCGCACGGCTGCGTCCACAGGAGCGGGCACCGGCTCCGCGCCCCGGTCGTCGCGCACCAGGGCCGTGGTCAGCCGCCCGGGTGCCGCCGGCATCTCCGCGGTGGTCGCGCCCTTGGTGCACAGCCGGCCGCGGTTGGCGGGGTGCTCCTTGTCACCGGACGCCTTGACGACGCGACGGCGCCCGTCGGGACCGGTCGCGATGTCGAGCACGATCCCGCAGCCGACGCCGCAGTACGAGCAGACGGTCCGTATCCGCTGCGTTCCGGGGCTCGTGGTCATGCGTCGACCGTGCGAATTGCCCGTTACGCGGATGTCACGCGCCGCGATCTTGAGCCGTTACGCGCCCTGCACATCGCGCACCGGGCCGGTGTGAGGCGGCGTCGGGGTGGCACTGGAGGGGCGCCGGTCGACCGAAGTGACCGCAGGGAGTGTCGCGGTCCGTGTCGCTGTTGGGCCGAACGGGTGACCATGCGTAAGAATTGCCCGGTGCAGACGATGAGTGCGAGCCAACACGGGGAGGGCCGGTGAACAGCCACGATGTCACCGACGAACAGTGGGAAGGGCTCGCTCAGGTCGTGCCGTTGCGGGGCCGGGACGCCTGGCCGTCGGCGGTCGGCCACCGCGCGCTGCCCGAGGCGGAGACCGAGGCGCGCCGCCGCTTCGTCGTCCTCAGGGTCAATGTGTTCGCGGACGCCCGCGACGTCGCCGAGACCCTGATGGCGGGCGTGCCGGTCCTGCTCGACCTCACCGGTGCGGAGACGGACGTCGCCAAGCGGGTCCTGGACTTCAGCACGGGCGTCGTCTTCGGCCTGTCCAGCGCGATGCACCGGGTGGACCGCAACGTGTTCCTGCTGACACCGCGGGGCACGGAGGTGCGGGGACTCATGGCGGAGGCGGGGGTTCCCGGGGCCTGAGCTCCCGACGGGCCGGTCGATCGCTCGATCGTAGGAAGCCCGCGGGGCCGGAACGGTTCGCCGCGCGGCGGGAGACCTACGGTGCCGGTTATGACCGCGTCACCCGTGCCCGCCGCCCCTGAGCAAGCCGCGCCCGCTGTCTCTCGGCAAGCCGCTGCCCCCGGACCGCGCCCGGACCGGCCGTGCGTGACGGAACTGCGGCTGTCCGCCTTCGCCGGGCATCGGCGGGCCACCTTCCCGCTGGGCCCCCTCACGCTGTTCGCCGGGCCGAGCGGTTCGGGCAAGTCGCGCGCGTTGCAGGCGTACGAGGCGCTCGCTCGGCTCGGCGGCGGTGCGGAGCTGGCGGAGGTGTTCCCCGACCCGGTGGCCTGCGTGCCCGAGCGGGCGCGGCCCGACGCCCAGCGGCGGCGCGGCTTCCGGATCGGCTGCACGGCCGACGGCCCGCAGGGACCCGTCCGGCTCGACGTCGCCGTGCAGGCCGAGCCCGAACTGCGCGTCGTCGGCGAGCGGTTGACCTCCGGCGGTCTCGTCCTGCTGGAGACCGCGCTGCGCGACCCGCGCCGCCCGGTGGTGCAGGCGGCCTGGCACACCGCCGGCGCCACCCCGGTCACCCGGGGTCCGCTCCCCGACGACCGCCTCGGCACCGCCCTGCTGCCGCTGCGCGTCGCCGGCAAGACCGACGGCCAGCGCCGGGTGCTCGCCGCCGCCGAGCAGACGGTGGTGGCCCTGCGATCGGTCTTCGCCTGCGACCCGAGCCCCGGGCGGATGCGCGACCCCGTCCCGCTGGGCGCGGGCCGGCTGCTGCCGGACTGCGGCAACCTCGCGGACGTCCTGTGGCGCACGCGCGCGGAGTGCGGCCGACGGCACGCGCTGCTGACCGCCGCGGTCGCGGCCGGGTGCGCGGGGGAGGTCGTCGACCTGCTGGCCCAGCCGCTCGGGGACGGCACGGTCCGCGCGCTGCTCGACCGCGGCGACGGGCGGCGCACCCCGCTGCGGCTGCTGGGCGAGGGCGAACTGCGGTACCTGGCCCTGGCCCTCGTCCTGCTCACCGGCCCGGGCGTCCTGGAGGTCGACCCGGCCGGAGAGGTGCCGGCGGCGCTGCAGACTCTCACGGTGCTGGCGGACGGATTCGACCGCGGTATGGACCGTCGGCAGGCGCGCGAACTGCTCCGGCTGGCGGCACGGATGTGCGAGCGGGGGCACATCCGGCTCGTGGGCGCGGTGAGCGAGACGTCCCGGGCGCCGGGGGTGGACGGGGTGACGGTGGTAGACCTGAGCGCGTGACAGAGGAACCGGGGCAGCGCAAGGACCTGACCGTGGCGCGGCTGCAGCGCCGGCTCGCCGACTTCGCGGCGGCCCGCGACTGGCAGCCTTACCACACTCCCAAGAACCTGGTGGCCGCGCTCAGCGTGGAGGCGTCCGAACTCGTCGAGATCTTCCAGTGGTTGACGCCGGAGGAGTCGGCGCGCGTCATGGAGGACCCGGACACGGCCCGCCGGGTCACGGACGAGGTCGCGGACGTCCTGGCGTACCTGCTCCAGCTGTGCGAGGTGCTGGGCATCGACGCGCTCGCGGCGCTGGACGCGAAGATCGACCGCAACGAGGAGAGGTTTCCGGCACCCGGCAAGAAATGATCACAGCGGCCCGGGTCGTCACTCTCCGGAGTCGTTGAGTTGTCCACATCCCCCTGGTTGTCCACAGATTTCGTACCAGCTCTGGCTTTTCGGCCCGGGTTCCCTCACTCTGGGTAGCGGACACCGGAGTTCGGGCAGACGTGCGGGAGTGCGCGTCGGACAGAGCGGGGGCAGGTCATGGATGCGGTGCGGCTCATCGTGGCGAGCAGGCGCGCCCTGGCGGAGAGCGAGGACGGGCCGACGATCATTGCGGAGGCCTGGCAGGCATACGCCCTGGCGCAGGCGATCGGCAGCCGCTTGGCGGTCTCCGGCCCGCCCGAACTGCGCGGGGAGGCACTGGGGTTGACCGAGCTGGCGGGCAGGGGCTGCGGTGTGCTGGACACCCCGCCCGTCGACGTGGCGCATCTGCGAGCGGCCCAGCTCACCGAGCTGGGCGACGCCCGCAAGGCGCTCCTCGACCTCGGCTCCCTCCTCATGGAACTGGGCATGGCCCTCGTCGCGGTGGCGAGCGCGGCGGACGACGAGAGCACGTACTGGCAGTGCATGGAGGCGATAGACGCGGCGGACGAGTCGAGGGACCGGGTCAGGGAGATGCTGCGCCGGCTGGCGGCGAGAGACGGCGAGATACGGGAGCGGGACCGGGCGCCGGGCTGAGCGCGGCGCCGTTCGGTCCGGCCCTCGCGGTGGGCTGAGCGGGGCGCCGTTCGGTCCGGCCCGGCAGTGCCGCGGCGGCTCAGCCACCGATCATCCGCACATCGGCCCGTCGGATGGACCGATGTTCACCCGTCCGGAGCCGCGGGGAGGAAGCGGGAAGATTCGGCCGACCGGTGTGCGACGTGCAGGATGGACGCATGGATCTTCGCATCTTCACCGAGCCCCAGCAGGGCGCCACTTACGACACCCTCCTCGCTGTCGCCAAGGCCACCGAGGACCTCGGCTTCGATGCCTTCTTCCGCTCCGACCACTATCTGAAGATGGGCAACGTGGACGGCCTCCCCGGCCCCACCGACGCCTGGATCACCCTGGCGGGCCTTGCCCGTGAGACCAGCCGCATCCGCCTCGGCACGCTGATGACCGCCGCCACCTTCCGGCTCCCCGGCGTCCTCGCCATCCAGGTCGCCCAGGTCGACCAGATGTCCGGCGGCCGCGTGGAACTGGGCCTGGGCGCGGGCTGGTTCGAGGAGGAGCACAAGGCGTACGGCATCCCGTTCCCGGCGGAGAAGTTCGCCCGCCTCGAGGAGCAACTGGAGATCGTCACCGGACTGTGGGCGACCAGGACCGGCGAGACCTTCGACTTCCACGGGAAGTACTACGACCTGACCGACTCGCCCGCCCTGCCCAAGCCCGCCCAGGACAGGATCCCGGTGCTCATCGGCGGCCACGGCGCCACCCGCACCCCGCGGCTCGCCGCACGCCACGCCGACGAGTTCAACATCCCGTTCGGGTCGCTCGAGGACAGCGAGCGCCAGTTCGGCCGGGTCCGGGCCGCCGCCGAGGAGGCCGGACGGGACCCGAACGCCCTGACGTACTCCACCGCGCTCGTGGTCTGCGTCGGCAAGGACGACCAGGAGGTGGCGCGCCGCGCCGCCGCGATCGGGCGCGAGGTCGACGAACTGAAGGCCAACGGCCTGGCGGGCACCCCGGCCGAGGTCGTCGACAAGATCGGCCGGTACGCGCAGATCGGCGCCCAGCGTGTCTACCTCCAGGTCCTCGACCTGGACGACCTGGACCACCTGGAGCTGATCTCCTCCCGGGTCCAGTCCCAGCTGCCGTAGCCGGGACGGCCTCCGGGGCGTGTTGGCCCCGCCCTGGGGCGGGGCGGCACGATCGGCGCGGGTCCGAAATCCGGTGGTCCCCGGTGCCCCGCGGCCGGGAGACTCAGGACATGTTCCTGACCATCGGCACCACCGGCACACCCGAACGCCCCGCGACCGACCTCGGCTTCCTGCTGCACAAGCACCCCGCCACCGCGCAGGCGTTCTCGACCTCCTACGGCACCGCGCACGTCCTCTACCCCGAGGCGGATGCCGAGCGCTGCACGGCCGCGCTGCTGCTGGAGGTCGATGCGGTGGCGCTGGTGCGCAGGGGCAGGGGCAAGGGCCGCGGCGGCGCGCCCGACGCGGCTCTCGCCCAGTACGTCAACGACCGCCCCTACGCGGCGTCCTCCCTGCTCGCGGTGGCGCTGAGCAGCGTGTTCTCCACCGCGATGCGGGGCGTGTGCAAGGCCCTGCCGAAGCGCGCCGCGCAGCCGCTGCCGTTGCGGATCGAGATACCCGCCCTCCCGGCCCGCGGGGGACCCGACCTCGTACGGCGTCTCTTCGAGCCGCTCGGCTGGACGGTCACCGCCGAACCGGTCGCGCTGGACACCGAGTTCCCGGAGTGGGGCGATTCGCGCTACCTGCGTCTCGTCCTGGAGTCCGACGCCCTGACCCTGGCCCAGGCCCTGCGTCACCTCTATGTCCTGCTGCCCGTCCTCGACGACGCCAAGCACTACTGGGTCTCCGCCGAGGAGGTCGACAAGCTGCTCCGCGCCGGTGAGGGCTGGCTGCCCGACCACCCGGAGCAGAAGCTGATCACCAGCCGTTACCTCGCGCGCCGCTGGTCGCTGACCCGGCAGGCGATGGAGCGACTGGAACTGGTGCGGCTCGCGGAGGCGGACGGCAGCACGGTGGAGGAGATCGACAACGCGGTCCCGGAGGCCGGCGACGTCGTGGAGGGCGCCGACAACGCGATCGAGGAGAGCGACGAGGCGGTCGAGGAGGCCGGGAGAGGCGTGGCCGGGCCGGGTGCGGCCGGCAGCACGGAGGAGAAGGCCGTCCCGCTCGCCGTGCAGCGCAGGGAGGCCGTCGTCGCGGCGCTGAAGGAGGCCGCCGCCGCCCGGGTCCTGGATCTGGGCTGCGGGCAGGGCCAGTTGGTGCAGGCACTGCTGAAGGACACGCGGTTCACCGAGATCGTCGGCGTGGACGTGTCGATGCGGGCGCTCACCATCGCCTCCCGGCGGCTGAAACTGGACCGTATGGGGGAGCGGCAGGCGTCCCGCGTCAGGCTCTTCCAGAGCTCGCTCGCGTACACCGACCGCCGGCTCAAGGGGTACGACGCCGCCGTGCTGAGCGAGGTGATCGAGCACGTCGACCTGCCCCGACTGCCGGCCCTGGAGTACGCGGTGTTCGGCGCGGCCCGTCCGCGCACGGTCCTCGTGACGACACCGAACGTCGAGTACAACGTGCGCTGGGAGAGCCTGCCGGCCGGGCACGTCCGCCACGGCGACCACCGCTTCGAGTGGACACGGCAGGAGTTCCGGGCCTGGGCGGGCCGGGTAGCCGAACGGCACGGCTACACCGTCCGGTTCCGGCCGGTGGGCCCCGACGACACCGAGGTGGGGCCGCCCACGCAGATGGCCGTGTTCACCCTGGCCACCACGACCACCGCGACCACCGCGACCACCGCGAAGGAGGGCGAGGCAGCATGACCGTGAACAAGACCGAGGGGCGCACCCTGCCCGTCACCGACCTGTCCCTCGTGGTGCTGATCGGTGCCTCGGGTTCGGGCAAGTCGACCTTCGCCCGCAGGCACTTCGGGCCGACGGAGGTCATCTCCTCCGACTTCTGCCGCGGCCTGGTGTCCGACGACGAGAACGACCAGAGCGCCACCCGGGACGCCTTCGACGTGCTGCACTACATCGCCGGCAAGCGCCTCGCGGCCGGCCGTCGCACCGTCGTGGACGCGACCAGCGTGCAGCAGGACGCCCGCCGTCAGCTGATCGACCTGGCCAGGCAGTACGACGTCCTGCCCGTCGCGATCGTGCTGGACGTACCGGAGGAGGTGTGCGCCGAGCGCAACGCGGCCCGCACCGACCGCGCGGACATGCCCCGCCGGGTCATCCAGCGCCACATCCGTGAACTGCGCCGTTCGCTCAGGCACCTGGAGCGCGAGGGCTTCCGCAAGGTGCACGTCCTGCGGGGCGTGGAGGAGGTCGAGAACGCGACGGTCGTCACCGAGAGGCGTTTCAACGACCTGACCCACCTCACCGGCCCCTTCGACATCATCGGTGACGTGCACGGCTGCTCCGCGGAACTCGAGGCGCTGCTCGGCAAGCTGGGCTATGTCGACGGCGTGCACCCCGAGGGCCGTACGGCGGTGTTCGTCGGCGACCTGGTGGACCGCGGCCCGGACAGCCCGGGCGTGCTGCGCCGCGTGATGTCGATGGTGACGTCGGGCGACGCGCTGTGCGTGCCGGGCAACCACGAGAACAAGTACGGGCGGTACCTCAAGGGGCGCAACGTCCGGCACACCCACGGACTCGCCGAGACCGTCGCGCAGATGGAGGATGAGAGCGAGGAGTTCCGGCAGCGGGTAAGGGAGTTCATCGACGGTCTGGTCAGCCACTACGTCCTCGACGGCGGCGGGCTGGTCGTCTGCCACGCCGGCCTGCCCGAGAAGTACCACGGCCGCACCTCCGGCCGGGTCCGCTCGCACGCGCTGTACGGCGACACCACGGGGGAGACGGACGAGTTCGGGCTGCCGGTGCGGTACCCGTGGGCGGAGGAGTACCGGGGCCGGGCGGCGGTCGTCTACGGTCACACCCCGGTTCCGCAGGCGACCTGGCTCAACAACACGATCTGCGTGGACACCGGTGCCGTCTTCGGCGGGAAGCTGACCGCGCTGCGCTGGCCGGAGCGGGAACTGGTCGACGTACCGGCGGAGCGGGTGTGGTACGAGCCGGCCCGGCCGCTGGCCACCGAGGCGCCCGGCGGGCACGACGGCCGCCCGCTGGACCTGGCGGACGTGCACGGCCGCAGGGTGGTGGAGACCCGGCACGGCGGCCGGGTCTCGGTCCGCGAGGAGAACGCGGCGGCGGCCCTGGAGGTCATGAGCCGCTTCGCGGTGGACCCGCGCCTGCTGCCGTACCTGCCGCCGACGATGGCCCCCACGGCCACGTCGCACGAGGAGGGCTACCTCGAGCACCCCGTGGAGGCGTTCGCGCAGTACCGGGAGGACGGCGTCGAACGGGTCGTGTGCGAGGAGAAGCACATGGGGTCGCGGGCGGTGGCCCTGGTGTGCCGGGACGCGGAGGCGGCCCGGAGCCGCTTCGGCACCGACGGGCCGACGGGCTCGCTCTACACGCGCACCGGCCGCCCGTTCTTCGACGACGAGTCGGTGACGGAGCAGATCCTCGACCGTCTGCGCACGTCGATCGGCGGCGCGGGCCTGTGGGAGGAACTCGAGACGGACTGGCTGCTGCTGGACGCCGAGCTGATGCCGTGGTCGCTGAAGGCGTCGGGGCTGCTGCGCGGTCAGTACGCGGCGGTGGGCGCCGCCTCCGGTGCCGCGTTCCCGGGCGTGCTGGCGGCGCTGGAGGGCGCGGCGGCCCGGGGCGTGGACGTGGCCGGCCTGCTGGCCCGCCAGCGCGGACGTGCTGCGGACGCGGCGGCGTTCACGGCGGCCTACCGCCGTTACTGCTGGACGACGGACGGTCTGGAGGGCGTCCGTCTGGCCCCGTTCCAGCTGCTGGCGGTGCAGGGCCGCAGCCTGGCGGACGTGCCGCACGACGAGCAGTTGGCACTGATCGACCGGGTGGTCGAGCACGACGGGACAGGCCTGCTGCGCACGACCCGCCGTCTGTACGTCGACACCGGCGACCCGGAGTCGGTGCGGGCGGGGACCGACTGGTGGCTGGAGATGACGGGCCGGGGCGGTGAGGGCATGGTCGTCAAGCCGGTTCGGGCGCTGGTCCGCGGCACGGCCGGCCGCCTGGTGCAGCCGGGCGTCAAGTGCCGTGGCCGCGAGTACCTCCGGATCATCTACGGCCCGGAGTACACGCGTCCGGATAACCTCGCCCGGCTCCGCCAGAGGTTCCTGAACCACAAGCGCTCCCTGGCGATCCGCGAGTACGCCCTGGGCCTGGAGGCCCTGGACCGCCTGGCGGAGGGGGAGCCGCTGTGGCGGGTGCACGAGGCGGTGTTCGCGGTGCTGGCCCTGGAGTCGGAGCCGGTGGATCCCCGGCTGTGACCCGGCCGTGCCGCCGTGTGGGCCGGGGCACCGCCCCGGTCCCGCCCCGCGGCGCCGTGCCCGGGCAGTCGGCCGTGGCCGGCGGCCTCCAGGCTGATCGGCTGCCGTGGTGAGGCCGGCACCCGGACCTCGAACCGGTCGGCCGGAACCGGTATCCGTCCGATTCGGTGCGAACAAGGGGTGAACACGTGCCCGAATGGTCAGGATGGAGGCATGGGATTCCACGTCGATTCCGAGGCCGGGCGTCTGCGGCGCGTCATCCTGCACCGCCCCGACCTCGAGCTCAAAAGGCTCACCCCCAGCAACAAGGACGCGCTCCTGTTCGACGACGTGCTGTGGGTGCGTCGGGCGCGCGCGGAGCACGACGGGTTCGCCGATGTGCTCCGCGACCGCGGGGTGATCGTCCATCTCTTCGGTGACCTGCTCACCGAGGTCCTCGACATCCCGGCGGCCCGGTCCCTCGTCCTGGACCGGGCCTTCGACGAGAAGGAGTACGGTCCGCTCGCCACCGACCACCTCCGCGCCACCTTCGAGGCCCTGCCCTCCTCCGAACTCGCCGAGGCCCTCGTCGGCGGCATGACCAAACGGGAGTTCCTCGACGCCCATCCGGAGCCGACCTCCGTGCGGTTCCATGTGATGGATCTCGACGACTTCCTCCTGTGGCCGCTTCCCAGCCACCTGTTCACCCGCGACACCTCCGCCTGGATCTACGACGGCGTCTCCATCAACGCCATGCGCTGGCCCGCGCGGCAGCGTGAGACCGTCCACTTCGAGGCGATCTACCGGCACCACCCGCTCTTCCGCGACGAGGACTTCCATCTGTGGTCCGAGGGGCAGTCCGACTACCCGTCCACCATCGAGGGCGGTGACGTGCTGGTCATCGGCAACGGCGCCGTGCTCATCGGCATGAGCGAACGGACCACGCCCCAGGCCGTCGAGATGCTCGCGACCAAGCTGTTCGGCGCCGGGTCGGCCCGGACCATCGTCGCGCTCGACCTTCCGAAGAGCCGCGCGTTCATGCACCTCGACACGGTGATGACCATGGTCGACGGCGACACGTTCACCCAGTACGCGGGGCTCGGCATGCTCCGCTCGTACACCATCGAGCCCGGGGCGGGCGACAAGGAGCTGAAGGTCACCGACCACCCGCCGGAGCACATGCACCGGGCGATCGCCGCGGCGCTCGGGCTCAGCGAGATCCGGGTGCTGACCGCCACACAGGACGTGCACGCGGCCGAGCGGGAGCAGTGGGACGACGGGTGCAACGTCCTCGCGGTGGAGCCGGGGGTCGTCATCGCCTATGAGCGGAACTCCACGACGAACACCCATCTGCGCAAGCAGGGGATCGAGGTGATCGAGATCCCGGGAAGTGAGCTGGGGAGGGGACGGGGCGGGCCCCGGTGCATGAGCTGTCCGGTGGAGAGGGATGGCGTGGGCGCCTGACCGGCTCCGTATCCCGCCGTATAGAAATGTGGGGCGTCGTATAGACTTCCATTCGTTCCCGTGTTCGTCCCCGTCCCCTCGTACCTCTGGAGCGCCCCCATGGCGACAGTCCCGACCGCCCTCGCCGGACGCCACTTCCTCAAGGAGCTGGACTTCAGCGCCGAGGAATTCCGTGGTCTGATCGAGCTGGCAGCCGAGCTGAAGGCCGCCAAGAAGGCCGGGACCGAGGCGCGGTACCTCACGGGCAGGAACATCGCCCTCGTCTTCGAGAAGACCTCGACGCGCACCCGCTGCGCGTTCGAGGTGGCCGCCGCCGACCAGGGTGCCCGCACCACCTACCTGGACCCCGCGGGATCCCAGATCGGGCACAAGGAGTCCGTCAAGGACACCGCGCGCGTGCTCGGCCGGATGTTCGATGCCATCGAGTACCGGGGGCATGGGCAGGGCATCGTCGAGGAACTGGCCGCGCACGCCGGCGTCCCCGTCTACAACGGACTCACCGACGAGTGGCACCCGACGCAGATGCTCGCCGACGTGCTCACCATGACCGAGCACTGTGACAAGCCGCTGACGGAGATCGCCTACGCCTACCTGGGCGACGCCCGCAACAACATGGGCAACTCCTACCTGGTCACCGGCGCGCTGCTCGGTATGGACGTCCGGATCGTCGGGCCCCGGGTGCTGTGGCCCGACCAGGTCGTCGTCGAGGTGGCCCGGCGGCTCGCCGAGGACTCCGGCGCGCGGATCACGCTCACCGAGGACGTGAAGGAGGGCGTGCGCGGCGCCGACTTCGTCGCCACCGACGTGTGGGTCTCCATGGGCGAGCCCAAGGAGGTCTGGGACGAGCGCATCGCGCTGCTCGGCCCGTACGCGGTGACCATGGACGTGCTGCGCGCCACCGGCAACGACGCGGTGAGGTTCCTGCACTGCCTGCCGGCCTTCCACGACCTCGGCACCGCCGTCGGCCGAGAGATCCACGAGCGGCACGGGCTGAGCGAGCTGGAGGTCACCGACGAGGTCTTCGAGTCCGAGCACTCCGTCGTCTTCGACGAGGCGGAGAACCGGATGCACACCATCAAGGCGGTCCTGGTCGCGACCCTCGCCTGACCGGGGCCGACCTCAGCCTCACCGGGCCTCGGCCCGACCTGCTGCGACGACGGCCGCAGCGGCTGCGACGACGGCGGCAGCACGCGCCCCACACCTTCCCGTACGATCCCCGGCGGGCCCGGAACCACCTATTCCGCGCTCGTCGAGCGGCCCACCCGGTCGCAGCCCACCACGGAAATGAGCACCACCCGTATGCCCGGCCGCCCTGCCAGCCCCTTCCGCATCAAGTCCCCCGAACTGCTCGTCGCCGAGGCCGGTACCGATCTCTCCGGGCACGGTCTCAAGCGCCATATGGGCCTGTTCCAGCTCGTCTGCTTCGGCGTCGGCGCGATCGTCGGCACCGGCATCTTCGTCGGGCTGTCCGACTCGGTCGCCCAGGCCGGGCCCGCCGTGGTCGTCTCCTTTGTGCTCGCCGCGCTGACCTGCGTTTTCACCGCGTTCGCGTTCGCCGAGCTGGGCGGAGCGATCCCGGTCTCCGGGTCGTCGTACTCCTTCGCCTACGCCGGGCTCGGCGAGGGCACGGCCTTCCTCGTCGGCTGGTGCCTGCTCCTGGAGTACGGCGTGTCCGTGTCGGCCGTCGCCGTCGGCTGGAGCCAGTACGTCAACGAACTGCTGCGCAGCCTCACCGGATGGCAGTTGCCCGCCGCGCTCTCCGCCGGGCCCGGCGACGGCGGGATCGCCAATCTGCCCGCCGTGATCGTCATCGCCCTGGCCTGCGTGCTCCTCGTACGCGGTGTGCGCGAGAGCGCTCGGGCCACCGCCGCCATGGCCGTCCTGAAGCTCGCGATCCTGGTCGCCTTCTGCGCCATCGGGTTCGCCGCCTTCAAGCACGGCAACCTGGTCCCGTTCTCGCCGGCCGGCCTCGGCGGCATCGGTGCGGGCACCACCGCCGCCTTCTTCTCGTACATCGGCTTCGACGCGATCACCACCGCGGGCGAGGAGGCCCGCAACCCGCGGCGTGACATCCCGGTCGCGATCCTGCTCTGCATGGCACTTGTCACCCTGCTGTACTGCGCGGTCGCGCTCGCCGCGATCGGCGCCGTCGGCGGGCCCGCGGTCGGCGGCCGGCCCGCCGCCCTGTCGTTCGTCGTCGACCAGGTCACCGGAACCACGGTCGGCGGCGGTGTCGTCGCCTTCGGCGCGGTCGTCGCCATCGCCTCGGTCGTGCTCGCCGTGATGTACGGCCAGACCCGCATCCTGATGTCCATGGCGCGCGACGGACTCGTCCCGCGCATCTTCGAACGCGTCTCGCCGAGGACCTCGACGCCGGTCGGCGGCACCCTGATCGTCGCGATCGTCTTCGCGATCCCGGCGGCCTTCGCCTCGCTGGACTCGGCGGTCAACCTGTGCACCATCGGCACGCTCGCCGTCATGGCGGTGGTCAACGTGACCGTGATCGCCCTGCGCCGCCGCGAACCGGGCCTCACCCGCAGCTTCCGCGTGCCGCTCCACCCCGTGATGCCGCTGCTCGGCGTCGGCTTCTGCCTGTACCTGATGTACGAGACGGGCTGGGCGACCTGGGCGCAGTTCGCGGTGTTCCTCGCGGTCGGGTCCCTGGTGTACGCGCTCTACGGACGAAGGCACTCGCGGCTCGCGGCCGGGGCCGTCACAGCGGACGCCGCTGAGCGGGAACCGCAGGCAGTCTGAACCACACCGCCTTGCCGGACGCGGTGGGGCGGTGCCCGCAGGACGAGCTGAGGGTGCGGATCAGCAGCAGGCCCCGGCCGTGCTCCTGCCAGGGGTCGGGGGCCGGCGACAGCGAGTGGGTGAGGTTGCCGGGCGGCGTCGGGTCCGGGTCGTGCACCTCCACCGTGCAGCCGGTCGGCAGCAGCTCCACGACCAGCTCGATCGGCCCGTGCCCCGCGGTGTGCTCCACGGCGTTCGCGACCAGCTCCGCCGTCAGCAGCTCCGCGGTGTCGCTGTCGGCCGCGTGCTCCAGTTCCGCCAGTGCCGTCCTCACCAGCGCGCGGGCCACGGGCACGGCTGCGGTGGTGTGCGGCAGGGCGATGCGCCAGGAGGCGAGTGCGGGGGCTTCGTACAAGGCGGGTCCGTTCATGGCGCAGGCGGTCCTGCTTTCAACAAAGGGCATCGTACGGTCCGCCCCCTACGGGGCGGTCGCCGGGTTTCGCCGGGAGCGTCGTCGGCCCCGGTACCGGGTGCCTACCCCTGCCGACGCCCCGTCGTGCAGGGCGGCGCGCGCCGTTACCCGCCTGTCGAGAAGGTGTGACAGCCCCGGTCGGGCCTCTCGGCCGCACCGCGCTTGTATCGCCCTCATGACGACAGTCACGGATGGGTGATAACTTCATGGCAGAGCAGCAGCGAGGACCGCCGCCCCCGTCCGAGGAGGCCGCACGTCATGAGTCCCTTCACCGGCTCCGCCGCCCGCACCGCCGACTGGCGCCATGTGCGCTGCGTCCACGACAACGGGGTCGCCACGGTCACCCTGGCCCGCCCCGGGAGACTCAACGCGCTCACCTTCGGCGCTTACGCCGACCTGCGCGACCTGCTCACCGAGCTGTCCCGGGAGAAGTCCGTGCGCGCCCTGGTCCTGGGCGGCGAGGGGCGCGGCTTCTGCTCGGGCGGTGACGTGGACGAGATCATCGGCGCCACGCTGTCCATGGACACCGCCCGGTTGCTGGACTTCAACCGGATGACCGGGCAGGTCGTACGGGCCCTGCGGGAGTGCCCGTTCCCGGTGGTCGCGGCGGTGCACGGGGTGGCCGCGGGCGCGGGCGCCGTCCTCGCCCTGGCGGCGGACTTCCGCGTCGCCGACCCCACCGCGCGCTTCCAGTTCCTCTTCACCCGGGTCGGGCTGTCCGGCGGCGACATGGGGGCCGCGTACCTGCTGCCCCGGGTGGTCGGGCTCGGCCACGCCACCCGGCTGCTCATGCTGGGCGAGCCGGTGCGGGCGGCCGAGGCCGAGCGGATCGGCCTCATCAGCGAGCTGACGCGGGAGGGGGGCGCCGGCGAGGCCGCCGAGGCCCTGGCGCGCCGCCTGGCCGACGGCCCGGCGCTGGCGTACGCCCAGACCAAGGCCCTCCTCACGGCCGAACTGGACATGCCGCTCGCGGCATCGGTCGAACTGGACGCGGCGACCCAGGCCCTGCTGATGAACAGCGAGGACTACGCGGAGTTCCACGCGGCCTTCTCGGAGAAGCGGGCACCGAAGTGGCGGGGGAGGTGACCATGGCCGGCACCGGAGCGCGGCCGCTGCGCGTCGCCGTCATCGGCGGCGGCCCCGGTGGGCTCTACGCCGCCGCCCTGCTCAAACGGCTCGATCCCGACCGCGAGGTCACCGTCTGGGAGCGCAACGCCCCCGACGACACCTTCGGGTTCGGTGTCGTCCTGTCCGACGAGACCCTGGGCGGCATCGAGCACGCCGACCCCGTGGTGTACGCCGCGCTGAAGGACGAGTTCGTGCGGTGGGACGACATCGACATCGTGCACCGGGGCGTGCGCCACACCTCCGGCGGCCATGGTTTCGCCGCGCTCGGCAGGCGGCGGCTCCTGAACATCCTGCACGAGCGCTGCCGCTCCCTCGGCGTCGGCCTGCGCTTCCGCACCGAGGCCCCGCAGCAGGCCCGGCTCTCGGAGGCGCACGACCTCGTCATCGCCGCCGACGGGGTGCACAGCGGCACCCGCGAGGCGTACGCCGAGGTGTTCCGGCCCTCGGTGGAGGAGCACCGCTGCCGGTACATCTGGCTCGCCGCCGACTTCCCCTTCGACGCCTTCCGTTTTGAGATCGCCGAGACGGAGCACGGCGTGATGCAACTGCACGGCTATCCCTACAGCGCAGACGCGTCGACCGTCATCGTGGAGATGCGCGAGGAGGTGTGGCACGCGGCAGGGTTCGCGGAGCTGGACACCGCCGAGACCGTCGAGCGCTGCGCCAAGATCTTCGCGGACGCGCTCGGCGGCCGTCCCCTGCGCTCCAACAACTCCACGTGGACCACCTTCCGCACGGTCGTCACCGAGCGCTGGTCCCACGGCAACGTGGTCCTCCTCGGCGACGCCGCGCACACCGCGCACTTCTCCATCGGCTCCGGCACGAAGCTCGCGGTGGAGGACGCACTCTCCCTGGCCGCCTGCCTGGAGGAGCACACCACGCTGCCCGAGGCCCTGGCCGCGTACGAGGAGGAGCGGCGCCCGGTGGTCGCCTCCACCCAGCGCGCGGCCCGGGCCAGCCTGGAGTGGTTCGAGAACCTTCGGCTGTACGTCGGCCAGCCGCCCCGCCAGTTCGCCTTCAACCTGCTCACCCGCAGCCGCCGCGTCACCCACGACAACCTGCGGCTGCGCGACCCCCGCTTCACCGGGGCGGTGGAGCGCGAGTTCGGCTGCCCGCCCGGCACACCCCCGATGTTCACCCCGTTCCGGCTGCGCTGCCTCACCCTGCGCAACCGGGTCGTGGTCTCGCCGATGGACATGTACTCGGCGGTGGACGGCGTCCCGGGCGACTTCCACCTCGTCCACCTGGGCGCACGGGCGCTGGGCGGGGCCGGGCTCGTGATGACCGAGATGGTGTGCGTGAGCCCGGAGGGCCGCATCACCCCCGGCTGCGCCGGGCTCTACACCGGACGGCAGGCCGAGGCGTGGCGGCGCATCACCGACTTCGTGCACAGCCGGGCGCCGGGCACCGCGATCGGCGTCCAGCTCGGGCACAGCGGCCGCAAGGGCTCCACCAGGCTGATGTGGGAAGGCATGGACGAGCCCCTGGAGGAGGGCAACTGGCCGCTCGTGGCCGCCTCCCCGATCCCGTACAAGCCGGGCAGTCAGACGCCCCGTGAGCTCTCCCGCGCGCAGCTCACCGACATCCGCGAGCAGTTCGTGTCCGCCGCCCAGCGCGCCGCGCGCTCGGGATTCGACCTCCTGGAACTGCACTGCGCCCACGGCTACCTGCTCTCCGGTTTCCTCTCACCGCTCACCAACCACCGCACGGACCCCTACGGCGGCTCCCTCGGCGGGCGGCTCCGCTTCCCGCTCGAGGTCTTCGACGCCGTACGCGGGGTGTGGCCCGAGGAGCGCCCCATGACCGTACGGATCTCCGCGACCGACTGGGCCGAGGGCGGCACCACGGCCGAGGAGGCCGTCGAGATCGCCCGGGCGTTCGCCGCGCACGGCGCCGACGCGATCGACGTCTCGACCGGGCAGGTGGTGGCCGAGGAGAAGCCGGCGTTCGGGCGCTCCTACCAGACCCCGTACGCCGACCGGATCCGCCACGAGACCGGCCTCCCGGTGATCGCGGTGGGTGCCATCTCCTCCTGGGACGACGTCAACTCGCTGATCCTCGCGGGCCGCACCGATCTGTGCGCCCTGGCCAGGCCGCACCTCTACGACCCGCACTGGACCCTGCACGCGGCCGCCGAGCAGGGCTACGGCGGGCAGGGCGCGGTGTGGCCCGCGCCCTACCGGGCGGGCAGCAGGCGCCCCAACACCGGCCGCACCGACGCCCGGAAGCCCCGCCTGACGCCCGGGGACTAGTGCCGCATCAGGCGACGTTCGCCCCGTCGCGGCGTCCGGCACGCTCCCCCAAGCTCTTCGAGCAGGGGGGACCCCCACTCGCCGCACCGGCCGAAAGCGCAAGTGCGTCCAGTACGAGGGCTTCCGGCCGGCACTCCCCCAAGCTCTTCGAGCAGGGGGTGCCCCCGGGGCACGCACCGCACGCCGCTCCTCGACGGGCAAACGCTGCCTGCCGCGGCACTGGTTGCGCTGTCCCGGGCGCCGGCCCTACGGCAGATCCGCCACGCCCGCGAACACCGCTCCCGCCTCCCGCAGCCGCTCGTGCAGCGCGCGGAAGACCGCCGCCGAGCGGGTGCCCGGCCAGTTCGCGGGCAGCAGGCCGGGCGGCAGCCCGGGATCGGCGTAGGGCAGGTGGCGCCAGGAGTCCAGGGCGAGCAGGTAGTCGCGGTAGGCCTCCTCGGGCGGGGTGTCCTCGCGGGACTCCCAGTCGTGCAGCACACGCGCGTGGCGGTCGAGGAACGCCTCGTGCTGCTTGGCGATCGCGGCCAGATCCCACCAGCGCCCCACCGCCTCAGCGGTCGGTGCGAAGCCGAGGTGTTCCCCGCGGAAGAAGTCCACGTACGCGTCCAGACGCAGCCGCTCAAGGGTGTGCCGCGTCTCCTCGTACAGCCGTGCGGGGGCGATCCACACGCCGGGGGCCGCGGTGCCGAAGCCGAGCCCGGCGAGCCGTGAACGCAGCAGGTGCCGCTTCTGCCGTTCCGACTCCGGCACGGAGAACACGGCCAGCACCCAGCCCTCGTCCTTGGCGGGCGTCGTCGCGTACACCCGCCGGTCGCCGTCCTGAAGCAGCTGCCGCGCGTCCGGCGACAGCGCATAGCCGGCCGCGCCCGTCGCCGTGCGCTGCGGCACGAGCAGTCCGCGCCGCTTCAGCCGCGACACCGACGACCGTACGGAGGGCGCGTCCACGCCGACCGCGGACAGCAGCCGGATCAGCTCGGCCACCGGGACCGGGCCGTGGGTGAAGCGGCCGTAGGCGCCGTAGAACGTGACGATGAGGGACCGCGGGGCGTGCTGAGCGTGCTGATCGGACACGTTGATCACTTTAGAACGTCGGCGTCACTCATGATCACCTCGCGGGGGCACCGGCCTGATGTCCGCGCGCAGCCGGAACCGCTGGAGCTTGCCCGTCGCCGTGCGCGGCAGCGCGTCCAGGAAGACGAACTCACGCGGGCACTTGTACGGCGCCAGCTCCGTCGTCAGGAAGGCGCGCAGCGCCTCCGGGTCACGTCGCGCGCCCTCCCTGAGAACCGTGTACGCCACCACGACCTGCCCGCGCGCCTCGTCGGGCCGCCCGACGACCGCCGTCTCCACCACGTCGGGGTGGCGCAGCAGGGCGTCCTCGACCTCCGGCCCGGCGATGTTGTACCCGGCGGAGATGATCATGTCGTCGGCGCGGGCCACATAACGGAAGTAGCCGTCCGGCTCACGGACGTAGGTGTCGCCGGTGATGTTCCAGCCGTCCCGGACGTACTCCCGCTGCCGTGGATCGGCGAGATAGCGGCAGCCGACCGGTCCGCGGACCGCGAGCAGCCCGGGCTCGCCGTCC
This sequence comes from Streptomyces sp. PTL18, assembly GCF_059510295.1. NCBI lineage: Bacteria > Bacillati > Actinomycetota > Actinomycetes > Kitasatosporales > Streptomycetaceae > Streptomyces > Streptomyces sp. PTL18. Next base: position 174,830 of record NZ_JCAJZO010000004.1, on the reverse strand, counting down.
GGTACGGGCACGCCGTGGGCGTCCTGCACGCGCGCGTGCCATCCGGGGACAGGAAGTCCCGTGGTCCCCGGCCGGATCAGGTCGTCCGCCGCGGAGACGAAGATGTGCAGCAGCTCGGTGGCGCCGATGCCGTTGACGATGCGCAGACCGGTGCGCTCGTGCCAGGCCCGCCAGGTGGCCGCAGGGAGGTTCTCGCCGGCCGACACGCAGCGCCGCAGCGAGGTCGTGTCGTACGCGTCCAGCTCGTCGAGCATCGCACGGTAGGCCGTCGGCGCGGTGAACAGCACCGAGACGCGGTGCTCGGCGATCGCGGGCAACAGCTGCCTGGGGCCCGCCTGTTCGAGCAGTAAGGCGCTGGCGCCCGCCCGCAGCGGGAAGACGACGAGGCCGCCGAGCCCGAAGGTGAAGCCGAGCGGGGGGCTGCCCGCGAAGACGTCGTCGGGGCGGGGCCCGAGGATGTGCCGGGAGAAGGTGTCCGCGATGGCGAGCACGTCGCGGTGGAAGTGCACGCACCCCTTCGGACGGCCCGTCGTGCCGGAGGTGAAGGCGATCAGCGCCACGTCGTCGGCCGCCGTGTCCACCGGCGCGTACGGCTCCTCCGGCACCGGCAGACGCAGCAGGTCGTCGGGGGCGTCGCCGCCGTAGGGGGTGATGCTCAGCCCGGGAACGTCGGCCTTCACCAGGTCGTCGAGCACGCGGACGTCGCACAGGGCGTGGTGGACCCGCGCGATGTCGCACATCGTGCGCAGCTCGTGCGGGCGCTGCTGGGCGAGCACGGTGACGGCGATCGCGCCCGCCTCGAGAACCGCGAGCCAGCAGGCGGCGAGCCACGGGGTGGTGGGGCCGCGCAGCAGGACGCGATTGCCGGGGACGACACCGAGACGGGAGGTGAGCGCGTGCGCGACGCGGTCGACACGCGTGCGGAGCTGTCCGTACGTCCACACGTCGCCGTCCGGCGTACGGAACGCGGGACGGTCGGGGGCGGTGTGGCCGAGCAGTTCGACCGCGGCGTTCAGCCGTTCGGGATAGCGGAGCTCGGGCAGATCGAAGCGGAGCTCGGGCCACTGCTCGGGCGGCGGAAGACGGTCACGGGCGAAGGTGTCGCGGTGGGCGGTGGGGACCGGTGCCGGGGTTCCGGCCGGCGCGCGGCTCGCGGGGGCCGTGGCGGTCGCGGCGTCCGTGGCGCTTGTGGCGTCTCTCGGGTCCATGGCCTCTCGCCCCCTTGTCGTGGTGGGCTCGCGCATCGAGCGTATCGTGTTGATGACGACAGTCAACGGTCCGCGATACGTTCGGGTGAGCAGCCCACCCGGTCCCGAGGGGCCGTCAGGGAGAGGGGACCGGCCATGACCGCATTCTCGCTAGACCCCGCGCACCTGGCCCGGCGTGCCGAACTGCGCACCCTGGCCGAGCAACGGCTGCGCCCGCTCGCCGAGAAGGGCGGGCCCGGCCGCGTCAACCGCGCGCTGGTCGCCGAACTCGGCCGACTCGGGTTGCTCGACCGGCTGTTCACCGCCGGTGCGCTGGAGCTCTGCCTGATGCGGGAGTCCCTGGCGCACGCCTGCACCGAGGCGGAGACGGCCCTCGCCCTGCAGGGGCTGGGCGCCCACCCCGTGCACGCGTACGGGACACCGGCCCAGCGCGCCCGCTGGCTGCCCGGCGTCCGGGCCGGCACCACGGTCGCCGCCTTCGCGCTGACCGAGCCGGACGCGGGGTCGGACGCGGCGGCGCTGTCCCTGGCGGCCGAGCCCGACGGCCCCTCCGGGTGGCGGCTCACCGGCGAGAAGTGCTGGATCTCCAACGCGCCCGAGGCCGACGTCTACACCGTCTTCGCCCGCACCACCCCCGGCGCGGGCGCCCGCGGCGTCACCGCCTTCCTGGTCCCGGCCGACCGCCCCGGCCTGACCGGCTCCCCCCTCGACATGCTCTCCCCGCACCCCATCGGGACGCTCGCCTTCGACGCGGTGCCCGTGACCGAGGGGGATCTGCTCGGCGTGGCCGACCGCGGCTTCCGGGTCGCCATGGGCACCCTCGACCTCTTCCGCCCCAGCGTCGGCGCGTTCGCGGTCGGCATGGCGCAGGCCGCCCTCGACGCCACGCTCGCCCACACCGCCGCACGGGACGCCTTCGGTGGCCGGCTCAAGGACCTCCAGGCGGTCTCCCACCAGGTCGCCGAGATGGCCCTGCGCACCGAGGCGGCCCGGCTCATGGTCTACGCGGCGGCCACGGCGTACGACGAAGGCGCCCCGGACGTACGCAAGCGCGCCGCCATGGCGAAGCTGCTCGCCACCGAGACCGCGCAGTATGTCGTCGACGCCGCCGTCCAGCTGCACGGCGCCCGCGGACTGCGCCGCGGCCACCTCCTCGAACACCTCTACCGCGAAGTGCGTGCCCCGCGCATCTACGAGGGTGCGAGCGAGGTGCAACGCGGCATCATCGCCAAAGAGTTGTACGCCACCGTGGAGGCCCCGTGACCAGTGAGCGCGTCAACCCGCCCGCCCTCTCCCCGGCCAGAGGGTTCTCGCACGCGGTCGTCGCCACCGGCGCCCGCGTGGTCTTCCTCGCGGGCCAGACCGCCCTCGACGGCGACGGCAAGGTGGTCGGCGACACGCTCCCCGAGCAGTTCGAACGCGCCCTCGCCAACCTGCTCACCGCCCTGCGTGCCGCCGGTGGCACCCCCGCCGACCTCGCCCGCGTCACCGTCTACACCACCGACCTGGCCGGCTACCGCGGGCACGCTCCCGAACTGGGCGGCGTCTGGCAGCGGCTGGCGGGCCGTGACTACCCCGCGATGGCCGTCGTCGGGATCACACGCCTGTGGGACGAGCAGGCGCTGGTGGAACTGGACGGCTTCGCCGTGCTCCCGTAGCGACGCCGATGCCCTCATCGGATGTGGAGGTTGTCGAGGTACGACTGCACGTTGCGGCGGGTCTCGGTGACGCTGTCGCCGCCGAACTGCCCGGGCCGACGAGGCCATCGATCACGGCTTCCACGAGCAGATGGCTGAGATGGACCAGGCAGTCCGCGAGGGTGACCCCCGCCGTGGCGATGTAGAGGTCCCTGTGGACGGGGCATGACCCGGGGCCCTGTCCGTCGCCTGCTATCCGGACGGTCGCGGGAGGCACGGCCGGAACCGTGCAGCGGCCGTCGAAGGTCTTGAGGAGTCGGCGCAGGGTGGCCGATCCGTCCGCGGACAGCGGGCCGAGCCACGGGCCGACCGGTCGGCCCAGACGTGGTCGAAGGAGAACCGGTGCAGGAGGTTCTCCGGGTTGCCGGCCAGGAAGACCGTGCGGGTGAACGAGCGCTGCCGGCACCGGGTGGCGGCTGGTTCGATCGCGGCGGCGAACTCGCAGGTGGACGCAACCTAGGCGGCGGGATCGAACCCGCGCAGGACAACAGTGGCCAGGAGCGGCTCGTCGTCGGGCGGAAGCGAGATCTCGTTCCGGAGGGACAGCAGGTCGGCTGTGGTGGGCGTGTTCGACACGGCGAGGTCGGGCCGCGAGCGGCGGATCCGCAGGGCCGCGTGGTCGCGTAGCGCCTCCTGGCTGAGGATTGCAGATTGGATTGCAGGTTCCTGGGGGAGCATCACAGGTACACCTCCGCCAGCAGGTCCCGGCCCGACGTGGGTTTGTGGCGGGCCAGCAGGCCGGACGTCAGCCGGTAGGGGTCGACTTGGGCGTGATCACCGCGATGGCGCGCCAGCACCTCGGCCATGGGGGCGCTGTCGCCGTCGGCAGCGGCCAACAGCCGTGCGGCTCGGCCGAGGCACCGGCGCAGCGTGTCGTGGCGGAAAGACTGCGTTTGCCCCGGTCCCAGCGCGGCGATGAAATACAGCCGCATGCCGAGCCGTACAGCGTCGTCACCCCCGTGCTCGGCGCACGCAGCCAGCAAATCGCCCGAACCGGGTACGCGTGGCGTTGAAGTCGGGTGTGCTCGGCGTGGTGCGCCTGCCGTCCGGCGGGAAGGTGACCTCCCGGACGCGGTTCAGCAGTTGGAGGCCGGCGTCCCCGGTGAGCCGGGCCGCGTAGGGATCGTTGTACAGCCGGTCCTCGCGGGCGCTCTCGGCGGCCCGCAGGGCGGCGGTCAGCAGCGCGGTCCGTTCGACGGCGCTCAGCAGATCGGTCATGTCGCCTCGTTTCCGGTGACGTCCGCCGTGCCGCCGGTCAGCCGGGCCCACTGTGCGGGGTCCTGCCGGAACAGCCCGTCCTTGGATGCTGCGGGACATGGATCCGGATCATCTGTGGACGGTACTGCAGGCCGCCGACTGGCGTTGGGTGGCCGTGGCCGTCCTGTCCAATGTCACCTCACAGGTGTCCCGGGCCGTCGGCTGGAACGCGTTGGTCACCGACTCCCGCCTCCGGTTTCCTCTCCTGGTGCGGATCGAGTTCGCCGTCCAAGCCGCGGCGGCCGTCAGCCCGGAGGGGATGGGCGAGTTCGTCCGGGTCGGCCACCTGCTGCGCGAGGGGGTGCCCCGGACGGTGACCGTCACGCTCATGCTGGTCCGCAAGTACTTCTCCAGCCTGGGCCTGGTGCCCTTTCTGGCGGTCGTCTGGTGGCCGGGGAGCGGGTTGCCCGGCTGGGCGGTGGGCGTGGCCTGGGCGTACCTGGCGGTGCTGACAGTGGAGACCGTGCTTGTCGTAAGAATCGCGCGTACTCCATCCACCCCCGCCCGGGAGAGCCGGCTGCGAAGAATCATGTTCGATGCGCGCGTCTCACTCGGGCCGGTCCGTCGCCCACGTGTCTTCGCTGAGTTGGGGGCGGCGGCACTCGCTACCCGGGCACTGGATCTTTTGGCGGCGGTTGCGGTGGCGAAGTCTATGGACCTGCCGCTGTCGGCGGCCGTTTTGGTGCTCGTGCTCCTGTCCATAGAGGTGTCCAACATCCTGCCGACCCTGCCGGGCCAACTGGGCACCTTCGAAGCGGCCGTGCTGGGCGCAACCGCGGGCTTCCTCGGGCAGACCGAGGCTTTGGCCTTTGCACTGGTCTTCCATGCCCAACAGGTTCTTCCACAGATACCCTTGGGGATGATTGCCATGGCCAGCAAATCGATTGTACGAGACCGATCGAAACAGGATTGATCATGACCGAACCCTGGAACCCAGACACACCCAAGGTGATTACGCTTCCCTCGGGGCGGAGGATTCGCGGACGTGGGCTCAGGTACGACCTACCAGAGGGACAGACCCCCACGTTAGCCGTTCACCTGACGGAACATCAGCCCCCGGAGGTGCCGTGGGAGTCCCTGTGGATTCCCTGGCGGGACTTCTGGCTTCCCTCTGACCCCAAGGACGCGATGCGCAAACTCTGCGTCGCGTACGACCGCGCCATGGACGAGCGCTTGGAGATCTGCTGCGGGGGCGGCGTCGGAAGGACGGGTACGGCCCTCTCCGCGCTGTGCGTCTTCGAGGGCATGGACCCCAAAGAGTCGGTCAGGTGGGTACGGCAGAACTACCACTCCCGCGCAGTCGAGGTACCGTGGCAACGACGTTTCATCCGGCAGGTGTTCACCGCACGGGCCTCTTCATCGGAGTAGCGTAACCGTCGGCCTCATCTACCTGCGGCGGATTCCATGTGCCGCTGCGGCGCAGTGGACGACTCGGAATGGACAGGAGATGAGCGAGACGCCCGGCCAGGATTGCGTGGCCGGGCGTTTCCCGTACGCTTCCGGAATTGCAGTTCGCCATCGCGATACCGAATCAGGCGTGACGCGTATTCGAGCAATAGTCAAGAGTTGTGGATCGAGTGATGCTGTTCTCGTGAACCGCAACGGCCGATTCAGTCCGGCTACTGATACGGCAGTGCGAGGTGAGTGGGGTCTTCCTCGGGTCGGATCTGTGTAGACCCTCGGGCGTACTGGTAACAGAACTCCACTGGCTCCTCGAAGCTCACCGCGATCAGCGGCTCGGCTCCCGGCATCGGGACCGTAGGGCCGATCGCGTAGTGATGCAGCGTGACCTCGTCGAGTCGCTCCGCCGGTTCCATCGAGGAGAAGGCCGGGTGGCCCGATTCTCGGCTGAGGGTTCCCTGGACCATCCACTGCGCACTGAGTTCCAGGACTCCCGGTTCGGGGCACCGCCAGTTAAAGCGTGTGATGCACAGCGCTTCAGCGTTGAACCAGCTGCTCCATCCCCGTCCGTTACCGAGGCACGCGAGCTCAGATGCTTCCATGACGCCGTAGGAGAAGCTGCTCCAGTGGCCTACCAGCTGGTGATCGATCCGTAGATCTTCGGGCATCGGACGTGCTCTTCTCGACTGAGTTCGATGGAACGGCCACTCGCTCGAAGGAGGAACGGGGCCCTGTGCTCAGGCAGCGGCTTCTTCGCGCTCGACGAGGACGCCGTTGGTGAACCCCGCGCCAGCGCGGACGAGTGGGACCAGGTGGGCTCCGGCGATCGCGCGCCGGCGGGCCTGGGCGGACTCGACGAGCTTGAACACCATGGCCAGGGCCGCAGCCGGGCTGCCGGCCCCGCGGGTGCCCTTCGTTCGCAGCTTGACCGTGGAGAACGTCGACTCGATCGGGTTGGTGGTCCGCAGGTGCACCCAGTGCTCGGCCGGGAAGTCATAGAACGCCAGCAGCTGGTCTCGGTGATCTTCGCGACCGCCTTGGGCCACTTCGTGCCGTAGGTGGGGGCGAAGTCCGCAAGCGCCTTCTCCGCGTGTGCGCGATCCTCCGCGTTGTAGATCTCCTGCATTGCCTTCGTCGCACCCGGCTGCGCGAACTTTGGAAGACAGTTCGTCATATTACCGGCTTTATGGACCCAGCAGCGCTGGTGCCGGGCGGCCGGGAACACCTCGGCCAGAGCCTTCCACAGGCCCATCGCGCCGTCGTCGATGACCAGCTCGGGGTCGCGCATCCCGCGGCGGCGGCAGTCGCGCAGCAGGTCGGCCCACGACTCGGTGGACTCCCGAAGCCCCTCCGCCAAGGCGATCAGCTCCTTCGTGCCGTCCAGCCGGACGCCGAGCAGGACCAGCACGCACGAGTGGGCCTGACCGAGCCGGACCTTGGGGTGGACCCCGTCGGCCCAGACGTAGACGAAGTCGCGGTCGGACAGATCACGGGCCTGGAAGGCGGCGTGGTCATCGCTCCACTGCTTCGTCAGCCGGGTCACGGTCGCGGAGGACAGGCCGGCCGTGCCGCCGAGAAACTTCGGTGGCCTCGTCGACGCGTCGGTCGTTCACCCTCGGGGCCTTCACCTCGACCGGGCCGGCGGCCGTGACCACGGTGCGGGCCCGGTGGTGACCGTTGCGGACCACCAGACGTCGTCCGCGCTCGTCGGTCTCGGCTGCCAACTCGGCTATGTACTGGTTGACTTCCGCTTCGAGTGCGGCGGCGACCATCCGGCGGGCCCCTTCGCGGACGATCTCGTCGATCAAGGAGCCGGACTGGGTGGAGCCGTCGTCGGTGACTACGCTGAGCACAGGGCGTGCCTTCCCGACCCGCGATGCAACGCGGGCCTACTCGGAGACCATCAAAGGATCATTCGGGAAGGTACGCCCTCCGCGTTCCCTCCCGGAACCGATCCACAAGTCCTGAGCATCGCTCAGCGCAGGTTACGCCGCACCAGTGGCAAGCACCGCTGCCCAGGGCCACGCGAAGATCCACAGCCTCGGCGAACGGGCCATGGCCACCCTCAAGTGCTGACGATTCCTGCGGAAGGTCCGCTGCAGCACCACCCGGATTACCGCCGTCGTCCGAGCCATCGTCCCCTCGGCTGTCTCTTGTAGTCAGCGATGGAGAGGACAGTCGCCGACTGTTCCTCGGGCTCGTGCAGTTCGATACGCACACGGCGCAGGTCGCCCTCGGCGACAATCTACTAGCCGCTTGAAGGCTGAGTAGATGCTCTGGAGCATCTAGCCCGACTCCCTTGCCGGACCTCTTGTAGTACGACAGATCTTCGCCCGGCGATTAGGTGAGAGCAGCCCAGTCGGACTGTCGGTAGAAGTCGGCCTGCCCGGATTCCTTCAGGAAGTCTCACAGGCGCTTCGCGATCGGGTGCCAGGGGCGATCCGTGTTCGGGATCTTCGCGGGCCGGGCGACGCCATGCGTCGCCGACTGCACGTCGCTGCCCTTGCGCTCGTGCAGCGGTCCCTACTTCGGCGATAACCCTCCGTGAAGGCTGACGGATGCTCAGGTATCTCTGACGTAACGTCAACCTTGCAAGATCATCTTGCACGCACGTTGCACAAGGTGCTGAAAAACAACGGTGATCAATGGAGGGTTGTGAAGGTGAGTATCCGCAGGTCAGCTGACATGTTGAGGTTTCGTGCCCCTTGCCTCCAAGGGGCACGAAACCTCGCCGATCAGATGTCCCGGAAGATCTCGATCTGCGCCCCGACCGAGTTCAGCCGCTCGGCCAGGTCCTCGTAGCCGCGGTTGATGACGTACACGTTGCGCAGCACGGACGTGCCCTCGGCCGCCATCATGGCCAGCAGGACGACCACTGCCGGCCGCAGCGCGGGCGGGCACATCATCTCGGCGGCGCGCCAGCGGGTCGGGCCCTCGACCAGCACCCGGTGCGGGTCGAGCAACTGCAGGCGCCCGCCGAGGCGGTTGAGGTCGGTCAGGTAGATGGCCCGGTTGTCGTAGACCCAGTCGTGGATCAGCGTCTTGCCCTGCGCGGAGGCCGCGATGGCCGCGAAGAACGGGACGTTGTCGATGTTCAGGCCGGGGAACGGCATCGGGTGGATCTTGTCGATCGGCGCCTCCAGCTTGGAGGGCCGCACGGTCAGGTCCACCAGCCGCGTACGGCCGTTGTCGGCGTGGTACTCGGGCGTGCGGTCGTGGTCGAGTCCCATCTCCTCCAGCACCGCGAGTTCGATCTCCAGGAACTCGATCGGCACCCGGCGCACCGTCAGTTCCGACTCGGTGACCACCGCGGCGGCCAGCAGGCTCATCGCCTCGACCGGGTCCTCGGAGGGGCAGTAGTCCACGTCGACATCGATGTTCGGCACGCCGTGGACGGTGAGCGTGGTGGTGCCGATGCCCTCGACCTCGACGCCGAGCGCCTCGAGGAAGAAGCACAGGTCCTGGACCATGTAGTTGGAGGAGGCGTTGCGGATGACCGTGACGCCGTTGTGCCGTGCGGCGGCCAGCAGCGCGTTCTCGGTCACGGTGTCGCCGCGCTCGGTCAGCACGATCGGCCGGCCGGGGGAGACGGACCGGTCCACCACCGCGTGGTACAGCCCCTCCGTGGCGGTGACCTCGAGCCCGAAGCGGCGCAGCGCGATCATGTGCGGCTCGATGGTGCGGGTCCCGAGGTCGCATCCGCCCGCGTAGGGGAGCTTGAAGCGGTCCAGGCGGTGCAGCAGCGGGCCGAGGAACATGATGATGGACCGCGTACGGCGGGCGGCCTCGGCGTCGATGGCGTCCAGGTCCAGATCCGCGGGCGGGACGATCTCCAGATCGACCCCCTCGTTGATCCACCGGGTCCGCACCCCGACCGAGGTGAGCACCTCCAGCAGGCGGTACACCTCCTCGATGCGGGCGACGCGGCGCAGCACCGTGCGCCCTTTGTTGAGCAGCGAGGCGCACAGCAACGCCACGCAGGCGTTCTTGCTCGTCTTGACGTCGATCGCGCCGGAGAGGCGGCGGCCGCCGACCACCCGCAGATGCATGGGCCCCGCATAGCCCAGCGACACGATCTCGCTGTCCAGGGCGTCCCCGATGCGGGCGATCATCTCAAGACTGAGGTTCTGGTTGCCGCGCTCGATGCGGTTCACGGCGCTCTGACTGGTACCGAGTGCCTCGGCGAGCTGCGCCTGGGTCAGTCCGCGGTGTTGGCGTGCGACACGGATGAGCTTGCCGATGCGTACGAGGTAGTCGTCTGACATGTGACTGAGGTTATCTCAGATATGAGATGCCGCATCCCGTGGGGTCCGTTCGGGTGAAGGGGTGCAGGCGGCGCCTGTTGGCGGAGGCGTGGAATGCGCGCCCGGTCGCGCATGACCTTCCCGGTCGCATGTACTAGAGTTATCTCGACATCGAGATATCTGCCGAGGCGCACCGCAGCGGTCGCTCCGGTAAGGGTTACCTAACTTAGCCTTACCTTAGCGGATCGGCCGAGCCGTCGTGGCGGCAGGATTGCGGTGGTAGCGCACATCAATGAAGGAGACTGTCGTGTCGGCGAACAGCTTCGACGCCCGCAGCACGCTGCAGGTGGGCGACGAGTCGTACGAGATCTTCCGGCTGGACAAGGTGGAGGGCTCGGCCCGCCTGCCGTACAGCCTCAAGGTCCTGCTGGAGAACCTGCTCCGCACCGAGGACGGCGCGAACATCACCGCCGACCACATCCGCGCCCTCGGCAACTGGGACTCCCAGGCCCAGCCGTCGCAGGAGATCCAGTTCACGCCGGCCCGCGTGATCATGCAGGACTTCACCGGCGTGCCCTGTGTCGTGGACCTCGCCACCATGCGCGAGGCCGTCAAGGAGCTGGGCGGCGACCCGGCGAAGATCAACCCGCTGGCGCCGGCCGAACTGGTCATCGACCACTCCGTCATCGCCGACAAGTTCGGCACCAACGACGCCTTCAAGCAGAACGTCGAGCTGGAGTACGGCCGCAACAAGGAGCGCTACCAGTTCCTGCGCTGGGGCCAGACCGCCTTCGACGAGTTCAAGGTCGTACCGCCGGGTACCGGCATCGTCCACCAGGTCAACATCGAGCACCTGGCCCGCGTCGTGATGGTCCGCGACGGCAAGGCCTACCCGGACACCCTGGTCGGCACCGACTCGCACACCACCATGGTCAACGGCCTCGGCGTTCTCGGCTGGGGCGTCGGCGGCATCGAGGCCGAGGCCGCGATGCTCGGTCAGCCGGTCTCCATGCTCATCCCGCGCGTCGTCGGCTTCAAGCTCACCGGTGAGCTGCAGCCCGGCACCACCGCCACCGACCTGGTGCTCACCATCACCGAGATGCTCCGCAAGCACGGTGTGGTCGGCAAGTTCGTCGAGTTCTACGGCGAGGGCGTCGCCGCCACCTCGCTGGCCAACCGCGCCACCATCGGCAACATGTCGCCGGAGTTCGGCTCCACCGCCGCGATCTTCCCCGTGGACGACGAGACCCTGAACTACCTGCGTCTGACCGGCCGTTCGGACCAGCAGGTCGCGCTGGTCGAGGCCTACGCCAAGGAGCAGGGCCTCTGGCTGGACCCGAAGGCCGAGCCGGACTTCTCCGAGAAGCTCGAGCTTGACCTGTCCACGGTCGTCCCGTCCATCGCCGGCCCGAAGCGCCCGCAGGACCGCATCGTCCTCGCGAACGCCGCAGAGCAGTTCAAGCAGGACGTCCGCAACTACGTCGACATCGTGGACGAGGCGGGCCAGGAGTCCTTCCCGGCCTCCGACGCCCCGGCCGTCGCCCCCAACGGCGCCCCGTCGAACCCCGTCCCGGTCACCGCCCCCGACGGCACCACGTACGAGCTGGACCACGGCGCCGTCACCGTCGCCGCCATCACCTCCTGCACCAACACCTCGAACCCGTACGTGATGGTCGCCGCCGCCCTGGTGGCCAAGAAGGCGGTCGAGAAGGGCCTGACCCGCAAGCCGTGGGTCAAGACCACCCTCGCCCCGGGTTCGAAGGTGGTGACGGACTACTTCGACAAGGCCGGGCTGACCCCGTACCTGGACAAGGTCGGCTTCAACCTGGTCGGTTACGGCTGCACCACCTGCATCGGCAACTCCGGCCCGCTGCCGGAGGAGGTCTCCAAGGCCGTCAACGAGCACGACCTCGCGGTCACCTCGGTCCTCTCCGGCAACCGGAACTTCGAGGGCCGTATCAACCCCGACGTCAAGATGAACTACCTGGCGTCCCCGCCGCTGGTCGTCGCCTACGCCATCGCCGGCTCCATGAAGGTGGACATCACCAGGGAGGCGCTCGGCACCGACCAGGACGGGAACCCGGTCCACCTGAAGGACATCTGGCCGAGCGAGGCCGAGGTCAACGACGTCGTCGCCAACGCCATCGGCGAGGACATGTTCTCCAAGTCCTACAGCGACGTCTTCGCCGGCGACGCCCAGTGGCAGTCCCTGCCCGTCCCGACCGGCAACACCTTCGAGTGGGACCCGGAGTCCACCTACGTCCGCAAGCCCCCGTACTTCGAGGGCATGGGCATGGAGCCCGCCCCGGTCGAGGACATCACCGGCGCCCGGGTCCTGGCCAAGCTGGGCGACTCGGTCACCACCGACCACATCTCCCCGGCCGGTGCGATCAAGGCCGACACCCCGGCCGGCCAGTACCTCACCGAGCACGGTGTGGAGCGCCGCGACTTCAACTCCTACGGCTCCCGCCGAGGCAACCACGAGGTCATGATCCGCGGTACGTTCGCCAACATCCGCCTGCGCAACCAGATCGCGCCGGGCACCGAGGGCGGCTACACGCGTGACTTCACGCAGGAGGGCGGCCCGGTCTCCTTCATCTACGACGCCTCGCAGAACTACCAGGCCGCCGGCATCCCGCTGGTCGTCCTGGCCGGCAAGGAGTACGGCTCCGGCTCGTCCCGCGACTGGGCGGCCAAGGGCACCGCGCTCCTCGGCGTCAAGGCCGTCATCGCCGAGTCCTACGAGCGCATCCACCGCTCGAACCTCATCGGCATGGGCGTCCTGCCGCTGCAGTTCCCGGAGGGCGCCTCGGCCGAGTCGCTCGGCCTGACCGGCGAGGAGACCTTCTCCATCGCCGGCGTGACCGAGCTGAACGAGGGCACCACGCCGCGCACGGTCAAGGTCGCCACCGACACGGGCGTCGAGTTCGACGCGGTCGTCCGCATCGACACCCCCGGTGAGGCCGACTACTACCGCAACGGCGGCATCATGCAGTACGTCCTGCGCAGCCTGATCCGCAAGTAGGCGACTGCGGCACGGCAGCCGAGGGCCGCGTCCCCGCCCGGGGATGCGGCCCTCGGCCGTCTGCCGACCGCCGCCCGGACGGGACCGCGGCCCGAACGGGAACATCGCCGGTGCTCAGCGCGGACACGGGGTCCCCTCAGCGGGCCGGGACGGGAGCGCGACATGTCCGGCACCACTGCTTCCCCCGGCAGCCGCGTCCCCGTTCCGACCGTCGGCGAGCGGCCCGGCCGTCTCGCGCCGCCGTCCACGGCCGCTGCGAAGGCGCGGAGATGAACGCCGGGCGCCCGAGGCTGCCCGCCGCGTTCGCTCCACGCCCGGCTGCTGCTGGGCACCGGCGCCGTGCTCACCGTGCTCGCCGGGAGCGGGTGCGCCGCAGCGAGGAGCGCATGCGCCGCTTTCTCGCCGACGCCGGCCACGAACTGCGGGCGGTTCTAGACCCACCCCACCACCAGCGCCACCGCGAACGGCGCCGGCACCAGGGTCGTCATACCGAGCCACAGGTGCAGCGGTCGGCCCTCCTGCCACGGCATGAGGACGTCCACCACCAGCACCATCCCGAGGACGAACGCCCCGCCCAGCACCGCGCCGAGCGTCATACCGACGGTCTGGTCCGGTGCCGTGCCACTGCAGCCGAAGCCGGTGACGCAGTGAAGCAGCACATACCTGTTCAGCAGCCACCGGACGCACACGCCCGGGACGATCGCCGGCACGCCGATCAGGAGGTTCGCCACCGCAGCCGCCCACCAGGAGCCGGCGGTGGCCTTCTCGCGGCCACCGTCCGCACCGGAACCGTGCACAACCCGCCCTTCTCCCCGGTCATCGTTCGTACAGGTAGATGACCACGAGAGCACTCGGGTTGCCCCGCGCGCCCGCGAGTGCGGCCAACACCGCTCCCACGAGTGACGGTTCGGCGGGCGGGGACTGTCGGCTCAGGGCGGACCGGGTGGCGGAGGTGCGTGCCACCCGGTCCGCGAGCCGGCCCGGCCCGGGGGGTGAAGGCCGGACCGGGGTCCGATGGCCTGTGGTCACCGCGGAGGAGACAACGTTGTCGACGTGCGCTGTCGAATAATCTGCCCATGACTTTACTGCCGTTGCAGACAACGATGTCAAGGGTGCCCAAGCGGGTTCACCCGTAAGGGGACACGCCGCCGCTCCGGCCCCGCCGTTCGGTGTGCGTCAGGCCAGCAGCTCCACCTCCGCCAGCCTCGACTCCGTCGCGAACGCCAGGCGGTAGTGCGCATACGTACCGGGATGCGGGACGGAGAACACCCTCGTCTGCCGGTCCCAGGTGAAGGACTCACCCGACCGCTGGTCCAGGCGCGTCCATCGGGTGCCGTCCTCGGAGGCTTCCAGGGTCCACCCCGTGGGGGCCGAGGCGCGGTCCGCCGGGGACGTCAGCGTGTACTGCACCGCCTTGGTGGCGCCCGTGACCGGCAGGTCCACACTCGTCACGGCCGCCTCCGTCGCCGAGGTGTCGTCGAAGAGCGGACCGTCGCCCTTGAGGACGTCCCCGCGCGGCGCGGGCACCTTGTCGTCCTGGGTGACGGACACCGGTGCGGCGTTCTTCCCCGTGCCCCAGTCCGAGGGCCGCGGACCCATGTCGAACTCCAGCACGCCGCCCCGGGAGAGCAGGGAATGCGGCAGCGCCGTCGACGTCCACTCCTTGCCGTCGACCCTCAGGCCCTGGACGTAGACGTTCCGCGCGCTGTTCGCCGGGGCCTTGATCACCAGGTCCCTGCCGTTCTCCAGGTGCACGGTCGCCTTGGTGAACAGCGGGGATCCGACGGCGTACTCGCCGCTGCCCATCACCAGCGGGTAGAAGCCCAGCGCCGAGAAGACGTACCAGCCGGACTGCTCGCCGTTGTCCTCGTCGCCGTGGTACCCCTGCCCGATCTCGCTGCCGATGTACAGGCGGGAGAGCACCTCGCGGACCTTCGCCTGCGCCTTCCACGGCTGACCCGCCGCGTCGTACATGTAGATCACGTGGTGTGCGGGCTGGTTGGAGTGCCCGTACATCCCCATCCGGACGTCACGGGCTTCCGTCATCTCGTGGATGACACTGCCGTAGGAGCCCACGAACTCGGGGGAGGCCGTCTCCGGGGTCGCGAAGTACTCGTCCAGCTTGTCGGCCAGCTTCGCCCGGCCGCCGTAGAGGTTCGCAAGACCCCGGCTGTCCTGCGGGACGGCGAAGGCGAAACCCCAGCCGTTGGTCTCGGTGTAGTCGTAGCCCCACACGCGCGGGTCGTACCTGGACGGGTCCAGCCGCCAGGCGCCCCGGGCGTCACGGCCCTGGAAGAAGCCCACCCTGGAGTCGAAGAGGCCGACGTAGTCCCGGGCGCGGTTCAGGAAGTAGGCCGACTCCTCCTTGTACCGCTGCCTGCCGGTCTTCTCGTACAGCGCCCGGCCCATTCTGGCGATGCCGTAGTCGTTGATGTAACCGTCCATCGCCCACGACAGGCCCTCGCGGGTGGCGGTGCTGGTGTAGCCGAGGAAGGGTGAGGTCGCCATGCCCTTGCGGCCCACGCCGGACGACGGCGGCAGGACCGTCGCGTTCTTCACCGCCGCGTCGTAGGCGGCCTCGGCGTCGAACTTCACGCCCTTCACATACGCGTCCGCGAACGCCACGTCCGACGAGGTGCCCGTCATCAGGTCCGCGTAGCCGGGGGAGGACCAGCGGGAGGTCCAGCCACCGTCCTTGTACTGCTGCACGAAGCCGTCGACCAGCTCGCCCGCCTGATGTGGTGTCAGCAACGCGTACGCCGGCCAGGTCGTCCGGTAGGTGTCCCAGAAGCCGTTGTTGACGTACACCTTGCCGTCGACGATCTTCGCCCCGGTGCGTGTGGGTGTGTCCGGGCCCGTCATCGGGGAGAACGGGGACGCGTACCGGTAGGCCGAGCCCACCTTCTCGAAGCCCGAGTTGGGGTAGAGATACAGCCGGTACATCGAGGAGTACAGCGTCGTCAACTGGTCCGCGCTCGCGCCCTCGACCTCGATGGTGCCGAGCAGCCGGTCCCAGGTCCGTTGGGCACGTACCCTGACGTCGTCGAACGACGTGCCGTCCGGGACCTCCTGGCGCAGATTGTCCTTCGCCTGGTCGACGCTGATCAGGGAGGTGGCGAGGCGGAGCGTCACCGTGTGGTCGGCGCCCGCCCTGAAGCGCAGATAGCCCTTCACTCCGGCGGTCGCCCCGTCTGTCACCGGCGCGTCGAACACTCCGTAGACGAACAGGCGGGTCGCCCCCGTCGACAGCCCGGACTTCACGTCCGAGAAGCCGGTCACGACTCCGTTCTCCTTGTCGAGGGTGAGCCCCGCCTGCTCGGTCACGTTGTCGAAGACGACACTCGCGTCGTCGCCGGGGTAGGTGAACCGCAGCACGGCGGCGTGGTCCGTCGGCGTCATCTCCGCCTTGAGACCGTTCTGGAAGGTCACCCCGTAGTAGTAGGGGCGCGCGATCTCGTTGTCGTGCCGGAACGGCAGTGCGCGCGCGGTGCGCCCGGTGTCCGGAGTACCGGAGGCGACTGACGGCATCACCTGGAACGTCTGCCGGTCACCCATCCACGGGCTCGGCTCATGGCTCGCGCTGAAGGCCTGGATCGTGGGTAGATTGTCGGAGTTGTTGGCCCGCGCGTAGTCGTACAACCAGCTCAGCGAGCCGGCGTTGGTCACCGGTGTCCAGAAGTTGAAGCCGTGCGGAAGGGCCGTCGCCGGGAAGTCGTTGCCCCGGGAGAAGGAGCTGCTGGAGTTGGTGCCGCGGGTGGTCACCGCGTAGTCGGACAGGTGTGCCCGGGGCTTGTCCGGGGGCGCGGGCTTCACCGCGAGGTCGTCCAGCCAGCCCCGGAACTTCGCGGGACCCTTCGGCGAGTCGTACCCCACCAGGATTCGGTCGACGGTCCTGCCGGCCGCCACCGACCCGATCCGCGAGACCACGTTGTTCCACTGGTTGACGTAGAGCGCCTTGGCCGCGCCCTGCCCCGCGGGGCTCAGCGGGAAGCCGTGCTGGTCGAGTGCGCCCAGATCGCTGAGGTAGGTGCCGTCGGTGAAGGCCAGGTCGACCGAGACGTCGGTGGCGTCGTAGTCCCGGTCGCCGTCCGCCATCGCCGGGAAGATCCGGTACGACAACTGCGTGTCCCGCTCGACGCGGAGGTTCACGTCGAAGATCTTGTTGTACGAGTACGCCCGCCCGTCAGCGGTGTGCCTCCCCGCGTAGCGCAGTGCCCGCCTGCCCGTGAAGCCCGCGCCCGCCTTGGCGGTGGGGGAGCCGAGCGGGCCGCGGTCCACCAGTGTGCGCATGTCCCTCGGCGTGGGATCGGAGCTGCCGCCGGTGGAGAACTGCACATCGGCGAGCTGCAGCACGCCGCCGCTGTGGTTCCTGGTGATGTCCAGCCGGAAGTGCGCGTACCCGGCCGGCTCGGCGAGATCGTAGGACCTGGTCTGGAAGCGCTGGTCGAACGACTCACCGGAGCGGGTGTCCAGCGTCCTCCAGTTCTTGCCGTCGGTTGACCCCTCAAGGGTCCAGTCGGCAGGGTCCCGCTCGGCGTGGTCGTTGGCCGAGGTCAGCGCGTACGTCGCCACCTTGACCGGCTCGTCCAGGTCGAACTCCACCCAGCCTCTTGGCGCGAACGTCAGCCACTTCGTGTCCGGCACGCCGTCGATCAGGTTGTCCGCGGCCTCGCCGCCGTCCGTGTTCTCCGCGTCGGCCCGGACATCGGTCACCTCATCGGTCACATTGCCCGGAATGCCCGCGGTGTATCCTCCGTCCACACCGGACGCCCGCTTGGTGCCGTCCGCCGTCGTGTCCACGGTGTTCAACCACGTCGGGGCCGGATCCCCCGGTTCGAAGGAGGAAGCGAAGTCGCGGTCTGCGGCCGACGCTTCGCCGGGCAGGGCCACGGCCGTGCCCTGCGCCGCCACCAGCAACGCGAAGGCGGCCGTTGCCACGACCGCCGTAGGAGCCCATCTGTGCCGAGATCTGTGCTGCATGCGCGAGCACCCTCCCTGCGCCTGTTGAGGAATGGACAACGTTGTCACTTTGCCTGCGCAAGGATTAGTAGGTCGTCAAGTGAGCAGTGATGTCAAGGGCGTTGGCTGTGGCATTCGGGCTCAATGCGACGGGTATCGGGTTCGAAGACCGTACGAGCGCACTGTATTTCCACGAGGTCTCAACTCGGAAAAGCACGGCGCCAACCTTGCCTGCGATATTGCTCCGCCGATGGAGAGTGGACTATACCTGTCGGCGTCCGGGCGGCCGTCACGCGGACCGTCCCACCGAGTCGCTCATGCACGACCCCAGCTTCACCATCACCGCGGTGCCGGGGAGGAGCCGGTGCACCGCCTGAGTCCTGGAGAAGGCGAGGACTTGAGCATGGGATCCACTTCCGGCGAGCACACCACCCCCGAACACATCGGCACCACCCCCGAACACATCGGCACCACCCCCGAAGGCGTCGGCCGCCGGGACCTGGTCAAGCGCTCCCTCGCGTGGGGCCTGGTCTCCGTCCCCGCCGTGAGTTTCCTGTCCGCCTGCGCCAGCAGCGGGGGCGGCGGCCAGGAGAAGGCGAAGACGGGAAAGAAGACCAGGCAGAACCCGCTCGGCGTCAACGACACGGCGCAGATGGAGTTCGTGCTCTTCGACGGCGGCTTCGGCAAGGAGTACGCCGAGGACGCGGTCAAGATCTACCAGAAGGACTTCCCGAAGGCGAAGGTGAAGTTCTCCGCCACCCAGAAGATCCAGTCAACCCTGCAGCCGCGCTTCAACCAGGGGAACCCGCCCGACCTCATCGACAACTCCGGTGCCGAGCAGATGGACATGGGCGTCCTCGTCAGCCGCAACCAGCTCGCCGACCTCACCCCGCTCCTCGACGCCCCCTCCTTCGACGACCCGTCGAAGAAGGTCCGCGACACACTGCGCCCCGGCATCGTCGAGATGGGCCAGTTCGACGGCAATCCCGTGTGGATCCTGTACTACGCCTACACGGTCTACGGCGTCTGGTACTCGCAGAAGCTCCTCGACTCGCTCGACGAGAAGTACCCCGAGACCTGGGACGAGATGCTCAAGGTCTGCGAGAAGGCCAAGAAGAAGGGTGTCGCGGGCTGGACCTACGCCGGCAAGTACCCGTACTACATCCCCTTCTCGCTGTATCCGATGATCGGCAAGGTCGGTGGCCGGGAGGTCCTCGACGCCATCGACAACCTGGAGCCGAACGCCTGGAGGCACCCGGCCGTCAAGGCCTGTTTCGAGGCGTACTACGAGCTCTACAAGAAGGGCTACGTCCTCAGGGGCACACCGGGCCTCGACCACATCCAGTCGCAGACCGCCTGGGCCCAGGGCAAGGCGCTGTTCATCCCGAACGGCTCCTGGGTGGAGAACGAGTCGGCCAACGTGATCCCGGGCGACTTCGGTCTCGCCGTCTCCGCGCCCTCCGGCATCGACTCCTCCGACAAGCTGCCCTTCGGCACCATCTGGGCCTCCGGCGGCGAGCCCTTCGTCGTTCCGGCCAAGGCCCGCAACCCCGAGGGCGGCATGGAGCAGCTGCGCATCATGCTCGGCGAGGCGTCCTCGAAGAACTTCACCACCAAGGTGAAGTCGCTGACGGCGTTCAACGGCGGTACCACCGGCATCAGCCTCACCTCGGGCCTGAAGTCGGGTGTGGCGGCGCTGGAGAAGGCCGGCAGCAACGTCCTGAACCCGCGGCTGCAGGACTGGTACGTGCAGCTGCAGAAGGAGAAGATCGGTGTGTCCGGTCTCGGCGAGATGATGGCGGGCCGTATCACCCCGGCCGAGGCCATCAAGCGGATCCAGGGCTTCGCCGACGAGACCGCGAAGGACACGTCGATCAAGCACTACAAGCACCAGTGAGTCGGTAGCCATGCATCACGGCAAGTACCGGTTCATCGTGGGGTTCCTGACGGTTCCCCTCGGTCTGTACGCGCTCTTCGTCGTCTGGCCGTTCATCCAGTCCGTCTACTACTCCTTCACGGACTGGACCGGCCTGAGCCCCGAGTTCAGGATGGTGGGCTTCGACAACTACCGGAGGTTGCTCGATGACGACATCTTCTGGAAGTCGCTGTGGCACAGTCTGCTGTTCGCGCTGGTGCTGCCGCCGGTGACGATCGGTCTCGCGCTGTTCCTCGCGTTCATGATCAACGCGGGAGGGCGGCGGCGGAAGGGCGGCCCGGTGATCTCCGGGGTCCGCGGCTCGTCCTTCTACAAGATCGTCTACTTCTTCCCCCAGGTGCTCTCCATCGCGATCGTCGCCTTGCTGTTCGCTTTCGCATACAACCCGGACAGCGGCGCCGTCAACTCCCTGCTGCGCGGTATCGGGCTCGGCGGCGTCCAGCCGCTGTGGCTCGGTGATCCGGACCTCGCCCTGTGGTGTGTGATGGCGGTCCTCGTCTGGTCCACGGTCGGCTTCTTCGTGGTCCTGTTCTCCGCGGGCATGGCCTCCATTCCGGCGGACCTGTACGAGGCGGCGCTCCTGGACGGGGCCGGCCGTGCCACCACCTTCTTCCGGATCACCCTGCCGCTGCTGTGGGACACCGTGCAGTCCGGCTGGGTGTACATGGGCATCCTCGCCCTGGGCGCCGAGTCGTTCGCGGTCGTCCAGATCATGACGACCGGGCCGGGCGGGCCGGACTACTCGACCACCGTCCTGGTGCTCTACGTCTACCAGAAGGCCTTCCGTGACGGTCAGGCCGCCTACGCGACCACGATCGGTGTCGCCCTGCTCGTCGTCACGCTGCTGTTCGCGGCGGTCGTGATGCGGCTGGGCCGCCGCGAGCGGCTGGAGTACTGACCATGGAGACCACCGAGACCCCCGCCCCGGTCCCGGCCGAGCCGAAGGCCCCCACCGGCCGGGAGGACACCCCGGCGGGCGGGCCGCTCCGGGGGAGGCGGGAGGGCACCGTCCTCAACGCCTTCTCGCACGGCATGCTGGTCCTGTGGGCGTTCATGGTGGTCATGCCGCTGCTGTGGGCGGTGATGACCTCCTTCAAGGACGACCGCTCGATCTTCGACTCGCCCTGGTCGCTGCCGGACAGGCTGCACTTCGAGAACTGGGCGCGGGCCTGGACCGACGCCAACATGAGCGACTACTTCCTGAACACCGTCCTGGTGGTCGGCGGTTCGCTCGTCGGCACCCTGGTGCTCGGCTCGATGGCGGCGTACGTCCTCGCCCGCTTCGACTTCCCGGGCAACCGGTTCATCTACTACCTGTTCATCGGCGGCATGAGCTTCCCGGTCATGCTCGCGCTGGTCCCGCTGTTCTACGTCGTGAACAACATGGGACTGCTGAACACGATCCACGGGCTGATCCTCGTCTACATCGCCTACTCTCTGCCCTTCACGGTGTTCTTCCTGACCGCGTTCTTCCGCTCGCTGCCCACCTCGGTGGCCGAGGCCGCGTTCGTGGACGGGGCCTCGCACAGCCGCACCTTCTTCCAGATCATGCTGCCGATGGCCAAGCCGGGCCTGATCAGCGTGGGGATCTTCAATTTCCTGGGCCAGTGGAACCAGTACATGCTCCCGACGGTCCTGAACACCGACCCCGACAAGCGCGTCCTCACCCAGGGGCTGGTCCAGCTCGCCGCCAGCCAGGGATACAGGGGCGACTGGTCCGGTCTCTTCGCGGGCCTGGTGATGGCGATGCTTCCGGTCCTCGCGGCCTACATCGTCTTCCAGCGGCAGGTGGTGCAGGGCCTGACGGCCGGTGCGCTGAAGTAGTGATCGATTCCGTCCGCCGAGACCGGCCGGCGTCCGCCCTGTGAACCGGGGAAGGCGCCGGGGTGTCCGTACGTCCCCACTTTTTGATCTCTCACGATTTCCGTCAAGGACTTGACTGCGGTAACCCGTTCGGCGGAGCTTGGAGTTCACAACTTGTACGTGACCCGGATCCGCTGCCGGCTCCGGGTCACAGGGGCGGGCCGTGGCCGCCGCGCTGAGGGCAGGAGTGGATGAGTCGATGGAGACTCCGGGATCGCAGTCGTCGCTGCATCGGGCAAATCTGGAACGCGTCGTCCGGGCGGTGCGCCTTGCCGGGTCGCTGACGCAGGCCGAAATCGCGAGGACGACGGGTCTGTCCGCGGCGACCGTCTCCAATATCGTTCGGGAGCTGAAGGACGGCGGAACCGTCGAGGTCACGCCGACATCGGCGGGTGGCCGCAGGGCCCGCAGCGTCTCCCTCAGCGGTGACGCCGGCATCGTCATCGGCATCGATTTCGGGCACACCCATTTGCGCGTCGCGATCGGGAACCTCGCCCATCAGGTGCTCGCCGAGGAGTCCGAGCCCCTGGATGTGGACGCCTCCGCGGCACAGGGCTTCGACCGGGCGGAAGAGCTGGTCAGCAGGCTGATCGACGCCACCGGAGTGAGCCGGTCCAAGATCGCGGGAGTGGGCGTCGGCGTGCCCGGCCCCATCGACGTCGAGTCGGGCACGCTCGGCTCCACGGCCATCCTGCCGGGCTGGACCGGTACCAGGCCCGCCGAGGAGCTGCGGGGGCGGCTCGGCGTGCCGGTGCACGTGGACAACGACGCCAACCTCGGCGCCCTCGGCGAGCTGGTCTGGGGCAGTGGCCGGGGGGTCAAGGACCTGGCGTACATCAAGGTGGCGAGCGGTGTCGGCGCCGGACTGGTGATCGACGGCAAGATCTACCGCGGGCCCGGCGGCACGGCGGGAGAAATCGGTCATATCACTCTTGATGAATCCGGTCCCGTCTGCCGCTGCGGCAACCGGGGCTGCCTGGAGACCTTCGCGTCGGCGCGGTACGTGCTGCCGCTGCTCCAGCCCAGCCACGGCGCGGATCTCACCATGGAGGGCGTGGTGAGACTGGCGCGGGACGGTGATCCGGGCTGCCGCCGGGTGATCGCCGATGTCGGCCGCCACATCGGCAGCGGAGTGGCCAACCTGTGCAACCTGCTGAACCCCAGCCGCGTGGTCCTCGGCGGCGATCTCGCCGAGGCCGGCGAGCTGGTGCTGGGGCCCATCAGGGAGTCCGTCGGCCGCTACGCCATCCCCAGTGCGGCACGCCATCTGTCGGTGCTGCCGGGAGCCCTCGGAGGGCGCGCGGAGGTGCTCGGGGCACTGGCTCTCGCGCTCAGCGAGATGGGTGATTCGACCCTGTTGGACGGTGCGCCGACGGCGGCCGCACCCGCCTTCATTTAGAAAACACATGACGCCGTTGCCATCTCGTTAAGTATTTACTTCTTGACGTCGCACGTGTGGACGAGTTGACTTCCAGCCACCTCGGCCGCAGCGCTGCGGCCCTGTCAGGGAGGCACCCCCAAATGAACGCAACGATGCGTAGAGTCGTGATCGGCACCGCCGCGGTCTCCATGGCCGTGACGCTGGCTGCCTGCGGCAAGGCCGGCGACAAGAAGAGCGACTCCGGTAGCGGCAGCGGTAGCGGCTCGGGCAGCAAGACCATCGGTCTGCTGCTCCCCGACAGCGTCACCGCCCGCTACGAGAAGTTCGACAAGCCCTTCTTCGAGGCCAAGGTCAAGGAGCTGTGCTCGGACTGCAACGTCGAGTACGCGAACGCGGCCGGCGACGCTGCCAAGCAGGCCCAGCAGGTCAGCAGCATGATCACCAAGGGTGTCAAGGTCATCGTGGTCAGCGCCCAGGACTCTGCCGCCATCAAGTCCTCCATCCAGACCGCCGTGAACAAGGGCATCAAGGTCGTCGCCTACGACCGCCTCGCCCAGGGCCCGGTCTCCGCGTACGTCTCCTTCGACAACGTCAAGGTGGGCGAGCTCCAGGGTCAGGCGCTGCTCGACGCGCTCGGCTCCAAGGCGAACAAGCAGTCGAAGGTCGTCATGATCAACGGTGACGACGCCGACCCGAACGCCGGGCAGTTCAAGCAGGGCGCCCACAAGGCCCTCGACGGCAAGGTCGACATCGCCTACGAGCAGTCCGGCCTGTGGAAGGACACCGTCGCCGCGCAGAAGATGTCGGCGGCCATCACCCAGCTGGGTGCCAAGAACATCGCGGGCGTCTACTCCGCCAACGACGGCATGGCCGGCGGTATCGCCACCACCCTGAAGGGCGCCGGTATCAGCGGCATCCCGCTGACCGGTCAGGACGCCGAACTCGCGGGCATACAGCGCATCGTCGCGGGCACCCAGTCCAGCACCGTGTACAAGGCCTTCAAGCCGGAGGCGGACGCGGCCGCCCAGCTCGCGGTGGACCTGCTGCAGGGCAAGGACATCAAGTCCCTCGCCAACGAGACGCTGACCAGCGGCTCCGGCGACAAGGTGCCCTCGCAGCTGCTGACCCCGGTGTCGGTCACCAAGGCCAACATCAAGGACACGGTGATCAAGGACAAGCTCTACACGGTCCAGGACATCTGCACCGCCGAGTTCGCCAAGGCCTGCAAGGCCGCCGGCCTCCAGTAGGCCCTCGGGTCGAAGACCCCCCCCGCGGCCCCGCGAAGCCTCCGCCGACGCCCGCCCCGGCTCTCCAACCCCGCTGCCGGGCGGGCGTCGGACGGAAACCACCGTTGCCAAGGGCAGCGGGTTCGCGCATGTTCATCTTGTAAACCGTGCCTTGTGCACGCCCCTCCGCGCCCTACCCCAAGCGCG
The DNA here is from genome assembly GCF_059510295.1 of Streptomyces sp. PTL18. Taxonomy (NCBI): domain Bacteria; kingdom Bacillati; phylum Actinomycetota; class Actinomycetes; order Kitasatosporales; family Streptomycetaceae; genus Streptomyces; species Streptomyces sp. PTL18. The sequence continues at coordinate 150,426 of NZ_JCAJZO010000004.1, read as the reverse complement.
GCATCCCCGCCGGTCAGGCGGCGAAGGAGATGGTTCACGTGTCCGCTACGCCCGTGCTGGCGTTGCGCGGAGTATCCAAGCGATTCGGTGCGGTCCAGGCCCTCACCGATGTCGATCTGGAGGTCCACGCCGGAGAAGTGGTCGCCCTGGTGGGCGACAACGGCGCAGGAAAGTCGACCCTGGTCAAGACGATCGCGGGTGTCCACCCCATCGATGAGGGCGTCATCGAGTGGGACGGCAAGCCGGTCAGCATCACCAAGCCGCACGACGCCCAGGGACTCGGTGTCGCGACGGTCTACCAGGACCTCGCCCTGTGCGACAACCTCGACGTGGTCGGCAATCTCTACCTCGGGCGGGAACTCCTGCACCGGGGCGTCATCGACGAGGTGACGATGGAGAAGAACGCCCGGGAACTGCTGAGCACCCTCTCGATCCGCATCCCCAGCGTGCGCATCCCGATCGCGAGCCTCTCCGGCGGTCAGCGCCAGGTCGTCGCGATCGCCCGCGCCCTGATCGGTGACCCGAAGGTCGTCATACTGGACGAGCCCACCGCCGCCCTCGGCGTCGAGCAGACCGCCCAGGTCCTGGACCTGGTGGAGCGGCTGCGCGACCGGAACCTCGGCGTCATCCTCATCAGCCACAACATGGCCGACGTGAAGGCGGTCGCGGACACCGTCGCCGTCCTGCGTCTGGGCAAGAACAACGGATCCTTCTCCGTGAAGGACACCAGCCACGAAGAGATCATCGCCGCGATCACGGGTGCGACGGACAACGCCGTCACCCGTCGTGCGGGGCGTCGCACCGCGGAGGCGGCCAAGTGAGCGACACGTCCAAGACCGTGAAGAGCGACCCCACGACGATCGAGGCGTCGGAGACCGTGTCCAAGACGACGGTGGCTCAGGCCGACGACCCGACCGCCGCGCCGGTCGCCGTCGTCGACCCGCGCCTGCTGGTCCGCGAAGAGGGCCTCAAGGGCTACATCACCGAGTTCAAGCGCAAGGTGAAGGGCGGTGAGCTGGGCTCCCTGCCGGTCGTCATCGGTCTGATCGTCATCTGGACGATCTTCCAGCTCCAGAACAGCCGCTTCCTCAGCGCCGACAACCTCTCCAACATCAGCTACTTCCTCTCGGCCACCGGCATGCTCGCCATCGGCCTGGTGTTCGTGCTGCTGCTGGGTGAGATCGACCTGTCCGTCGGTTCGGTCAGCGGCCTCGCGTCCACGGTGTTCGCGGTCTTCGTGACCAACCACGGCATGAACATGTGGCTGGCCCTGTTCCTGACCATCCTGACCGGCGTCGGCATCGGTGCGCTGCACGGCTGGTTCTTCGCCAGGATCGGCGTGCCCGCGTTCGTCGTGACCCTGGCCGGCTTCCTCGGCTGGAACGGTCTGATGCTGTGGCTGCTGGGCTCCAGCGGCACCATCAACATCCCGGCCGACTCGGGCCCGGTGCACCTGCTCGGCCAGAACTCCTTCTTCATGGACCAGCAGATCATCGGCGCCTATCTCCTGGCCGGCCTCGGTGTCGTCCTGACACTGGTGGGATCGCTCAACGACCAGCGGCGCCGCCGCGCGGCCGGGGTGCCCTTCCGGCCCACCAGCGAGATCCTGCTGCGGGTCGGCGCGCTCGCCGTGGCGTCCTTCACCGGCGCGGCCGTACTGAACAACTCCGCGGGTGTCTCGAACGCCCTGGTGATCTTCCTCGCGGCGCTGGTGATCGTCGACTTCGTGCTGCGCCGCACCACCTACGGCCGCAAGGTCTTCGCGGTCGGCGGCGGCATCGAGGCCGCCCGCAGGGCCGGTATCAACGTGCCGCTGGTCCGCATCACCGTGTTCGCCATCTCCGGCGGGTTCGCGGCGCTCGGCGGCATGTTCTTCGCCGGTCAGACCGCGAGCGCGACGCTGAACGCCGGTGGCGGCAACACGCTGATGCTGGCCATCGCGGCCGCGGTCATCGGCGGCACCAGCCTCTTCGGCGGTCGGGGCAACGTGTGGTCCGCGCTGCTGGGCATGCTGGTCATCCAGTCGATCCAGACCGGTCTGGACCTGCTCAACATGAACACGTCCATCCAGTACATGATCACCGGCGCGGTGCTCCTGGGCGCCGTGGTGATCGACTCGGTGTCCCGCAAGAGCCAGAAGGCCTCGGGGCGCGCGTAAACGCCCCACGGGAGCGCCTTGGGGGTGGCCACCCCCGAGCCCCCGTCACGGGACCGCGGCAGCGCACTTCGTGACGGACATCGCAGAGACACTGTGCCCGGCGCCAACGGCGGCGCCGGGCACAGTCCTGTCCTCCGGGCCCCGTGTTTGGGCGGACACGTCGGGGGGATCCGTGGGCCCATCGGTGATCCTCGCAGGGGGAACATTAGACTCGACAGGCCCGGCGAACGCTCGACACAGCTCTACTGCAAGGAGGCACGGGTGCCGCTGCTGACCCGCATCAGGGGACCGCGCGATCTGGACCGGCTCAGCCTGGAGGAGCTGGACCAGCTGGCAGAGGAGATCCGGACCTTCCTCGTCGACGCGGTCTCCAAGACCGGCGGCCACCTCGGTCCCAACCTCGGTGTGGTCGAGCTCACCATCGCCCTGCACCGCGTCTTCGACTCACCCAGGGACAAGGTGCTCTGGGACACCGGCCACCAGGCCTACGTCCACAAGCTGCTCACCGGCCGTCAGGACTTCTCCGGGCTGCGCAGCAAGGGCGGACTGTCCGGCTACCCCTCGCGCGCCGAGTCCGAGCACGACGTCATCGAGAACTCGCACGCCTCCACCGTCCTCGGCTGGGCCGACGGCCTGGCCAAGGCCGACCAGCTGCTGAAGCGGGACAGCCACGTCGTGGCCGTCATCGGTGACGGCGCCCTCACCGGCGGCATGGCCTGGGAGGCGCTGAACAACATCGCCGACGCCAAGGACCGCCCGCTGGTCATCGTCGTCAACGACAACGAGCGCTCCTACGCGCCCACCATCGGCGGCCTCGCCAACCACCTGGCCACCCTGCGCACCACCGACGGCTACGAGAAGTTCCTGGCCCGCACCAAGGAGGTCCTGGAGCGCACCCCCGTCGTCGGCAAGCCGCTCTACGAGACCCTGCACGGGGCCAAGAAGGGCCTGAAGGACTTCATCGCCCCGCAGGGCATGTTCGAGGACCTGGGCCTGAAGTACGTCGGCCCGATCGACGGCCACGACATCGAGGCCCTGGAGTCCGCCCTGGCCCGCGCCAAGCGGTTCGGCGGCCCGGTCATCGTGCACTGCCTCACCGAGAAGGGCCGCGGCTACCGGCCCGCCGAGCAGGACGAGGCCGACCGCTTCCACGGCATCGGCCCCATCCACCCCGACACCGGTCTGCCCATCAAGGCGGCCGCCGCCAGCTGGACCTCCGTCTTCGGCGACGAGATGGTCCGGCTCGGCCGGGAGCGCGACGACATCGTCGCCATCACGGCCGCGATGCTGCAGCCGGTGGGCCTGAAGAAGTTCGCGGACGCCTTCCCGAACCGGATCTTCGACGTCGGCATCGCCGAGCAGCACGGCGCGGTCTCCGCGGCCGGCCTCGCCACCGGCGGCCTGCACCCCGTCTTCGCGGTGTACGCGACCTTCCTCAACCGCGCCTTCGACCAGGTGCTCATGGACGTCGCCCTGCACAGGTGCGGTGTGACGTTCGTGCTCGACCGGGCGGGCATCACGGGCGACGACGGCGCCTCCCACAACGGCATGTGGGACATGTCGATGCTCCAGGTGGTGCCGGGCCTCAGGATCGCCGCGCCGCGCGACGCCGAGCAGCTGCGGGCCCAGCTGCGCGAGGCCGTCGACGTGGACGACGCGCCGACCGTGCTGCGCTACTCCAAGGGCGTCGTCGGCCCGGCCGTCCCCGCCGTCGGCACGGTCGGCGGCATGGACGTGCTGCGCAAGGCCGAGGCTCCCGTGCCGGACGTCCTGCTGGTCTCCGTCGGCGCGCTCGCTCCCATGTGCCTGGAGATCGCCGACCTCCTCGACAAGCAGGGCATCTCCACCACCGTCGTCGACCCCCGCTGGGTCAAGCCCGTCGACGAGGCGCTCGCCCCGCTCGCCGAGCGGCACCGGGTGGTCGTCACCGTCGAGGACAACTCCCGCGCCGGCGGTGTGGGTTCGGCCGTCGCCCAGGCGCTGCGGGACGCGGGCGTGGACGTGCTGCTGCGTGACTTCGGCGTCCCGCCGCGCTTCCTCGACCACGCCTCCCGCAAGGAGGTCCTCGCGGAAATCGGCCTGACCGCGCCGGACATCGCCCGCCAGGTCACCGGGCTGGTCGCCAAGCTCGACGGCCGGTTCGACCGCACGGGCGCCGCGCAGCCGGTGGACTCGGTGGAGCCCGCCCGCGACTGACCCGACCCGCCGCACGCGCCCGGGCCGGTTTCTCCATTCGTTACGGTGGCGAAACCGGCCCGTTTGCGTGAACCTGCCCGTGCCGGGGCACACGGAGTACGCCCCCTCTCGATCATGTCGGGGGACGGTGAGCGCGGGAGGTACGCCATGAGCAGCACCCTCTTCCGGACGAAGAACGTCGAGCAGTCGATCCGGGACACCGAGGAGCCGGAGCACGCGCTCAAGAAGACCCTGTCCGCCCTGGACCTGACCGTGTTCGGCGTCGGGGTCATCATCGGCACGGGCATCTTCGTGCTCACCGGAAAGGTCGCCAAGCAGAACGCGGGCCCCGCCGTCTCCCTGTCCTTCGTCGTGGCCGGCGTCGTCTGCGCGCTCGCCGCGCTCTGCTACGCGGAGTTCGCCTCCACGGTGCCGGTCGCCGGATCCGCGTACACGTTCTCCTACGCCACGCTCGGCGAACTGCCCGCCTGGACCATCGGCTGGGACCTGGTCCTGGAGTTCGCCCTCGGCACGGCGGTGGTCGCCGTCGGCTGGTCCGGGTACATCCGCTCACTGCTCGACAACGCGGGCTGGCACCTGCCCGCCCATCTCGGCGGACGGGAGGGGGCGCACGGGTTCGGCTTCGACATCCTCGCCGCCGCGCTGGTCCTCGTCCTCACCGCGATCCTCGTCCTCGGGATGAAGCTGTCGGCCCGCGTCACCCAGCTCGTCGTCGCCATCAAGGTGACCGTGGTGCTGATCGTCATCGTCGGGGGCGCCTTCTTCGTCACCAGCGCCAACTACAAGCCGTTCGTGCCCAAGCCCGAGGCCGTGCCGCCGGGCAGCAGTCTCAAGGCCCCGCTCATCCAGCTGCTGGTCGGCTGGGCACCGTCCAACTTCGGGGTGATGGGCATCTTCACCGCCGCGTCCGTGGTGTTCTTCGCCTTCATCGGCTTCGACATCGTCGCGACCACCGCCGAGGAGACCCGCAACCCGCAGCGGGACATGCCACGCGGCATCCTCGGCTCCCTGCTCATCTGCACCGCCCTGTACGTGGGGGTGTCGATCGTCGTCACCGGCATGGAGCACTACAGCAGGCTGTCCGTGGACGCCCCGCTCGCCGACGCGTTCAAGGCCATCGGGCACCCCTGGTTCGCGGGCGTGATCAGCTTCGGTGCCGCCGTCGGCCTGACCACCGTCTGTCTGATCCTGCTCCTCGGCCAGAGCCGGGTCTTCTTCGCGATGAGCCGCGACGGGCTGCTGCCCCGTTTCTTCTCCCGCGTCCACCCGCGCTTCAAGACCCCGCACCGGCCGACCATCCTGCTCGGCGTGGTCATCGCCGTCGTCGCCGGCTTCACGAGCCTGAGCGAACTGGCCGAACTGGTCAACATCGGCACGCTGTTCGCGTTCGTCGTCGTCGCGATCGGCGTGGTCGTCCTCCGCCGCACCCGCCCCGACCTGCCTCGCGCCTTCCGTACCCCGTTCGTCCCGGTGGTGCCGATCGTGTCGGTGTGCGCGTCCATGTGGCTGATGCTCAACCTGCCCGCCGAGACCTGGCTGCGGTTCGCGATCTGGCTGCTCATCGGGTTCGTCGTGTACTTCCTCTACGGCCGCTCGCACAGCCGTGTGGGCCGCGGGGAGCAGCCCACCGCCGACGGGGTGACGGGCCCGCCCGGCGGCGACACGGCCTGATCCCGGCGGCGGACGGCGGCTCTCAGCGCACCGTGCGCGGGCCCGTCACCTCCGCCCCCAGATCCGTCACCCGGCGCCGCAGCTCCCGGTCCGCCGTGACGACCAGGACCGGGCGGTCCCCGGCCCCGGCGACCAGCTCGACGATACGGTCGTCGCCGCTGCCGGGCGCCGCGTCCACCCGGATGCCGGGCACGGGTTCCACGCCGCGCGCCGCGCCCTCCAGCACCAGCACCAGCTCCAGGGGCCCGGGAAACCCGGGCAGCCCGTCGGCGGCGTACGGCACGAGACGGTCCCGCAGCCGGTCAGCGGCGCCCCGCCGGTCCCGCCACCAGCCGTCGGGCACCGACCCGACGACGTTCGCGCCATCGACGATCACCAGCAGCGGGACACTCATGCCCCCAGCGTCGCACGCCTCCTGCTCGCAGGACGAGGCGGCGCCCACGACGGGACAGGGCCTCCGCCTCGGGCGGAGGCCCTGTCACCGTGCCACGGCCGTTACGCCGGAACCGACGCCACGCCCGGCTCGAGGAACCTCTTGCCGTTCACGCGCTCCGAGACGCCCTCGCGGTCCAGGTACGGCGTGATGCCGCCCAGGTGGAAGGGCCAGCCGGCGCCCGTGATCAGGCACAGGTCGATGTCCTGGGCCTCGGCGACGACGCCCTCTTCGAGCATCAGTCCGATCTCCTGCGCCACCGCGTCCAGGACGCGGGCGCGGACCTGCTCCTCCGTCAGGACGGTGTCGCCCTGCTTCAGCAGCGCGGCGACCTCCGGGTCCAGCTCCGGCTTGCCGCTGTCGTAGACGTAGAAGCCGCGCTTGCCCGCCCCGACGACCGCCTTCAGGTTGGGGGAGACCTTGAAGCGGTCCGGGAACGCCCCGTTGAGGGTCTCCGAGACGTGCAGGCCGATCGCCGGGCCGACGAGCTCCAGCAGGACCAGCGGCGACATCGGCAGACCCAGCGGCTCCACCGCCTTCTCCGCCACCTCGACGGGGGTGCCCTCGTCGATGACGTTCTGGATCTCGCCCATGAAGCGGGTGAGGATGCGGTTCACGACGAACGCCGGGGCGTCCTTGACCAGGACCGCCGTCTTCTTCAGCTTCTTGGCCACCGCGAAGGCGGTCGCCAGCGAGGCGTCGTCCGTCTTCTCGCCGCGGACGATCTCCAGGAGCGGCAGGACCGCCACCGGGTTGAAGAAGTGGAAGCCGACGACCCGCTCCGGGTGCTTCAGCTTCGACGCCATCTCCGACACGGAGAGGGAGGAGGTGTTGGTCGCCAGGATCGCGTGCTCGGGCGCGACCGCCTCTACCTCCGCGAACACCTGCTGCTTGACGCCCATCTCCTCGAACACGGCCTCGATGACGAAGTCCGCGTCCGCGAAGCCCTCGGCCTTGTCCAGGACACCGGACACCAGCGCCTTGAGGCGGTTGGCCTTGTCCTGGTGGATCCGGCCCTTGCCGAGCAGCTTGTCGATCTCGGAGTGGACGTAGGCCACACCCTTGTCGATGCGCTCCTGGTCGATGTCCGTCAGGACGACCGGAACCTCCAGGCGGCGCAGGAAGAGCAGGGCGAGCTGCGAGGCCATCAGACCGGCGCCGACGACACCGACCTTGGTGACCGGACGTGCCAGGTTCTTGTCGGGGGCGCCCGCCGGGCGCTTGCCGCGCTTCTGGACGAGGTTGAACGCGTAGATGCCGGCGCGCAGTTCGCCGCCCATGATCAGGTCCGCGAGGGCCTGGTCCTCGGCGTCGTAGCCCTGCTGCAGGTCGCCGTTCTTCGCGGCGGCGATGATGTCCAGGGCGCGGTAGGCGGCCGGGGCGGCGCCGTGCACCTTGCCGTCGGCGATGAACCGGCCGCGCGCGACGGCCTGGTCCCAGGCCTCGCCGCGGTCGATCACGGGACGGTCGACGACGATCTCGCCCTTGAGGACCGAGGCGGTCCAGATCAGCGACTGCTCCAGGAAGTCGGCGCCCTCGAAGACGGCGTCGGCGATGCCGAGGTCGTAGACCTGCCGGCCCTTGAGCTGCTTGTTCTGGTTGAGGGAGTTCTCGATGACGACCGACACGGCCTTGTCGGCGCCGATCAGGTTCGGCAGCAGGGTGCAGCCGCCCCAGCCGGGGACGAGGCCCAGGAAGACCTCGGGGAGGGAGAACGCGGGGAGGGCCGCGGACACCGTGCGGTAGGTGCAGTGCAGGCCGACCTCGACGCCGCCGCCCATCGCCGCGCCGTTGTAGTACGCGAACGTCGGGACGGCCAGCTTGGACAGCCGCTTGAAGACCTCGTGGCCGCCCTTGCCGATGGCCAGCGCGTCCTCGTGCCGCTTCAGCAGCTCGACGCCCTTCAGGTCGGCGCCGACCGCGAAGATGAACGGCTTGCCGGTGATGCCGACGCCGACGATCTCGCCGTTCGCGGCCTCCTTCTCGACCTGGTCGATCGCGGTGTTGAGGTTCGCGAGCGAGGCCGGACCGAACGTGGTCGGCTTGGTGTGGTCGAAGCCGTTGTCCAGCGTGACCAGGGCGAAACGGCCGGCACCCAGCGGCAGGTCGAAGTGGCGTACGTGCGCCTGCGTGACGACCTCGTCCGGGAACAGCTCGGCCGCGCCCTTCAACAGCTCAGCGGTGGTGCTCACTTGTCGCCTCCGTCGAAGTGCGGGTTCTCCCAGATGACCGTCGCGCCCATGCCGAAGCCGACGCACATGGTGGTGAGGCCGTAGCGGACCTCGGGCTGCTCCTCGAACTGGCGGGCGAGCTGCGTCATCAGCCGGACGCCGGAGGAGGCCAGCGGGTGACCGAAGGCGATCGCGCCGCCGTACTGGTTGACGCGCTCGTCGTCGTCCGCGATGCCGTAGTGGTCGAGGAAGGCCAGGACCTGGACGGCGAAGGCCTCGTTGATCTCGAACAGGCCGATGTCGGAGATCGTGAGGCCCGCCTTGGCGAGGGCCTTCTCCGTCGCCGGGATCGGGCCGTACCCCATGACCTCCGGCTCGACGCCCACGAAGGCGTAGGAGACCAGACGCATCTTGACCGGCAGGTTGTTCTCGCGGGCGAAGTCCTCGGACGCGATGATCGAGGCGGTGGCGCCGTCGTTCAGACCGGCCGCGTTGCCCGCGGTGACCCGGCCGTGGACGCGGAACGGCGTCTTCAGGCCCGCCAGGTTCTCCAGCGTGGTGCCCGGACGCATCGGCTCGTCGGCCGTGACCAGGCCCCAACCGGTCTCGCCGCCCTCGGGGCTCGTACGGCGCACCGAGATCGGCACCAGGTCCTGCTGGATCCTGCCGTTGGCGTACGCCTTCGCGGCCTTCTCCTGGGAGCGCACGGCGTATTCGTCGGCGCGCAGCTTGGTGATGTGCGGGTAGCGGTCGTGGAGGTTCTCCGCGGTCATGCCCATGAACAGCGCGGACTCGTCGACCAGCTTCTCGCTCACGAACCGCGGGTTCGGGTCGACGCCCTCGCCCATCGGGTGGCGGCCCATGTGCTCCACACCACCGGCGATGACGGCGTCGTACGCACCGAACGCGATCGAGCCGGCCGTGGTCGTCACGGCCGTCATCGCGCCCGCGCACATGCGGTCGATGGAGTAGCCGGGGACCGACTGGGGGAGACCGGCCAGGATGCCCGCGGTGCGGCCGAGGGTCAGGCCCTGGTCGCCGATCTGCGTGGTCGCGGCGATGGCGACCTCGTCGATCTTCTTCGGGTCCAGACCCGGGTTGCGGCGCAGCAGCTCCCGGATCGCCTTCACGACGAGGTCGTCGGCACGGGTCTCGTGGTAGATGCCCTTCGGGCCCGCCTTGCCGAACGGGGTGCGGACGCCGTCGACGAAGACGACGTCCCTGATGGTACGAGGCACGATGGCTCTCCTCCAGGGTGCGGGATGGCACTGCTGCGACACGCTGAGCGCGCGCTCAGCACCATGCTACTTGTGGGTAACCAAGCTGCCCAGTCCCGCACGCCCAAGCGGTGAAGGTCACACCTTCGGCGCAGGCCGGTGAGGGGCCGCCCCCCTCACCGGCCGGAGAACCCGTCGGTCTCGCCTACGGTGACTGTGCCTCCTGCACGGACAGCGCCTTCACCAGCACCGGAGTGACCTGCTCGACCTGCCAGGCCCTCGCCCCGTACCCGGCGAGCGCGGAGGCGACGGTCTGCGCGTCCACCGGCTTCGGCGGCTCCCAGCAGACCCTCCGCACGGTGTCCGGACTGATCAGGTTCTCCTGAGGCATGTCGACCTGCTCGGCCAAGGCCGACACCGCGGCCCGGGCGGCGGAGAGCCGGGCGGCCGCCGCCGGATCCTTGTCGGCCCAGGCGCGCGGGGGCGGCGGACCCGTCACCGGCTGTCCCGGGTGCGGCAACTCCGCCTCCGGCAGCGCCCTGGCACGGTCGATCGCGGCCTGCCACTGCTCCAGCTGGCGCCGCCCCGTGCGGTGCCCGAAGCCGTTCAGCGCGGCCAGGGCGTGCACGTTCGGCGGCAGGGCGAGGGCCGCCTCGATGATCGCGGCATCGCCGAGCACCTTGCCGGGCGAGACGTCCCGGCGCTGCGCGATGCGGTCCCGGGTCTGCCACAGCTCCCGGACGACCGCCATCTGCCGGCGGCGGCGCACCTTGTGCATCCCGGACGTACGGCGCCAGGGGTCCTTGCGCGGCTCGGGCGGCGGCGCGGAGGCGATCGCGTCGAACTCCTGCCGGGCCCACTCGAGCTTGCCCTGCTCCTCCAGCTCCTTCTCCAGGGCGTCCCGCAGGTCCACGAGCAGTTCCACGTCGAGGGCGGCGTAGCGCAGCCAGGGCTCGGGCAGAGGACGCGTCGACCAGTCGACGGCGGAGTGGCCCTTCTCCAGGATGAAGCTGAGGACGCTCTCCACCATGGCGCCCAGGCCCACCCGCGGGAACCCGGCGAGACGCCCGGCCAGCTCGGTGTCGAACAGGCGGGTGGGCACCATGCCTATCTCGCGCAGGCAGGGCAGGTCCTGGGTGGCGGCGTGCAGCACCCATTCGGCGTCGGAGATCGCCTCGCCCAGGGCCGACAGGTCGGGGCAGGCCACCGGGTCGATCAGCGCGGTGCCCGCGCCCTCGCGGCGCAGCTGCACGAGGTAGGCGCGCTGGCCGTACCGGTAGCCGGAGGCGCGCTCGGCGTCGACGGCGACCGGGCCGGTGCCGCCGGCGAAGGCGGCGACCACCTCGGCGAGGGAGGTCTCGTCGGTGATCACCGGCGGAATGCCGTCGCGCGGCTCGAGCAACAGGATCGGCGCCGTTTCGACGTCGTCCGGAGGAGCGCCTCCGGTGGTTCGCAGTGGGCTGTCTGCTGCGGTCTCTTGGGCGTCGGTCACCTGTCAAGGGTATCTGTGTGTCGACTACGCCCGCCGACGGAACGTTCCGTCGACGGGCGATGGGGGGTCGTAATCCAGTCATGTGTCACAGAGGTCGATCGGATCCGCGCGGAAGCGCGGTGCCGGTGTCCGGCGCGGGACGGAGGGCTTCCCGGACGGGCGGCGGGGTCCCCGGACGCGGTTCGGCGGCGGCTCGGTGCGGACGCGGGCCGGGGTGGGCGGTGGAGGGCGGTCAGTGGATGATGCCGGTCCGCAGGGCCACGGCCACCATCCCGGCACGGTCACCGGTGCCGAGCTTGCGGGCGATGCGGGCGAGATGGCTCTTGACGGTCAGTGCGGACAGGCCCATCGAGACGCCGATCGCCTTGTTCGACTGCCCCTCGGCGACCAGACGCAGCACCTCCACCTCGCGACCGGACAGCTCGCGGTAGCCGCCCGGGTGGCTCGGAGCACCCGGGGGGCGGCGGTGCAGGCGCGCGGCGGCGGCGCCGATGGGGGCGGCACCGGGTCGGGTGGGGAGCCCGATGTTGGTGCGGGTGCCGGTGACGACATAGCCCTTGACGCCGCCCGCGAGGGCGTTGCGGACGGCGCCGATGTCGTCGGCTGCGGACAGGGCGAGCCCGTTGGGCCAGCCCGCGGCGCGGGTCTCGGACAGAAGGGTGAGACCGGAACCGTCGGGAAGATGGACGTCGGCGACGCAGATGTCGCGAGGGTTGCTGATACGGGGACGGGCCTCTGCGATGGACGACGCCTCGATGACGTCGCGCACTCCGAGCGCCCAGAGATGGCGGGTGACGGTGGAACGGACACGGGGGTCGGCCACGACGACCATGGCGGTCGGCTTGTTGGGGCGATAGGCGACCAGGCTTGCGGGCTGCTCGAGGAGAACGGACACCAGGCCTCCTGGAGGGGTGCGGGGACGGGGCCGGCTCGGGGAAGCGGCCGGGACGAACGTGGTTTGAAGGTCACAGTCGTCTTCGGCACCAAACTCGTGCTCCTTTAGAGAATGATCACGATTTGGTGAGTAACAATCCGTGCAATTCGGACGCGCGAGCGATCATCTGAGGATCGAGTCGGTTCGGTCCATGGTCGATACGAGGCTGAAAGTGGCCGTATCGACAAAGAGATGGCAAGGAAGGTCAAGGGAACGTCGACAGGCCGGTGGCCTCCGCGGCGTCAGCGGGGCTGCGGCCCCCGGCGCTGCGGCAGCGTCACCACCGAGGCGTCGCCCGGCCCCGCCGGGGGCAGGCCCGCCACCTGGCACAGCAGGTCGCACCAGGAGGCCAGGTGGGCCGCGGTGTCCGGGACCCCGCCGATGCCCTCCCGGGGCGTCCACGAGGCGCGGATCTCGATCTGGGAGGCGGCCGGGCGGGCCGCGAGACCACCGAAGTAGTGCGAGCTCGCGCGGGTGACGGTCCCGCTGGGCTCGCCGTAGGCCAGCCCGCGGGCCTGCAGCGCGCCGGTCAGCCAGGACCAGCACACGTCGGGCAGCAGCGGGTCCGCCGCCATCTCCGGCTCCAGCTCCGCGCGCACCAGCGTCACCAGACGGAAGGAGCCCTGCCAGGCCTCGTGCCCGGCCGGATCGTGCAGCAGGACGAGGCGCCCGTCGGCGAGGTCCTCGTCGTCCGCGACCACGGCCGCCTCCAGCGCGTACGTGTGCGGGGCGAGCCGCTGCGGCGGGCGCGACGGTTCGATCTCGATCTCCGGCCGCAGGCGCGCGGCCTTCAGGGCGTCGACCGCGGCGCGGAAGGGCAGGGGAGCCGTGTCCTTCGCATCGCCCGCCCCCTCCGCGTCGTCCATTCCGCCGTCGCCGTCCGTCACTCGTTCCTGAGCCGCAGCCATGCGGGGAAGATTAAGGGGAGGAAAGCGCGTTCGCTTGGAGAGACACCCGTTGCCGCCGGGGGTTCGGCTGCCGCGGGCGGTTCGGCGTGGCCGGTTCCTGTCGTAGGCGGCCGGGTCGTGGGGGAGACGGCCGGGTCGTGGGCGGCCGGTCTCCTTCGGCTCTCCTGCGGCGGTGAGTCGCTCCGCGCGGCCAAGCCGTGCACGGACACCGCCCCGCGCCCCTTCCGGGCGCCTTCCGCCCCGCGGCGGGATCGCTCCGGTGACGTGCGAGACTTTTGACGTGAGTGTCAATGACCGCCCTCCCACGGGCCAGCCGACAGCGACGTACGACTCCGCCTTCCTGAAGGCGTGCAGGCGCGAGCCCGTGCCGCACACCCCGGTGTGGTTCATGCGGCAGGCCGGACGCTCCCTGCCCGAGTACCGCAAGGTGCGCGAGGGCGTCCCCATGCTCGAGTCCTGTATGCGGCCCGAGCTGGTCACCGAGATCACCCTCCAGCCGGTGCGCCGGCACGGCGTGGACGCGGCGATCTACTTCAGCGACATCGTGGTGCCCCTGAAGGCCATCGGCGTCGACCTCGACATCAGGCCCGGCGTCGGCCCGGTCGTCGAACATCCCATCCGCACCCGAGCCGACCTGGCCAGGCTGCGCGACCTGACCCCCGAGGACGTCTCCTACGTCACCGAGGCGATCGGCCTGCTCACGGCGGAGCTGGGTGAGATCCCGCTGATCGGTTTCGCGGGCGCTCCCTTCACCCTGGCGAGCTACCTCATCGAGGGCGGCCCGTCCCGTACGTACGAGCACACCAAGGCGCTCATGTACGGGGACCCGCAGCTCTGGTCCGACCTGGTGGACCGGCTCGCGGACATCACGGCCGCGTTCCTCAAGGTGCAGATCGAGGCCGGTGCCTCGGCCGTCCAGCTCTTCGACTCCTGGGCCGGCGCCCTGGCCCCCGCCGACTACCGCCGCTCGGTGCTGCCCGCCTCGTCGAAGGTCTTCCGGGCCGTCGAGGGCTACGGCGTCCCCCGCATCCACTTCGGCGTCGGCACGGGTGAGCTGCTGGGGCTGATGGGCGAGGCCGGCGCGGACGTCGTCGGCGTGGACTGGCGGGTGCCACTGGACGAGGCGGCCCGCCGTGTCGGCCCCGGCAAGGCGCTCCAGGGCAATCTCGACCCGGCGTTGCTCTTCGCCCCGCGGGAGGCCGTCGAGGCCAAGACCCGCGAGGTGCTGGACGCCGCCGCCGGTCTCGAGGGGCATGTCTTCAACCTCGGCCACGGCGTCATGCCGTCCACGGACCCGGACAGCCTCACCCGGCTCGTGGAGTACGTCCACACGCAGACGACCCGCTGACGGCGCGGCTGCCCCGTGCTCACCCGGAGCCCTCTCCGGTCTCCTTCCGCGCGTCACCGGTCTTCGCCGGACATGCCGGGTTCCGTGGGCCGGGGCGTTGCGCGGCGGCGTCTCCCGACCCGAACACGTGAAGCGATCACCCGCGGTCGGGCCGGGTCGCCTCACCAGCCCGGTCGTGCGCGCCTGCCCCAGGACATGCCGCGCGGCTCCGGTGGTTGCGGGGTGCCCCGGCGCAGGGGCATGGCCAGGACCATGCCCACGATGAAGCCCACCACATGGGCCGCGTACGCCACCGTGCCGGCCGAGGAGACACCGTTCCCGGACGAGTACACCGCCTGCAGCACGAACCAGAAGCCGAGCACGATCCACGCCGGCAGCCGCAGCGGCAGGAACAGCAGGAACGGTACGAGGATCCAGACCCGCACCCTGGGATAGAGCACCAGATACGCGCCGAGCACGCCCGCGATGGCGCCCGACGCGCCGATCAGCGGGTCGCTCGAGCCCGCGTCGAGGTACGCGTAGCCGTAGCCCGCCGCGTACCCGCACGCCACGTAGAAGATCGCGAAGCGGACGTGGCCCAGACGGTCCTCGATGTTGTTCCCGAAGATCAGCAGGAACAGCATGTTGCCCAGCAGGTGCAGCCAGCTGCCGTGCAGGAACATCGCGGTGAACACCGACGCCGGCGGCGACTTGTGGTAGCCCGGCGGGGCCACCACACAGCCCGGCCCGTGCGGGCCGACCCCGACGGCGCCCGTGGGCACCAGCCGCGGCAGCTGGTCGTGGATCAGCTCGCGCGGCACCGCGGCGTAGTGGTCCAGGAACGCCTGGAGGTGGCACAACTGGGACAGGTCGCTCTGCCCCGCCACCGAGCCCGCCAGGCCCGGGGTGCACAGGAAGACGATGACATTGGCTGCGATCAGCGCGTACGTCACATAGGGCGTACGGCGCACCGGGTTCACATCATGGACGGGGATGACCACAGGGAAGTACTGCCCGGGATCCTTCCGGTGAATCGGTGAACGCGGCGGTCCGCGCCCGCGTATGTCTCCTCAACCGCTCGCGGCGCGGGGAAGGCGTGTCGTGGGGACGACGTGAGGAACAGGCGATGAAGGACCGGGTTACTCCTCCGATACACGCCCTGCCCGACGGCGAGGCCGAGCTCGCGCTGGTGATCCAGCTGCCCTGGGAGGACGTCGCGCGGCTCGGCCAGGAGGCCGCGCGGCTCGCGACCCAGATGCAGCGGCCCGTGACACTCGACGAGGCGGTCAGCCACCGGCTGCGGTCCTCCCGGGGTGTCGCCGCGCATGCGAAGCCGACGACGTCACCGCAGCCGGCTGCGGTGACGTCGTCGGCGTCCGTGTCGTCGCTGCCCGCCCGGCCGCCGGGGGAGCAGGCGCGGCAGGTCATGGAGAGGGTCAACGGGACCGGGCAGCACGAGACGGCCTGATCCGGGCCGCCGGCCGCGCCCCTTGCGGGCGCGCCCGTCACCGGGTGTTCTCGCGTACGGCGGTGGCGGCCTTTCTGGCCGCCACCAGGACCGGGTCCCACACCGGTGAGAACGGAGGGGCGTACCCCAGATCCAGGGCCGTCATCTCCTCGACCGTCATCCGCGCGGTCAACGCCACCGCCGCGATGTCCACCCGTTTCGCCGCGCCCTCCCTGCCGACGATCTGGACGCCCAGCAGGCGGCCCGTGCGGCGTTCGGCGAGCATCTTGACCGTCATGGGGGCCGCGTGCGGGTAGTAGCCCGCGCGGCTCGTCGACTCGATCGTGACCGACTCGTACTGCAGCCCCGCCCGCCGGGCGTCCTTCTCGCGCAGTCCGGTACGGGCGATCTCCAGGTCGCACACCTTGCTCACGGCCGTACCGACGACGCCCGGGAACGTGGCGTAGCCGCCGCCCACATTGGTGCCGACGACCTGCCCGTGCTTGTTGGCGTGCGTGCCCAGCGGAATGTGCCGCTCACGGCCGGAGACCAGGTCGAGGACCTCGACGCAGTCGCCGCCGGCCCAGATGTTCCCGTGACCGCGAACCCGCATCGCGAGGTCGGTGAGCAGTCCGCCGTGCTCGCCGAGCGGCAGCCCGGCGGCCTTCGCCAGGGCCGTCTCGGGCCGTACGCCGATCCCCAGGACCACCACGTCCGCCGGGTACTCGGCGTCCTGGGTGCCGACGGCCCGGACCTCGCCGTCGTCATCGGTGAGGATCTTGGTGACCTCGGCGTCGTTCACCATGGCGATGCCGAGGCCCTCCAGGGCCCGGTGCACCATACGTCCCATGTCCGGGTCGAGGGTGGACATCGGTTCGCTGCCGCGGTTGACGACCGTGACCTCGTAACCGCGGTTGATCATCGCCTCGGCCATCTCCACGCCGATGTAGCCCGCGCCGACCACCACCGCCCGGCGCCCCTTCGTGGTGGTGAGGGTGTCCAGGAGCGCCTGGCCGTCGTCCAGGGTCTGCACCCCGTGCACCCCGGGCGCGTCGGCGCCCGGCAGGTCGGGGCGGATCGGGCGGGCCCCGGTCGCGATCACGAGCTTGTCGTACGACGTCCACTCCTCGGCCCCGGATTCGACGTTCCGGGCGCGGACCCGGCCGCCCGACACGTCGACCTCCGTGACCTCCGTCCGCATGCGCAGGTCGATGCCGCGCGCCCGGTGCTCCTCGGGGGAACGGGCGATCAACTCGTCCCGGGTGGCGACGGCGCCGCCCACCCAGTACGGGATGCCGCACGCCGAGAACGAGGAGAAGTGGCCGCGTTCGAACGCCACGATCTCCAGCTCGTCGGGGCCCTTGAGACGGCGCGCCTGCGCTGCGGCGGACATGCCTGCGGCATCGCCGCCGATGACGACCAGACGCTCCCGTGTACGGCTCGTACGGCTGCTGCGGCTCATGTTCATGCGAACACGCTAAGGGCGGGGGGCATTTCAGTCCTGCTCCTCCCTGCCTTCGCGCTCCGGTGCGGTGCGGGCCATGGTGAGGGGGCCGAGGGCGGTCGGCGCCGGGGCCGGGCGGCGCGGCAGCCGGGGGCGCACCACCGGGGTCCGCAGCGGCACCAGGACGGCCGCGAGCACCAGGAAGGGGAGGGCCGCGCCGATCGCCGGCGCGATCCACCTCGGCAGCGCGGCGAAGACATGCCGGCCGCCCGCCAGGGCGCCCAGGAACCCGGGCCGGTCGTCCTCGGCCGCCTTCTGCACCGGGTCCCGGACAGCGAGAGCGTGATCGTGGCCAGGCCGGCGCGGTCCTTCAGGGACGCCTGCCGGGCGAGCACGGACGCTGCTTCGACGCCGGGCCCCGGCGGAACGTTGGACGGATTCCGGTCCCGATGCGGTCACGGTCGGGGCCCGGACGGGACACCGGGTGGTGCCGGCCGGGTTGTCAGTCGGGTCTGAGAGGCTGGGGACATGAGCGCAGTGGAGGCCCGCGGGGGCGCGGGGCATGTCGTCGTCATCGGGGGCGGGATCGCGGGCCTGGCCGCCGCCCACCGGCTGCTGGACCGGGGCGCGCGGGTCACGGTCCTGGAGGCGTCGGACCGGGTCGGCGGCAAGCTGCTGCCCGGCGAGATCGCGGGCGTGCGGGTCGATCTCGGGGCCGAGTCGATGCTGGCGCGACGGCCCGAGGCGGTGGCGCTCGCCCGGGAGGTGGGCCTCACGGACCGCCTTCAGCCGCCGGCCACGGCGACCGCCTCGATCTGGACCCGTGGCGCCCTGCGGCCGATGCCGAAGGGGCACGTCATGGGCGTCCCCGGCACCGCCTCCGCGCTGTCCGGCGTCCTGTCCGACGAGGGCCTGGCCCGGATCGAGCGTGACGCGGTGCTGCCGCGCACGGAGTTCGGCGACGACGTGGCGGTGGGGGAGTACGTGGCGGCGCGCCTCGGCCGCGAGGTCGTCGACCGCCTGGTGGAGCCGCTCCTCGGCGGGGTGTACGCGGGCGACGCGTACCGCATCTCCCTGCGCTCGGCGGTCCCGCAGCTCTTCCGGGCCGCCAGGGAGCACGACTCGCTGACGGAGGCGGTCCGCGAGATCCAGGCGAAGGCCGCCGCGGCACAGCAGACCGGACCGGTCTTCATGGGGATCGAGGGAGGCGTCGGGCGACTGCCGCTCGCGGTCGCGGAGTCGGTGCGGTCGCGGGGCGGCGAGATCCGCCTGAGGACCGCGGCGGACGGACTGCGCCGCACCTCCGAGGAGTGGGAGGTCGTCGCCGGGGGCCGTGTGGAGCGGGCGGACGCGGTGGTGATCGCGGTGCCCGCCGCCGCGGCCGCCCGGTTGCTGGCCGCCGAGTCCCCGGACGCGGCCGCCGAACTGCGCACCGTCGAGTACGCCTCGATGGCCCTTGTCACGCTCGCCTACCGGCGCGAGGACACCTCCCTCCCCGAGGGCAGCGGCTTCCTGGTGCCGCCCGTCGACGGGCGCACGATCAAGGCGTCCACCTTCGCCTCCCAGAAGTGGGGGTGGATTGCCGACGAGGACCCGGAGGTGGTGGTGCTGAGGACGTCCGTCGGGCGGTACGGCGAGACGGAGATCCTCGAGCGCGAGGACGCCGACCTCGTGGCCGTGTCGCGGCACGACCTGCGCGAGGCGACCGGCCTGGACGCCGCCCCGGTGGCCACCCGCGTCACCCGCTGGACCGACGGCCTGCCGCAGTACCCGGTCGGCCACCACGCGCGCGTGGCCCGCGTCCGTGAGCACGTCGCGAAGCTGCCGGCGCTCGCGGTGTGCGGGGCGGTGTACGACGGGGTAGGGATCCCGGCGTGCATCGCGAGCGCGTACGCGGCCGTGGACCAGCTGGGCGGCGACACGGGGGCTGTGCAGGAGCTCACCGCGAACCCGGTGCAGAGCCTGCACGGCGGAGCGGGAGAATAGGCGCATGAGTGACGACGCCCCCACCACCGAGTCCGGCAGGATCCCGAACAAGGGCAAGCTGGCCAAGGACCTCAACGAGGTCATCCGCTACACGCTGTGGTCCGTCTTCAAGCTGAGGGACGTGCTGCCCGAGGACCGCGCCGGGTACGCCGACGAGGTCCAGGAGCTGTTCGACCAGCTGGCCGCCAAGGACGTGACCATCCGCGGCACGTACGACGTCTCGGGCCTGCGCGCCGACGCCGACCTCATGATCTGGTGGCACGCCGAGACCAGCGACCAGCTCCAGGAGGCGTACAACCTCTTCCGCCGCACGAGGCTGGGCCGGGCCCTGGAACCGGTGTGGTCGAACATGGCGCTGCACCGCCCGGCCGAGTTCAACCGCTCGCACATCCCGGCGTTCCTCGCCGACGAGACGCCGCGCAACTATGTCAGCGTCTACCCGTTCGTGCGTTCCTACGAGTGGTATCTGCTGCCGGACGAGGACCGCCGCCGTATGCTCGCGGACCACGGCAAGATGGCCCGCGGCTACCCGGACGTGAGGGCCAACACGGTCGCGTCGTTCTCCCTGGGTGACTACGAGTGGATCCTGGCCTTCGAGGCCGACGAGCTGTACCGCATCGTCGACCTCATGCGCCACCTGCGCGGCTCGGAGGCCCGGATGCACGTCCGCGAGGAGGTGCCCTTCTTCACCGGGCGCCGCAAGTCCGTGGCCGAGTTGGTGGCCGGGCTCGCCTGAGGCGAGGCGGCTTCCGGTCGGCCGGCCGTGGGTCCGGGGGTTGTCCCCGGGTGGCGCGGCGCCGGGCGCCGCAATCCGGTGGCCGGGCTCGCCCGAGCGCTGTGGACGGGGGCGCGGGTCGCCGCGCCCCCTCGGTTCGTCAGGGTGGCGGGCTGGAGGCGGCCGGCGGCAGGGAGTAGGTCTGCGACGGGGTCACCGGCGCCGGTGTCCCCGGGTCGTCCGTGGGCCCCGGCGGCGCGGGGGAGTGGGTGAGCGGGGGCGGGCTGGAGGTGGCCGCGTCCTGCGCCAGCGCGTCGAAGTCGACGTAACCGGTGGCCTCCAGGACCTTGATGTGGTCCAGGACCGTCGTGTTCGCGTCGTCGGCGAGGGCACGCACGAGCGAGTTGCGGGTCGTGGCGCGGACCTGGGCGACGACGGTGAAGACCTTGCCGTGGGCCCGGCGGAGCAGGTTGGCGAAGTCGCGGTCGTACTCCTCGCCCTGGGCGGCGTCCAGGGTGGCGAGCCACTGGCGCTGCTGGGCGTTCGGCTGGTTGGGCAGGGCGAGGCCGAGCCGGGCGGCCACGTCGCGGACCCGGGCGTCCAGGAAGGTGTGGCCCGTCACCAGGTGCCGGCCCGCGGTACGGACGGCCTCGGTGGTGCCCTTCTGCTCGGCCTGCTGTCCCGCGGGCAGCTCCCACAGTCCGGCCAGCCGGACCTTGGTGATGAAGTCGCGGTCCAGCGCCGACAGCGGTCCGTACTGGGTCGACACGGACTCGGCGTTCAGCGTGTCGACGCCGGTGCCGGAGCGGTCCGCGTAGGACCAGATCGGGAAGACCAGCGCGGCAAGGGTCCCCGCCAGCAAGGTGATGAGGATCCCGGTGCCGCTGAGGATGCCGCGGCCTCGGACGGGTCTGGATCTCAAGGTGCCTCCTGCTTGCGGCACCGCACGCTAGTGCGCTTGGGGTGCGGGTTGGCATATTACTGCGCTGTATACGCCAACCGCCGTGCGAGACAAAGCGCCAGGAAAACGGTCATCACGCGTGCAATGCCGCAGTTACAAGAGCGGGCATTACGGGACTGAGCGCCTCAAGCAACCGCTCTCTTGGAAGGGCGTGACTGTTGTGTGAACCACGGCACATTCCCCGCGGACGGTCCCCGGAACGCCCACCGGAGTGGTACGAGGCGGGCAGCGCCCGGCGCGCGGTGCGCTTCACTGCCGCAGCAGGACCCGGCGCGTGGCGCGCAGCATACGGGCGGCAGGATGCCGGGACGGCGGCGTGGGGCCCGAGCGCTCCAGCCACCACGCGCGCAGCCGGCGCCGCGCCCCACCGTCCTCGGGTCGCCCGGTGAGCAGCAGGTGCTCGGCGAAGTCGAGGGCGTCGCGCCGGTAGCCGCCGGTCATCGGGTGCCGCTGGGCGTAGCCGAGGAAGGCGGACCGGTACCCCTCCCCGAGGATGCCGGGCAGCTCGGGCGCGACCTTGGCCACGACACCGGCCCGCTTGGCGGCCAGGGCCCGCGCCTGCACCCCGAGCCGCACCCGGTCGAACCCCTCGGGTACGGGCGTGCCGGCGACGAGGCAGGACAGCAGCGCGGCCTGCGCGAGACCGAGCCGCTGCCGGGCCGCTTCGGTGCCGGCACCCGGACGCCCGCGCATCCCCACCTCCGGGACCGGAGGTGTCCCCGGCCCGGGCGCGGCCTTCTCCACCGTCTCCCGGATGACGGCCAACTCCCTCTCCAGCTCCGCCGGTTCCGGGAAGTTCTCGTCGCGCTCCAGCAGGACACCCGGTGGCGCGGTACGGGAGGCCAGGTCGGCCAGGATGTCCAGGACCGGTCGCGGGACCGGGTGGGCGTGGCTGTCGTGCCAGACGCCGTCGCGCTCGTAGCCGCCCGCGACATGGACGTACGCGACCGCCTCGACGGGCAGCTCGTCCAGCGCCTTCGCCGGGTCCTCGCCGCGGTTGACGTGGTTGGTGTGGAGGTTGGCGACGTCGATCAGCAGCCGCACGCCTGTGCGGTCCACCAGCTCGTACAGGAACTGCCCCTCGGTCATCTCCTCGCCCGGCCAGGAGATCAGCGCCGCGATGTTCTCCACGGCGAGCGGCACGGGCAGCGCGTCCTGCGCGATCCGGATGTTCTCGCTCAGGACCCTCAGCGCGTCCCGGGTGCGGGGTACCGGCAACAGATGCCCGGCCTCCAGCAGCGGGGACGCCGTTCGCGGCCCGCCCGCCCGGACGAACGCGATGTGCTCGGTGACCAGCGGTGCGCCCAGGGCCTCGGCCCGCTCGGCGAGGGCGGCCAGCCGGACCTCGTCGGGGCGGTCCGCGCCGCCGAGGCCGAGGGACACTCCGTGCGGGACGACGGTGACGCCGCGCTCGCGCAGCCGCAGCAGTGACTCGGGGAGATGCCCGGGGCACACGTTCTCGGCCACGACCTCGACCCAGTCGAGGCCCGGCATGCGCTCCACCGCGCCCGCGATCTCCGGCCGCCACCCGATGCCCGTACCCAGTCGCTCCATCGTCCCCTCCCCCGCACAGGCCCGCCGGGACCCGTTGGACCGCCCGCTGTCGCGGTGACGGGGTCATGGCCCCGGCTGTCGGCATCGAACCCCTCGCAGGGGACGTTCAGAGCAACATTTGAGGTTCCGCCGGGATGTTCCGCCGGGATGGGTGACGGCTGCCGCGCGGCTGTCCAGCGGACGGGATCCCGGCCGAGGAGCCGCAGCGTCGCGTCGAGCGGGTCCGCGCCGGGCGGTGCGGCGAGCGGCGGCGCGAAGGCGAAGCCCGGTCCGCGTCCCACCGGGTCCGGCGGTACGAGCAGGGTGACATCGAGGGCTGCCTCGAGCGTGGCGGCGGGCAGCACCGTTGCCGTGTCGAGCGTGGCTGCCACGTCCCAGGCGTGCGCCACGCAGTGGACCGGGTGGAAGCCGGGAGCCGTGCGGTCGGGCACCACGCGGAAGAGGGTGGCCGGGCCTCTCTCGTCCCCGGGGAGCACGGTCCGTGAAACGGCTGCTCCCGGCCGACGGCGAACCGTGCTCAGTTCCGGCGCAGCCCCGGATGGTCCGCCACCATCGTGCAGCTGCCCGGCGCGATCTCCGTGAAACCCGCGTCGCGGACCAGCGGCAGGCCCGACGAGGTCAGTTCACGCCAGCGGGACGGGTCAGCCATGCGGACCGCGAGGGGGAAGCCGGCGTCGCGCCAGGCCGTGCGCTCCTCGTCCGGCAGGGCCCACCAGGCGAGTTGGGCGCCATGGCCGGCCTGGGCCATGGCCTTGCCCGCCGACATGTCCAGCTCCGGGTTCAGCCACAGCACGGGCGCCGCCGCTTCGGCCTCCAGCGGCGGTTCCGGGTCCTCGAGGTCCGTCCCCGAGACCTGCAGCCGGGCCAGGTCCTTCGGCCAGCCGTCCAGCGGGACCGGCGGGAAGACCCGGACCTCCGCCGCCTTGCCGGTGACCGTGATGCCCGGCAGTGCCTCGGCACGTCGCCACTCCGCGCCGCGCGCCCGCCGCACCACCTTCCGGATCCGCGCGTCCTGCCAGTCCCGCATGGCCCGCGCCCACTCTCCCTCGCCCAGCGAACGCCCGTCGCTCAGGATCACCAGCACGGCGCGGGCCGCCGTCTCCAGCGCGTCCGTGCGGGCCGGGGGAGCGGCGCGCTCGATGCGCACGACGAGCGGCAGCACGAACTGCGGCGCCTCGTCGCGCGGGGTGCGCTCGGTGCGGAACGGGCTGTCCTGACGGGCCTGGTCACTGGTCACGACGTCCAGTCTGCCAGGCGGAAGATCGGGGACCGGGGTGGGCGGAGGGCCTGCCCACTCACCCGGAACAGGCGGTGCGCTGGGCCTCCTGCCACTCGCAGACGGGGCAGAGCGTGATCCCCTTGTACGACGCCGGGTACTCCGTCGGCTCCCGGCACAGCACGCACTCGGCGAACGGCGGGCCGCCCGCCCCGGGCGCCGGTGCCGGGCGCGGGGCGGGCGTGTCGCAGTAGGCGCTCACTTCGCGGTCATCGCTCATGCCACCAGCGTAGGCACCTTCGGCGCGGTCACCGTCGGCGCCGGCCCGAGGCCTGGATCAGCTGGGAGACCTTCACGAACCGGTAACCTCGCTTGCGCAGCTCCGGCACCACCGCCCGCACGGCCTCCCCCGTCACCGGGGCCACGCTGCGGGTGCAGTGCATCACCACCACGGAACCGGGCCGGACCCCCTCCAGCACCTGCCGCGCGACCCGGCTCGCGTCCGTGGCGAACACGTCCCCGCTCACCACGTCCCACTGGACGGCCGTGACCCCGAGGGGAGCGATCGCGCGCAGGGCACGGTCGTCGTAGCAGCCGCCGGGGAAACGGAAGTACGGCATCACCTGGGAAACCCCGGCCTTGCGGATCGCGGCGAACGCGCGCTCCACATCCTGGCGCAGCTGGTTCTCGGGCAGGACCGGCAGGCCGAAGCAGCTCCGGGTGAAGGAGGAGTGGCTGTAGGAGTGGTTGCCGACCTCGAAGAGCGGGTCCTCGCCGATGTCCCGCGCCTCCTCGGGGTACTGGTCCGCCCAGCGCCCCGTCATGAACACGGTCGCCGGCACCTCCAGGTCCCGCAGCGTGTCGATCAGATCCGGGTTGTCGAACGCCTCGCCGGCGTCCGCCCGGTCTCCCTGGTCCGCGGCCATGTCCGCGTCGAAGGTGAGGGCGACCGTCTTGTCGTGCGTCGCGCCTTTGTCGAAGACGGGCGTGAGTCCGCCGGGCCCCGGCACCCGCATGATCGGCGTGCCGAGGGTCGCCGAGGGGGAGCCGGGGCGGCCGGTGGCGCCCCGCGCGGGGCGCCGGGGGACCTCGTCGGCTCCGCAGGCGGCGAACGTGGCGCCGAGGGCGCAGAGAACGGCAAAACAGGCGGCACGTCGCACAAGAGGGATCACCGTAGGAACGTAAGTCGACGGTTACTGGCAAAAGTGGATTTTTCCGATCGCCTCGGCCGTAGTGGTGCGTCGTGTCACCCTCCCGGTCGCAGCCTCGGCCGCACCGCGCCCTCCGCGAGGAGTTCACGGCACCTGTCCACGTCGTAGTCCGCCGCCGGGTACTGGGGATCCAGGTCGCGCAGGTGTTCCAGCAGGAGCCTGCTGACGGCCCAGTTGCGGTACCACTTGTGGTCGGCCGGGATCAGGTACCAGGGCGCGGCCGGTGTGGCGCAGCGGCTCAGAGCCGTCTCGTACGCCCGCTGGTAGGCCGGCCACAGGGCCCGTGCGTCGAGGTCGCCGGGGTCGAACTTCCACCGCTTGCGCGGTGTGTCGAGGCGTTTGAGCAGGCGGCGCCGCTGTTCCTCGTAGGAGATGTGCAGGAAGCACTTCACGATCGTCACCCCGTCGTCCGTCAGGGACGTCTCGAAGCCGTTGATCCGGCCGTAGCGGCTGTCGATCTCCTCGTACGGGGCCAGCGAGCGGACCTTGGCGATCAGCACGTCCTCGTACTGCGAGCGGTCGAAGATGCCGATCTCGCCGGGGAGTGGGAGCGCCCTGACCACACGCCAGAGGAAGTCGTGCCGCTGTTCCTCCGGTGTCGGCTCCTTGAAGGCGCGGATGCGGCAGCCCGCCGGGTTCAGCAGGCCGATGACGTGCTTGACCGTGCCGCCCTTGCCGCTGGTGTCCATGCCCTGGAGCACCAGCAGGATCCGGCGGCGGTCCCCGGCGGTCGCGGCGGCCCACAGCCGTTCCTGCAGGGCGGCCAGGTCCTTGCCGGTCCGGGCGGTGGCCGTGAGTCCGGCGGCCTTGCCGCGGGGCCCGCCGGGCGTCGCGCCGGCGTCGTGGACCGTCAGGTCGACGGGTTCGCCGACGGGGAGGCGGAGCAGTTCACGCAGCGGGACCTCGTCGCGCTTCTTCGCCATGGCGCACCCTTTGGTGGACGGTCGCACGCATCCGGGCTCTACAGTCGCACGCATCCGGGCCCTACAACGGAGGCGTCACGGAGTTCTCGGAGGACAGCGTGCGGGTCGCCTCCTCCGGAAGGTCGCGCGTCGCCTCCTCCGGGAGGTCGCGGGTCGCCTCCTCCGGGAGGTCGCGGGTCGCCTCCTCCGGGAGGTCGGGCGCGGGCTCGCTGGTCGGCGGGGGAGAAACCTCGGCCCGAGGCGGCCTGGCTGCCGTGGCGTCGTCCGGTGCCGCCTGCCCGGCCGTGACCGCCGGCGGCGCCTGTGCGGCCGTCGGCGAGGGGGCGCGGGCGCCGTCGGCCGCCGGCTGCCCCTCGTGCTGCTGGGCCGCCCGTTCCAGGAACCTGAGCAGCTCCACCGGGAACGGCAGTACCAGCGTCGAGTTCTTCTCGGCCGCCACCGCCACCACCGTCTGCAGCAGCCGCAGCTGGAGCGCGGCGGGCTGGTCGGACATCACTCCGGCGGCCTCCGCCAGCTTCCTGGACGCCTGGAGCTCCGCGTCGGCGTTGATGATGCGTGCCCGGCGCTCACGGTCGGCCTCGGCCTGCCGGGCCATCGACCGCTTCATCGCGTCCGGCAGCGACACGTCCTTGATCTCGACCCGGTCGATCTGCACGCCCCACCCCACGGCGGGACTGTCGATCATCAGTTCCAGTCCCTGGTTGAGCTTCTCCCGGTTCGACAGCAGGTCGTCCAGGTCGCTCTTGCCGATGATCGAGCGGAGCGAGGTCTGCGCCATCTGCGACACCGCGAAGCGGTAGTCCTCGACCTGGATCAGCGCGTTCGCCGGATCGACCACCTTGAAGTAGACGACGGCGTCCACGCGCACGGTCACGTTGTCCCGGGTGATGCCCTCCTGTCCGGGGATCGGCAGCGTCACGATCTGCATGTTGACCTTCTGCAGCCGGTCCGCCATGGGAATGATCAGTGTGAAACCCGGCGGCCTGGGCGCCCCGAGGAGCCGTCCGAAGCGAAAGACCACTCCGCGCTCGTACTGCTTGACGACCCGTGCCGCCGACGCGAGGCCCACGAGCCCCGCGACTCCGACCCCCACCAGGGCATCCACCAGCTCCTGGAGCATGACGACCCCCTGATCGAGAGGACCGGTATGTGTGCACTTGCCACGATAGTTCCGCCGGAGCCCGTCAGGCGAGGGACGGCGAGGGACGGCGGCGAAGGCCGTCGAGGGCGAGGCCCGCCGGTGCGCCACCGGCGGGCCCAGGGACGGTGGGGCGGGCGGCCCCGCCTCGTCAGGTGCCGGACGCCATCTGCAGCGGCTCCGCGCCGGACGTCATCCGCACGGGCTCCGTCCCGGCCGCGCTGTGCCGCTCCGCCCAGTTCTCCAGGGCCGTACGGCAGGCGTGGTCCAGGTGGTGCAGCCCGGACAGGTCCAGCTCGACCGGGCGGTCCTGCGGGAGCGCCTCCAGGCTGTCGAGGATCTTCGGCAGCCGCAGGAACGTCGCATTGCCCGACAGGTGCACCTGGATGGGTCCGGCGCCCTTGTCGACGACCTCCAGCTTGGCCTTGGAGGCCTCCCAGGCGGTCTTGACGACGGACAGGGCCAGACCGATCAGCACGCCCTCGAACATGTTCACCGCGACGATCGCGACGGCGGTGACCACGAGGATCAGCGCCTCGCCCCGGTGCGTCCGCCACAGGGAGGCGATCTGCCGGAACGGGATCAGCTTCCAGCCCGCGTGCACGAGGACGCCGGCGAGGGCGGGCAGCGGGATCAGTGCCAGGGCGAACGGCAGCAGCGCCGCGAACAGCAGCAGCCACACGCCGTGCAGGACGCGTGACGCCTTGGTCTTCGCGCCCGCGTGGACGTTGGCGGAGCTGCGCACGATCACCGCGGTCATCGGCAGCGCGCCGAGCAGACCGCACACCGCGTTGCCCGCGCCCTGGGCCATCAGTTCCTTGTCGTACTGCGTGCGTGGGCCCTCGTGCAGCCGGTCCACCGCCGCAGCGCTGAACAGGCTCTCCGCCGAGGCGATCAGGGTGAAGGCCACGACGGTGCCGTAGAGGACCGGGTCGGCGAGCCGGCCGAAGGCGTCGGAGCCGGGCGGCTGGATCACGCCGAGCAGGCCCTCCACCTGCACTGTGGCGACGGGCAGGGAGAAGGCGAGCGAGGTCAGCGTGGCCAGCAGCACCGCCGCGAGGGCGCCCGGCACGGCCCGCGCCTTCCTCGGAAGCTTCTTCCACAGCACGACCACGGCGATGGTGCCGGCGCCGATGGCGAGCGAGGTGAGCGCCGTGGTGCTGCCGAGAGCGTCCACGAGGGCACCCGGCAGTCCCGCGATCTTGTCGATGCCGGAGGCCGGGGCCTTCAGGCCGGCCGCCGCGTAGACCTGTCCGGCGATGATCACCAGCCCGATGCCGCAGAGCATGCCCTCGACGACGGATATGGAGATCGCCCGGAACCAGCGGCCGAGCTTCAGGGCGCCCATGGCGAGCTGGAGCAGTCCGGCGGCCAGCACGGTCACACCGAGCGCCGGCAGCCCGAACTCGCCGACGGCCTCGAAGACCAGCACGGTCAGACCCGCGGCGGGACCGGACACCTGCAGGCTGCTGCCGGGCATCAGTCCGGTGATGATGCCGCCCACGATGCCGGTGACGAGCCCCAGTTCGGCGGGGACGCCGGAGGCGACGGCCACGCCCACGCACAGCGGGAGCGCGACCAGGAAGACCACGAGCGAGGCGGCGAAGTCCTGCTTGAGATGAGGAAACTTGGTCATGGCGCCGCTCACAGAGCCCGGAACGTGTCGGTGTCGGTGCGGTGTTCGTGCACCGATCCGGTGTGGACCTCGTAGTACCAGCCGTGCAGGCGCAGTCGATCCGCCTTCAGGCGCTGCTCGATGCACGGGTAGGAGCGCAGGCGCAGCAACTGCGCCAGCACGTGGTTCTGCACGGCCTCCGCGACCGTCGGGTCGTCCGTGGCGGACGAGCGCGGCTCGGGCGCGGCGTGCGCGAGCCAGTCCCGCACGGCCGGCACGGCGGTCAGGTCGTCACCGCGCACGAGCGCGCCGACGGCTCCGCAGTGGGAGTGCCCGCAGACCACGATGTCCTGGACGCCGAGGACCTCCACGGCGTATTCGACGGTGGCCGCCTCGCTGGTGGGGTGTTCGGAGACGTACGGGGGCACGATGTTGCCCGCGGTGCGCAGTTCGAACAGTTCACCGGGCCGGGCTCCGGTGATCAGCGCGGGCACGACGCGGGAGTCGGAGCAGGTGATGAACAACACCTGCGGGGACTGGCCCTCGGCCAGCCGGGCGAACTCCTCCGGGCGCTGACCGTGCGCACGGGCGTTGTCGATGAGGGGCTGCATTGTCAGTTCCTCCTGGCGCGCCCTGGATGGCGCGTCGGTGTATGAAACGTGGCATATGCGGGTACGGCGACACGACCCACGTCGGCGTGCTCCGCCGATGTGGCGGGGTGAGCCGATGTGGCGGGGTGGGGGAGGTCGATGTCAGCCCGTACCGGGTGAAGGGCTCAGCAGCGGAACACCTGGAGTGCCGCGGGAGCGTGAGTGGTCGAGGATCTGGATATGTGCAGCGCGGCGGGAGAGGCGGCCGGTGGCCGCACGGCCGCGGCGTCGTGGGCCGGCGGCACGAGAGCGGGGGGCTCCGGAGCGGGGTCCGGCGCCGCGCGGTGCCGGACGCGGGTGCGCAGCGGGCCGGTGGGGCCGGCCGGGTGTTCGTGGCCGCCGCAGGTGACGACCTCGTCCGTCTCGTCGGCGCGCTTTGCGGTGACCGCCTCCGGGGCGTCGGCGGCCCTCATGTGGACCTGGTGCGCGGAGGCGGTGAAGGACGCGGTGGGCGCGAAGAGCTGCAGGGCGAGCAGGACGGCGGAGAGGATCGTGAGCACGAACCGGACCGTCGCACCGCGTACCATGCGCCTCCTTCCCCTTGCCCGCGTCTTTTCAGAGCGTGTCTCGCGAACACGTTAACCCGGCAACCACCTTTGCAGGGTCAACTGCACGTTTCAGGTAAAGGAAAGCCCAAAAACCGAGGTGGGCATGGCTTGAAGTCGTCGCTGACGCACGCCCGTTCGGGCCTGCTACGCGTGAACGGGCCAGTGGTGCTACCGCTGGACGAGGCTCCCGGCGTCGCGTGCGAGTGCGGTGAGGCGGGAGATGGCACGGAAGTACTTCTTGCGGTAGCCGCCCTTCAGCATCTCCTCGCCGAACAGCTGGTCGAACGGCAGCCCGGAGGCGAGCACCGGCACCTCGCGGTCGTAGAGCCGGTCCGCGAGCACCACGAGCCGCAGCGCCGTCGACTGGTCGGGCACCGGCCGGACGTCCGTCAGGCACACCGCCCTCACTCCGTCGGTCAGCGCGCCGTACCGGCTGGGGTGCACGCGCGCCAGGTGCTCGAGCAACTCCGGGAAGGCGTCGAGCGAGGCGCCCGCGGTGGTGTACGCCGCCTTCGTCACCTGCGCGTCGGTGTACGGCGCCGGCGCCTCGGGCAGTCCGCGGTGGCGGTAGTCCTCGCCGTCGATGCGCAGCGTGCGGAAGTGGGCCGCGAGGCCCTGGATCTCGCGCAGGAAGTCGGCCGCGGCGAAGCGGCCCTCGCCGAGCCTGCCCGGCAGGGTGTTGGAGGTGGCGGCGAGCGCCACGCCGGCCTCGACGAGCTTGCCGAGCAGGGTGGAGACGAGGACGGTGTCACCGGGGTCGTCCAGCTCGAACTCGTCGATGCACAGCAGGCGGTGGCCCGACAGCGTCTGCACGGCCTGCTGGAAGCCGAGCGCGCCGACCAGGTTGGTCAGCTCCACGAACGTGCCGAAGGCCTTGAGCGAGGGGTCGGCCGGGGTGGCGTGCCACAGGGAGGCGAGCAGGTGGGTCTTGCCGACGCCGTAGCCGCCGTCGAGGTAGACGCCGCGGGGGCCTGCGGGCGTTTTCGGTGCCTTGCTCCTGCCGAACCCGAGGAACCCCCGCTTCCCGGTGGCCCGCTCCCCGCCGAGCCCGGTCGCGAAGTCCTCGAGGACCCGGACGGCCTCGCTCTGGCTGGGCTGGTCCGGGTCCGGGATGTACGTGGAGAAGCGGACCGAGTCGAAGCGCGGCGGCGGCACCATCTCGGCGACGAGCCGGTCGGCGGGGACGTGCGGCTCGCGGGCGCACAGCGACAGCGGGGCCGCGTCGGCTATCGGTTCGGTCCGGGAGGCGGCGGTGGAGGACGACACGCTTCCCCACTGTACGTGTCATGCCACACTGCACGACATGCGACGCCTGTTCCCTGTGACCGACGAAACAGCGGCCCGGCCGGGTGCTCCGGCCCCGCACACCGGCGAGGTGCCGGGCGCCGGCAGGGCGGGCGGCGTCGACCGCGAGTGGTCGCTGGAGGAGCTCGCCGCGGCGTACGCCTATCCGGAGCCCCCGCCCGGCGGCCGGCAGCCCTGGCTGCGCGCCAACATGGTCTCCACCCTGGACGGTGCCGCCCAGCACGAGGGGCGCTCCCAGCCGATCTCCAGCGCCGCCGACATGCGGATCTTCGGCACGCTGCGGGGGCTCGCGGACGTGGTGGTCGTGGGCGCGGAAACGGTACGGCAGGAGGGGTACCGCCCGGCCCGCGAGCGTGCGGCCCTCGCGGCGATGCGCCAGGCGGCCGGGCAGACCCCGGTGCCCGCGATCGCCGTGGTCAGCTCCAGCCTGGAGCTGGACTTCTCCTGGCCGCTGTTCACCTCGGCCCTGGTGCCCACGCTGGTGCTCACCGGGGCCGCGGCGGCACCGGACCGGGTGGCGGCGGCCGAGAAGGCGGGCGCCAGGGTGGTGATCGCCGGGGACGGCATGGGCGTGGACCCCGTCCGCGCCGTCCGGGCCCTCGCGGACCTCGGCATGACCCGGCTGCTCACCGAGGGCGGGCCGCGTCTGCTGGGCCAGCTGATCGTCTCCGGGGTGCTGGACGAGCTGTGCCTGACCGTCTCCCCCATGCTCACGGCGGGCGATGCGCAGCGGATCGCCGGGGGCCCCTCGCTCACGGTGCCCAAGCGCTTCGCGCTGGCGTCGTTGCTGGAGGAGGAGGGGTTCCTGTTCACGCGGTACCGCCGGACCTGAGCGGCACGGCGGTAGCGGCACGGCGGTATGGGACGTTTTCGCACGGGAGCCGGTGGTGTGCGCCGACGGTGAGGAATCACCCGTTCCGTTCAGTGTTCGGTGGGCACACTAGTTCTCGCGGATCCCGTGCCGGTGCCGGGGCAGGATGGTTTCCGCAAGGGTCGTGACGGCCCACCGGGATAGGTCCGCGGTCCATGGAGGAGAAGGGCGCCTGTCGTGTTCACGAGCGTATTGATGATCGAAAAGGCCCTCACGTCCGCCGACGTGGAGTTCGTCACCACGTTGCACGGTGACGAGCCGGTCTCCTTCCACGTCCTGTTGCAGCCCCGCGGGGACCAGGCGGACCGCCTGCTGCGGGCCATCGACGACATCGCCCTGGGCGAGCTGGACGAGGCGGCGCACGAACGGGAGACACCGGAGGGCAAGGACGCCGTCGAGCTGGGCCGGCAGGCCCTGGAGGTGTCGCTGGCCGCGCTGCACGCGGCGGGCAGCGCGGCCCAGGGGCGTCTGATCGAGGACCACCCGCTGGACGCGCTCAAGGATCTGGTCGACGAGGTCGGCGCGGACGAGGTGATCGTGCTGACCGACCCGCACTACGTGGAGGAGTTCTTCCACCGCGACTGGGCCTCCAGGGCGCGGCACAAGGTGGGGGTGCCGGTGCTGAAGCTGTTCTCCCACAGCAAGGCCTGAGCGGCGCCGGGACTCCCGTGCGACGCACTAGGGTGTGTCGCTGAACGTCCGCCGTACCCGCACCCAGGAGACACGCATGGCACCCGGCCTCCCCACCGCCATGGACCGACCGCACTTCATCGGCATCGGCGGCGCCGGAATGTCGGGCATCGCGAAGATCCTGGCGCAGCGCGGCGCCAGGGTGGCGGGCAGCGACGCCAAGGACTCGCCGACCGCCGAGGCCCTGCGCGCGCTGGGCGTGACGGTGCACATCGGCCACGCGGCCGGGCACCTCGCCGACGACGCGAGCTGTGTCGTCGTCTCCTCGGCGATCCGTGAGGACAACCCCGAGCTGGCGCGCGCGGCCGAGCTGGGCATCCCGGTGGTCCACCGCTCCGACGCCCTGGCGGCCCTGATGGAGGACCTGCGCCCGATCGCGGTCGCGGGCACCCACGGCAAGACGACGACCACGTCGATGCTGGCGGTGTCCCTGACCGAGCTGGGCCTGAAGCCGTCGTACGCCATCGGCGGAGACCTGGACGCCCCCGGCTCGAACGCGCTGCACGGCGAGGGCGACATCTTCGTGGCGGAGGCGGACGAATCGGACCGCAGCTTCCACAAGTACGCCCCCGAGGTCGCCATCGTCCTCAACGTCGAACTGGACCACCACGCGAACTACGCGTCCATGGAGGAGATCCACGAGTCCTTCCAGACCTTCGCGGGCCGGATCGTCCCCGGTGGCACGCTGGTGATCTCGGCGGACCACGAGGGTGCGCGCGAACTGACGCGGCGGCTGGCCGGTTCGGTGCGGACGGTGACGTACGGCGAGGCGCCGGACGCCGACGTACGCATCCTCTCGATCGTCCCGCAGGGCCTGAAGAGCCGGGTCACGGTGGACCTGGACGGCTCGGAGCTGACCTTCGCGGTCTCCGTCCCCGGCCGCCACTACGCGGCGAACGCGGTCGCGGCCCTGACGGCGGGCGTGGCGCTCGGCATCCCGGCGGCGGAGCTGGCCCCGGCCCTGGCCGCGTACACGGGTGTGAAGCGACGTCTGCAGCTCAAGGGCGAGCGGGCCGGTGTCCAGGTCGTCGACTCCTACGCGCACCACCCCACGGAGATGACGGCGGACCTGGAGGCGATGCGGGCCGCGGTCGGCGGGTCCCGCATCCTCGTGGTCTTCCAGCCCCACCTGTTCTCCCGCACCCAGGAACTGGGCAAGGAGATGGGCCGGGCACTGGCGCTCGCGGACGCCTCCGTGGTCCTGGACATCTACCCGGCCCGCGAGGACCCGATCCCGGGCGTGACCAGCGAGCTGATCATCGAGGCGGCGCGGGCGGCGGGCGCGGACGTGCAGGCCGTCCACGACAGGGCGGAGGTCCCCGCGGTGGTCGCGGGAATGGCGAAGCCGGGCGATCTCGTTCTCACCATGGGAGCGGGCGACGTCACGGACCTCGGCCCGCGGATCCTGGACCGTCTCGCACAGAGCTAAGGGGTTGGTCTTCATGTCGTACGACGTCGAGAAGCCGGACGAGCAGTGGCGCGAGGAGCTGACCCCGGCGGAGTACGCCGTCCTGCGCCAGGCCGGCACGGAGCCCGCCTTCACCGGTGAGTACACGAACAGCAAGACCAAGGGCGTGTACTCCTGCCGCGCCTGCGGCGCCGAACTCTTCACCTCGGACACGAAGTTCGAGTCCCACTGCGGCTGGCCGTCCTTCTACGACCCGAAGGACAGCGACGCGGTGGAACTCATCGAGGACCGCTCGCACGGGATGGTGCGGACGGAGGTGCGGTGCACCAGGTGCGGCTCCCATCTCGGGCACGTGTTCGAGGGGGAGGGTTACCCGACGCCCACGGACCAGCGGTACTGCATCAACTCCATCTCCCTGCGCCTGGTCCCCGACGAGGGCTGACCGCAGCGGTCGACGGAGCGGTGCCTGTCGCCGGCCGACGGCAGCTCAGTCCCTGCGCACCGCGTAGGCGCCGAGTGCCGGCTCCGCGTGCCGAAGGCCTTCGCGGGCGGCCTCGGCGGCGGCGCCGTCGACCTGGTCGGCGGGGGTCCGGGCAGCCAGCCCCCGGGACCGGCCGGCCGCGAGGTCGTAGGGCTGTGGGCCCCACGGACCGGCACGCGGGAAGGTTTCGCCGCGGCCACCGCCCAGAGGCTCACCGCGACCGGGCACGGGCGTCGCGTTCCAGGCGGCGAACCGGACGGAAGACCACCCGGTGCGCGGCGGCCGGCTGGGCCGTGGCCGGGCGGGGCGCGAGGTCGTCGCCGCCGGCGCCCGTGGCGGTGGCGAGAGCGGCGGCGAGCGCCTGCTCGCGCTGCTCGTCGATCTCGCGCCCGCGGGCCCGCAGCCGGGCGCAGCCGTGCACCAGCCGGGCGACGACCTCGGGGCCTCGCCGCCCGGCCCGGCGACGTGGGCCCGGTGCAGCGCGTGACGGGCGGACTCGCCCGTCACCCGTCGGCGCACGGCCCGGGCGGGGCTGTCCACGGCGGGGTCGGGGCGTCCAGGACGAGGTCCTCCTCGAGCGGGAAGCGGTTCGTGCCCGTCGTCTCCGACACGCCGGCCGCACGGCATTCCGGACGGCGGCCGGCCGGATCCTTCGTCAAGGAGGGCGAGGGCGGTGGCCCCACCGGTCCCGCGTCCACGATTCGGCCGCCGGTGGACCGCGGTGGTCGCGGGGGCGATCCCCGTCCCCGTCCCCGTCCTCCTCGCCCTCGAGGCTCGTCGCCTCCTCGGCCTCCTCCGGAGCGATCCTCGCCACCATGTCGGCGAGCTGACGGCACGCCTGTTCGATCTCTTTCCGGTCCTGTCTGTGCTCGCTGATCTTCGCGCCGAGCAGCAGGGCGGTGAGAG
This sequence comes from Streptomyces sp. PTL18, assembly GCF_059510295.1. Taxonomy (NCBI): domain Bacteria; kingdom Bacillati; phylum Actinomycetota; class Actinomycetes; order Kitasatosporales; family Streptomycetaceae; genus Streptomyces; species Streptomyces sp. PTL18. The sequence goes on along the minus strand of NZ_JCAJZO010000004.1, from coordinate 114,850 downwards.
CGACCGAGCCGTTGAACGCCTGTAGCGTGATCATGTTCGCCAGCAGGTCGTGGCCGGCGAACGGCCCCGTCTTCCGGGCCGCGGCGAGGATGGCGAACGTCGACACGGCCAGCGCGCAGGGCGCGGCTCCCGCCCGCTGGAAGCGGAAGGCCGCCCAGACCAGCAACGGCAGGGCGATGAAGAGCAGCGGTACGCGACTGACCTCGAGGAACCCGACGCCGGCGGTGGCCGCCGTCAGCAGCACTCCCTCCCCCCACCGGTGCCGCGGCACGTCCTGCGGCCGGCGCGCGGAGCGCAGCACCAGCAGGACCGGCGTGACCAGCAGCACCCCCATCGCGTCGCCGGTCCACCACACCGACCACGACGGCCAGAAGGCGCCGGCGGACAGCGCACCGGCGATCAGCAGAGTGCAGCTGCCCACCGTCGCGCTGAGGAGCATGCCGGTGAAGGCGCCGAGGAAGACCAGCGCCAGCGCGTCCCGCAGCCGGTCCATCTCGGTACGGAACCCGGCGCGGCGCAGAAGCGCGTACGAGCACAGCGGCGCGAGCGTGTTCCCGGCCGAGATCGTGAGCACGGCGGGAACCGACGGGCCGAGAGAGATGTTGACCGCAAACGCGCCCAGGGTGATCCCCGGCCACGTCCGGGGCCCGAGGAGCAGCAGCGCGGCAAGCGCGATCCCGGTCGGCGGCCACAGCGGGGTGACCTGACCGCGTACCAGTTGCTGGAGCAACCCGAGTCTGCCCGAGACGTAGTACAGCGCGGCGATGGCGCAGATCTCCAGGGCGGTCACCGCACCGCGCCGGAGCCTCTCATGCCGCGCGACGGACATCGGGTGCCTCCCCATCGGCTCGGCCCCGTAGTCCATCGTCCGCCGGTGGCGCGCGATCCACCAAGGGGGCACGCAGTGAAGCGGTCCGCTGCTCGGGGTGTTCCTCAGACGGGCGGGATGCGCAGGGCGAGGATGGCCATGTCGTCGTGGCCGTCGCTGGGGCGGTGGTCGGCGAGCGTCCGGACGAAGTCCTCCAGGGGCAGGCCGGCATGGGCGGTGGCGAGAGCGGAGAGCTCGTCCAGACACTCGTCGATGGGGCGGTGGGGGTGTTCGACCAGACCGTCGGTGAAGAGGACCACGGTGCTGCCCGGGGGCAGTGGGCGGATGTGGTCGGGGCGGGCCTGTCCGGTGTCGACCCCGAGGGGCAGTCCGGGCTCGGCGAACAGGTACTCCGCCTTACGGCCGGGGGCGATCACCAGGGGCGGTACATGGCCCGCGGTGCTCCAGTGCAGCCGCCACCCCGGCCCGTCGGGTTCGATGCGGGCCAGGCTCGTGGTGGTGACGGGGGCGTCGGTGATGCCCTGCAGGGTGCGGTCGAGCCGGGCGAGGATCGCGCTCGGCGGAGTGCACCGGTCGAAGAGCAGGGCGCGCAGCATGTTGCGGGTGGAGGCCATGGCGGCAGCGGCCTGGAGATCGTGGCCCACCACGTCGCCGATGACGACCGCCACCGCGTCGTCGGGCAGCAGGATGGCGTCGTACCAGTCGCCGCCGAGCCGGCTCGGCTCGGCGGCGGGCCGGTAGATCGCGGCGGTGTCGAACGGACGCAGATCGGGCAGGGCCGGCAGCAGAAGCCGCTGGAACTGCTCGGACGCGGTGCGCACCTGCTCGAACAGACGGACGTTCTCGATCGCGATGCCGGCAGCGCCGGCCAGGGCGACGACGATGTTCTCGTCGTGGACGTCGAAGGGCCGCCCGTCGCGCCGCTCGGACAGGTAGAGGTCGCCGTAGATCTCGCCGCGCACGCTGATGGCCACGCCGAGAAGGGTGCGCAGGAGCGGGTGGCCCGTCGGAAAGCCGATGGAGGACGGGTGCGCGGGGATGTCGTCGACCCGCAGGGGCTCGGGGTGGCTGATCAGGTGCCCGAGGACGCCCCCGCCCTCGGGCAGGCCGGTCCCGGCCAGGTCGGTGTACTCCTGCTCGGACAGGCCGGCGGTGATGAACTCCCTCAGGGACCGACCGGACTCGTCGAGCACTCCCAGCGCCCCGTAGCGGGCGCCCACCAGGTCCATGGCGGTGGTCACGATGCGGTTCAGCACACCGGGCAGTTCCATCTCCCGGCTGATGGCCACCACGGCGTCCAGCAGCCCCTGCAGCCGGTCCATGGCGGCGACCAGGGCCCGCAACTGGTCGTCGATCCGGACCAGCTCGTCGTGCAGCCGCAATCGCGGGTCACGGGGGCCCGGCTGCCGGGGTCGCCGCCTCGGTCCGGTCATCACGGACGCCCCTGCGGCCACTCACGCGGACGGTACACCCCGGCCTCCTGGCAGGAACGTGATCGAACAGGACGACACCATGGCACGACGCGATGGTGCGAATCGCTCATATCACGCCAAAAGCTACATGTCGTCGGTCTCGCCGGGAAGGCCCGTCCCCGGAGGTGCCGCCGGCCGTGATCTGCCGGGCGCACGTGTCCGGGACCCGGCAGCGCGGAGATCATCACAATGCGGCAGCAACAACCGACTACCCGGGGTCGTTCACTTGACCACGGGCGGTCACCCGCGATTGGCTCCGGCTCAGCGCGAGCCACCGAGCCGGTATGCCCCGGCTCCCGTCCGCCCTACCCGTACGACCACCGTCCACCGGCTCGGCTGCACAGCGAGGTGCCGCACCCCATGAAGACCCCTCACACTCCGCACCGGTCCCGCAGAACCCCGTTCGGCACCGCCCTGACCGTCGCCGTCGCCGTCGGCCTGCTGCTGGCCGGCTGCTCCGGTCTCGGCGGCTCCGCCGCCGACTCCGCCGCGAAGGCCTCCGGCCCCGGCCGGCTCAAGGTCGCCCTGGTCACCCACGGAGCCAAGGACGACGCCTTCTGGGAGCTGGTGCGCAAGGGCGCCGAGGCGGCCGCGGCCAAGGACGGCGCCGAGTTGACGTACGCGGACGACCCGGACCCGGCGGGACAGGCCGAGTTGGTGCGCGACGCGGTCAAGGACCGGGTCGACGGCATCGCGCTGACGCTGGCCAAGCCGGAGGCGATGAAGGGGCCGATCGCCGACGCCAGGGCGGCGGGCATACCGGTCGTCGGGCTCAACTCCGGGATCGACGCCTGGCGTTCGGAAGGCGTTCTGGAGTACTTCGGCCAGGACGAGAGCGTCGCGGGCCGCGCCGTCGGCGGCAAGCTGAACGACCTCCACGCCACGCACGCCCTGTGCGTCATCCACGAGCGCGGCAACGTCGCCCTGGAGGCGCGCTGCGCCGGGGTGAAGAAGGCGTTCGGCGGCCGGACCGACCTGCTCTACGTGGACGGCACTGACATGAACGCCGTGACCGGCGCTGTCGCCGCCCAGTTGCGGCAGGACCCGACCATCGACGCGGTGGTCACACTGGGCGCGCAGTTCGCGCTCGCCGCGGTCACGGCGGTGCAGCAGGCGGGCAGCAGGGCACGCGTCGCCACCTTCGACCTCAACACCGACCTGGTCAAGGCCGTGCAGAACGGGGACGTGCAGTTCGCCGTGGACCAACAGCCGTATCTGCAGGGCTACCTCGCCGTTGACTCGCTGTGGCTGTACAAGACCAACGGCAATGTCAGCGGCGGCGGCACCGCCCCGGTGCTCACCGGTCCCGCCTTCGTGACCAAGGCGAACATCACCACGGTGGCGAAGTTCGCGGCGGGCGGCACCCGCTGAGCGGGCACCTCCGGCCAAGAAGCGCCAAAACGATCCGTCGCTGTCGGTGCGCCAGGTCACACGGACCGATAACATCCTGCGCACCCCTGTGTCGCACCGGACACGCGCTCACCCCACGCGTCCGTCCCCCTTTCCCTGTATCCCACGGATTTCCCGTATCCCACGGACCGCTCTAGGACCACGATGTCTCGACGGACACCGACACCCATCCGGCGCCGTCTCGGCTCCATACGCCTCTCCCTGATCCTTCTCGCGCTGGTACCCAGCGTCACGCTCGCCGCCGTCTGGGGTGTGACCACGACCCAGATGTTCTCGGAGGGGCTGCGGTTGCGCGCGCAGACGGGGCTGAGCCGCTCCACCGGCGCCATGGGTACCGAGGCGGCGCTCGCCCTGCAGCGGGAGCGGCAACTGTCCGCGGCATGGCTGGCCTCCCCGCACGGCTCCCGGGCCGCCCTGGACGCCCGGCGCAGGGCGACGGACGCGGCGGTGGCGCAGCTCACCGGGCAGGCCGACGCCATCAAACGGGCGCCCTCCCGTATCAAGGACCCGATGTACTCCGTCGTCGCGTCGGTGGGCAGCCTGGAGTACTACCGCGACCAGGTGGACCGTCCCACGGACATCACCGCGCAGCAGGCGCTGGACCAGTACACCGCGATCATCGGCCGGCAGATCCAGGCCTTCCAGGAGCTGTCCCAGGTCGACGACGGCGACCTCACCTCGCAGGCCGGCCCGCTGGTCGCGTTGGAGAACGCCGCGGAGCTGGCCTCCCAGGAGGACGCGGAACTCAGTCTGGCCTGGCCGTCGCGACGCATGGACGACGCGTCGTGGGAGCAGTTCATGCAGCTGGTCCACGCCCGCCGCTGGCTGGTCCAGGACCAGATCGTGCCCGCGCTGAGGGGCAGCATGAAGACACAGGCCGAACGGATCCTGCAGTCGCCCGAGTGGGCGACCCTGCACAGCGTCGAGGACCAGGTGCTCGCGGCCCGGGCGACGTCCGGCGCGCGCGGGGTGGTCCTGCCCGACGTCCGGCAGCGGTGGAGCACCGCGATGAACACGCTCGCCGACCAGTACACGGCGCTGATCCGGCAGCAGACGGCGCAGCTGCTCGACCGCAGTGCCGACACGGCAGACGGCCTGCTGCTCAAGGCCGGATCGCTGAGCGCGGGCGGACTCGCCGCCCTCCTGCTGTGCGTCGGCATGTCCTGGCGGATCACCCGCTCCCTGTCCGGCCGGCTGCGCGGCCTCAGGCTCGCCACGCTCTCACTGGCCGAGGAGCGGCTGCCCGACGTGGTGGCCCGCCTGGAGCGGGGCGAGAAGGTCGACGTGGAGTCCGCGACGCCGCCGCTCGACTACGGGCGCGACGAACTCGGCCAGGTGGCCCAGGCGTTCAACACCGCGCAGCGCACCGCCGTCCACACCGCCGTCGAACTCGCCGAGACCCGGCGCGGTTTCCAGAAGGTGATCCTCGGCATCGCCCGGCAGAGCCAGAACCTGGTCAACCTCCAGCTCAGCAAGCTGGACGCGCTGGAGCGACAGCACCAGGACCCCGACGTACTCAAGGGGTTGTACGAACTGGACTCCACCGCAAGCCAGTTGCGCCGCTACGAGGAGAACCTCGTCATCATCAGCGGCGAACAGCCCCGGCGCAGCTGGACCGAGCCGGTCGCGCTGATCGACATCGTGCGCAGCGCCGTCGGCGAGGTCGCCGAGTACCAGCGGGTGGAGGTGCACACCGACGAGGACGTGTACGTGTCCCCGCCCGCGGTTGCCGACCTCATCCACCTGCTGGCCGAACTCATCGACAACGCGACCGTGTACTCGCCCGCCCCGAGCCCCGTCCAGGTGCGGGCCGCGCTGGTCGCCAAGGGCCTCGCCATCGAGATCGAGGACCGCGGACTGGGCCTGTCCGAGGAGGACTACGGCCAGCTCAACGCCCAGTTGGCAGTGGCCCCGCAGTTCGACGTGGTGGCCCTGGCCGACGACCTCAGGCTCGGCATGTTCGTGATCGCCCGGCTCGCCAACCGGCACGGCATCGCCGTGACGCTGCGCCCCTCGCCGTACGGCGGGACCACGGCGATCGTGCTCGTCCCGTACGACATCGTGGTGCGCGAGGCCCCCGGCTCCTCCGGGGCGCCCGACACAGAGCCCGTACGGGAGCCTGGGCCTACCCGCCCGGCCCGCACCCCCGACGCCGCTCCCACGGCAGGCGTCCGGCGTCCTGCCACGCCCACCCGGAAGGAGGGCGCGGGGCACACCCACGGAGCCGGGAGCGCAGAGGGACTTCCCCCGCTGCCGCGCCGGGTGCCCCAGACCAGTCTGGCCGCCGAGCTGCTCGAGGAGGCGGCGCCCGGTGAAGAGGGAGGCGGCCTCGCCGAGTTCACCGCGGAACGCGCCGCCTCCTCCCTCGCGGGCTTCCAGCGCGGCACCCTGCGGGCGCGTGACGAGGCCGCGCCGGAGCAGTACGACCGGGCGGAGCCCGCCGCAGCCGACGCACCCGAGGCCGCCCCGACGTCCACACCGCTCGCCGACCGCTCGTGAAGGACACCGACATGACACGATCCCCTGCCACGCACAGCCAGCTCGACCAGTTGCTCACCTCACTCGTGGACCGGGTCGCCGGGGTCGCCCACGCGGTGGTGCTCTCGGAGGACGGACTGGTCGTCAGCCACTCCACCGGATTCGTCCGCGACGACGCCGAACGGCTCGCGGCGACCGCGTCCGGCCTGATGAGCCTCAGCAAGGGCGTCAGCATGGATTTCCGCGGCGGCCCGGTACGTCAGGCGCTCATCGAGATGGCCCACAGCTATCTGATCCTCACCCAGGCCGGGCCCGGCGCCCACCTCGCCGTCCTCACCGGCCCGGGCGCCGACGTGGGTGTGGTGGCGTACCAGATGAACATGCTGGTGAAGAAGATCGGCGAGCACCTGAGTGCGGCACCGCGGACCGGCCTCGGCGTCTCCCGCAGCGGCGAGTGAGGTGAGCGGAGGCGACGCGGCGGGCCGGCTGGTCAGGCCGTTCACGCTGACCGGCGGCCGGACCCGGCCCAGCCGCGCCGACTTCACCCTCATCACCACGGTGACGGCGGTGGACCCGCCGCCCGTGTGGGCGCCCCGGCCGCAGCCCGAGCAGGCGCGCATCCTGAAGCGGTGCGCGGAGCCCATCGCCGTGGCGGAGCTCGCCGCGCATCTCGATCTGCCGGTGAGCGTGGTCGTGATCATGCTGTGCGATCTGCTGGAGGCCGGCCGGATCACCGTCCGCCCGCCGCACCCCGTCTCCCGCACTCCGGACCTTCAACTGCTGCAGAAAGTGAGGGACGGCCTTGGCCGGCTCTGACACCGCCACCCGCACGGCGTCGGCCCCCGACACGGTGAAGATCCTGATCGCCGGGGGGTTCGGCGTCGGCAAGACCACCATGGTCGGGTCGGTCAGCGAGATCGTTCCGCTGCGCACCGAGGAGCCGCTGACCGCGGCCGGGCTGGACGTCGACGACCTCGCCGGCATCGAGGAGAAGCGGGCCACCACCGTGGCCCTGGACTTCGGCCGCATCACGGTCGGCCGGGACCTCGTGCTGTACCTCTTCGGCACGCCCGGTCAGCAGCGGTTCTGGTTCATGTGGAACGACCTCGCGATCGGCGCCCTCGGCGCCGTCGTCCTGATCGACGTCCGCCGCCCGGAGTCCAGCTTCGCCGCCATCGACTTCTTCGAACGCCGCGGCATCCCCTTCGTCGTCGCCGTCAACGGCTTCCACGGGCATCACCCCTACCCGCCCGAGGAGATACGGGAGGCTCTGGCGCTGCCCGAGCACATCCAGGTGCTGCTGTGCGACGCGCGGGAGCGCGAGTCGTGCCGGGACGTCCTCATAGCCCTGATCGACCAGTTGATCGCCTCGGTGGTGTGACACGGGTTCCGGGGCGGGCCGGAGGCTCCGTCAGCCCAGCGCGTCCGACAGACGGACGAAGGTGTGACCGCTCGCCAGCAGGCCCGGTACGGCGGCGGCGATGCCCCGGGCGGTGCCGCCCTCGGGGTGGTTCATGTGGCAGATGACGATGGAGCCGCCGGGCGCGGACGCCACGGTGGCGCGCACCTGCTCGGGGGTGAAGGTGGCGCCCCCGTCGCCGTTGACCGAGAAGCTCGCGAAGCGTTCCCCCAGGTCGGTGACGATGCGCGCCGCGACGTCGTCGCAGTACGCGGTGCCGGACCGGAAGAAGCGCGGCGGGGCGCCCAGCAGCCGGGTGAGCCTGGTCCGGTTGCCGGCGATCTCGTCGTACACCTCCCCGGCGTCGCGGGTGCCGCGGATGCCGTAGGCGGAGCGCCCGGTGACCGACAGCGGTCGGTGCCGGGTGCCGTGGTTGGCGATCTCGAACAGCGGCTCGGCGGCCAGCCGGCGGAAGAGGGCCGGGTTGGCGTCGATCCAGCGGGAGTTGATGAAGAGGGTCGCCGGTACCTCCCGCTTGCGCAGGAAGTCGATCAGCGCCTGGTCGTAGCCGCTGCCGCCCGGGCCGCCGCAGGCGTCGAAGGTCAGCGCGATCTCACGCTTCCCCTTCGGCAGCGCGTGCACCACCCCGGGGGCCTCGAAGCCCCATGAGTGCGGTACGGCACGACCGTAGCGGGCCACGATCCCGGCGCGGGTCACCGCCGGTGCCGTCGCCGAGGGGGTGGACGTCGGGGCGTCCTTGGTGGCGTTCGGCGCCGGCGTGGCGTTCGGTGCGGGCGCCGCGGGCGGGCCGGACGTGCCGCCGCTCGTCGCGCTCTTCGGGCCCGCGCACCCGGCCAGCGCGCCTGACGCCACGGCGGCCAGCACGGCCCGGCGACCGATCGTCATCCACACTCCCACCCGGTCGAAAGACAGGCGACGGCAGCCGCCGCCACCGCAACGGTACGGGGCGGAGGATGCACGACCGGAAAGGCACCGGTAAGGGTTGACCAACAATCCGGTCATACCGCCCGGCGCTCCGCCCGGCGGGGCGAGGTCTGGTCATGACCACCACGGCCCGGCTGCGTGACCGCCGGGTCCGTCCGGAGCGCCGGGCCACCGGCTGCGCCCGGCCGACCTCGCCGACATCACCGAGGGCGGCAAGCGGATCCGTGTGGGTTCAGTCCGCGTCGGCGACGATGGAGCCGACGCGTTCGGCCAGGGTCGGGTCGCGGCGGACCAGGAGGGCCGCGTAGCCGAGGGCGACGAGCAGGGCGGCGACCGCCGCGTAGGGGAACCAGTTGTACGGCGCGGGCTGGCCGGGCTTGGCGAGGTAGTACAACGGGACCAGGATGGCCACCGTGCCGAGCGCGGGCAGGACCAGGTGCCGGACCACCCGGAACTCCTGTGGGCGGTACCTGCGGTAGTACAGCGGCAGGGCGATGTTGGAGGCGAGGTAGACCAGCAGGATCAGGGTGGCGCCGAGGGCCGAGGACTCGGTGAAGAAGACCACCGGATTCGTCGAGCCGCCGTCCGAGCCCACCAGGTGGCCCAGGGCCCAGCCGCCGATGATCAGCAGGGCGGTGGCGGTGAAGGTGACGATCGCCTTGTTCGGTGTGCGGCGGATGGGGTGCACATAGCCGAGGAAGGACGGGAGCAGTCCCTCCCGTCCGGCGTTGAACACCAGGCGGGCCTGGGAGTTGATGCCCGCGATCAGCACGCCGAGGGTGGAGGTGAGACCGCCGAGGTAGGCGAGGAACGCCAGCGCGCCGAGGGTGCGGTGGGCGACGTCGATGAAGGGGGTGGGGGAGTCCCCGAGCCGCTCCACGTCGTAGCCGAAGCCGGCCAGGGTGGAGTAGGCGAAGAGGACGTAGCCGACCGTCATGATGGCGACCGAGGAGAACACCGCGCGGCCGACGTTGCGCCGGGGGTTCTCCGTCTCCTCGGCGAGCGCCGCCGAGTTCTCCCAACCGATGAACATGTACACCCCCAGCGGGAAGCCCGCCGCCAGCCCCTTGAAGCCGTCGCTGATGTGGCTGGGCAGGAACGGGTCGGGGGAGAGCCCGCCGCGGTGTTCGACCAGTGCCACGACCGACACGACGGCCAGCACGAGCATCTCCATGCCGAAGAAGTAGCCGGCCCACTTGGTGGAGACCACTACCCCGCGCAGCATCAGCACCACGGCCAGGCCGGTGAGCAGCAGCGTCCAGATGATCCACGGCAGGTCCACGCCGGTGTAGTGGTGCAGGGTGATCTGCACGAACCCGCCGGAGATGGAGATGACACCGGCCATCGCCACGATGTAGCCCAACGTCGCCAGCAGGGCCGTGGTGACCGCGCTGACCGGTCCGAAGGTCTTGCCGACGAAGGTGATGAAGCTGCCTGCCGAGGGGTGCGCCCGGGAGAACTCCGCCAGCGTGTTGCCGAGGAGCCCGACCGCGACGCCCGCGGCGAGGATGGTCAGGGGAGACCCTTCACCCGCCGTGGTGGCCAGGAAGGCGAAACTGAAGAAGAAGCTCATCGCCGGGCCGACGTTGGCCATGGTGGCGACGGCGATGTCCGCCATGCCGAGGACGCCGCCGCGCAGCCGCTGCGGCGCTCCGCCGACGGGACCCGGCGGGGGCAGCGGACCGGCTCCGGGGCTGGGCATGGCGGTGACTCCTCGTGCGGTGTGACGGGGTGGTGGGTGCGCAGGCTGTCGACGGCTGAGGCGGGGTCGGGACGGGCGTCAGTGGGGGGAACGCCGGTGTGCCTTCACCGCCTGTACGGCCGGATCGGTGGCGCCCCGTGCGAGTTCGGTGAGCAGTTCCAGGTGACAGCGGTTCTGCGCCCGTACCACCTCGGGCTGCGGTGCGGGCAGCAGCAGGCACAGGCGGCCGAGCAGATCGGCGGCGAACTCGCGGATTCCGGCGCCGCCGAGCGCCTCCGCGAGGTCCAGGTGGAAGCGGGTCTCCAACTCGGCCAGGCGTGCTGGATCGTCGGTCAGTTCCATCTCCTCGACCAGCGTACGAAGTCCGTCGAGCCTCTCGTCCGGGACCTCTCCCGAACCGTGCGCCACGAGTCCGCACTCGAGCAGCAGGTGGAAGGCGTCCAGTGAAGCCGCCTCCTCGGCGTCGTACACGAGGGCGACGACGGTGTCCCAGTCCTGCGCGACGAAGGTTCCGCCCGCCCGTCCGCGCCGGCGGTCGAGCAGACCGTCCTGGCACATGCCCTCCAGCGCGCGGCGCACGGTGATCTCGCCGATGCCCAGTTCCTCGGCGAGGGCGCCGGCGTCCGGCAGCCGGTCTCCCGGACACACCAGTCGCAGGCGTACGCGCAGTGCGATCCGCGACCGGACGAGATCGGATCCGCTCTGGCCCCCGAGGGGCAGCACGCGGGCGTGCCCCACGCCGGTGATCGAGGTCGTAGAGGCCGGGCCCGGCTGGTGGTAAGGCCCGAACTTGCCCGCTGCATTCACCACGACGCCACACTAACGGCCTGCTGATCGCGGTCGCGGCTCCCGGCGAACGGGCATCGCGGGCTGGACGTCACGCCGGTCGGCATCGTGTGCCGGCTTCTCGGCATGTGCCCCGCCGAGGGCAGGCTCGTGCCGGGTGAGCGGGAAGCACCGGGGGTGGCTCCCGCGGCGATGCCACGGTGTGGTGCATGGAGGCTCCCGGAGTGAGGGGGATGTTGGGAGGAGCTTTCCGACTCGGCCCGGAAACAGCCGGGAGACGGCACTGTGCGGGCGTCGCGACGGGAGTGGCGGTCGCGATGGAGAAAAATTAGAGCAAGGTGAACAGTTAAACAAGGCCCGAGCTCGACCGGTCCGGAAGCGGCGTGCGAGGACCGGTTCTGCGGCCCGTCGGTCATGGCTTTGAGCAGGGAATTCGCGCCTCCTTGGGTCCGCGGGCGGGAGGGGCGGCTTCGCGGTCCGAGAGGGCGCGTGCAGACCTGCCCCCGGAGGAGGGCGGCGCGCGTGGTCGGCGGGCGGACCCCTTGTTTTTTCCGATCGTCCTGAACTATTTTCCTCGGCATCGTCGGCGCGACCGGTCCGACAGGCACCGGCCGGAGGCCGTGGTCCACCATGCCCGCTCCGCGTGATCGCCACCCGTCCTCCGATCCAGCGCCCCGCACGCCCCACCCTGTGGAATCCGCGCGGCCACCCCGCCCGGTCCCGCAGGCCCCTTCCGCCGTCCCCACCTGCCCCTGGATGCCGAGATGACATCACGCCCCCCTGTATCCGTCCCCGATCCGGTGACCACCGAAAGCGCCTCGGGAGGATCCGGCCTGCAAGCCGGGCTGAAGAATCGCCACTTGTCGATGATCGCGATCGGCGGTGTCATCGGCGCCGGCCTGTTCGTCGGCTCCGGGGCCGGCATCGCCGCCGCCGGCCCCGGCATCCTGATCTCCTACCTGCTCGTCGGCGTCCTCGTCGTACTCGTCATGCGGATGCTCGGCGAGATGGCCGCGGCCAACCCCACCTCCGGCTCCTTCTCCGCCTACGCCGACCGCGCACTCGGCCGCTGGGCCGGATTCACCATCGGCTGGCTGTACTGGTTCTTCTGGGTCGTGGTGCTCGCGGTCGAGGCGACCGCAGGGGCCAAGATCCTGGCCGGCTGGATCCCCGCGGTCCCGCAGTGGGGCTGGGCCCTGATCGTCATGCTCGTCCTCACCGCCACCAACCTCGCCTCGGTCAGCTCCTACGGCGAATTCGAGTTCTGGTTCGCCGGCATCAAGGTCGTCGCCATCGCCGCGTTCATCGTCGTCGGCGGCCTCGCGATCTTCGGCCTGCTGCCCGGTTCCGATCACCCGGCTTCCGGGTTCTCCAATCTCACCGCGCACGGCGGATTCCTGCCCAACGGGCCCGGCGCGATTCTCACCGGCATCCTGATGGTGGTCTTCTCCTTCATGGGCAGTGAGATCGTCACCCTGGCCGCCGGCGAGACCGAGGACCCGCGGGGCGCGGTCACCAAGGCCACCAACAGCGTGATCTGGCGGATCGCGGTGTTCTACCTGGGCTCGATCCTGATCGTGGTGTCGCTGCTGCGCTGGGACGACCCCGCGATCCTCAAGAACGGCTCGTACGTCGCCGCACTGGACTCCATCGGCATCCCGCACGCCGGCCAGATCATGAACGCCATCGTGCTCACCTCCGTGCTGTCCTGCCTCAACTCGGGGCTGTACACCGCCTCCCGCATGGCGTTCTCCCTGGGCCGCCGCAACGACGCCCCGGCCGCATTCGCCCGCACCACCGGGCGCGGAGTCCCGCAGGCGGCCATTCTGGCCTCGGTGGTCTTCGGCTTCGTCGCCGTGGCCTTCAACTACCTGTGGCCGGACACGGTCTTCCAGTTCCTGCTCAACTCCTCCGGCGCGATCGCCCTGTTCGTCTGGCTGGTGATCTGCTTCTCCCAGCTGCGGATGCGCAGGATCATCGAGCGGGAGGCGCCGGAGAAGCTGGTCGTCAGGATGTGGCTCTACCCGTACCTGACCTGGATCACCATCGCGCTGATCACGTTCGTCCTGGGCTACATGCTGACCGACACCGCCGAGGGCGGCGGTCGTGACCAGGTGGTCCTGTCCACCCTGGTGGCCGCTGGGGTGGTGGCCTTCGCGCTGGTCCGCGAACGGCTGGCACGGAAGGTCCGGCAGGGCGAGGCCATCCCCTCGTAGGAATCCGGGTCGGTGCACGGCCGCCCTGGCCCGCCGGTGACGCGGCTCTCCCGCCGCGTCACCGGCTTTGCGGCTGCACCCGCCCTGCGGGGGCACGCCCTGCGGAGGCACGACCTGCGGGACGGACCAGCGGTCGATCAGGGCGGAGCCCTGCTGACGAGGGTCAGCCCCGCTGCCGGCGGATGCGCTGGGCCACCTCGTTGTCCTCGGTCTCCCACCAGGGGCGCACCCGGTCCTCGTCCGCCGTCTGCCCGGGGGCGGGGGCCGCGGGGACCAGCTCCGTCTCCAGACGGCGGTCCAGCGCGACGCTCTGGGCGCGTTCGGTGCGCGCCCACTGCACCAGGATCGCCAGCAGGAAGGGAAGCGCCACCAGCTCCGCGATGCTGATCATCGCGCCGCCGCCGAGCTGCTGGTCGTGGTGCACGTCCGGATCCCACGGCGGAGCGTGGTGCAGATACCAGGCACCGGCGATCAGCGTGCCGTGGGTCATCACCACGATCCCCGGCACCGCGTCGACGATCCCGTCCACGAACACCAGGGCCGCGCGCACCGGGTGGGTGCACCAGGCGGGCAGCGCCCCCTCATGGGTGAGGACCGGCACGACGAACAGCGTCCCGGCGAGCAGCAGATGGAGATACATCAGCTCGTGCAGCCAGCCGAGGCGCAGGGCGGTGGCGAAGTACGGCGTGAAGTACACCGTCAGCTCGGTCGCGAGCACCAGGGCCGTGCTGACCAGGGGGAAGGTGAGCAGCCGGACCACCCGTCCGGTCATGGCCCGCCGCACGCGCGCCGAGGCGGGCTCGGGCAGGGCGCGGACCGCCAGGTGCAGCGGGTCGCCCAGCGCCAGGCCGAGGGGCGCGATCAGGTCGAGCAGGACGTTCTGCACCGCTGCGGGCCAGAACAGCGTGTGGTCGTACACGGCGAGCGCGGACATCGTCGCCACGACGAGCGCGCCGAGGCCGAGCAGCGCGAAGGTCGCGGTACGGGCCGAGGGCCAGGGCTCGCCCCGGCTCCTCAGCCTCAGCACGCCCCAGCCGTAGAGCGTGCCGAGGAGGAGGACGAGGAGGAGCGCCGGGACGTCGAGGTGCCACCAGGACAGCAGCCGTCCCGTGGTGAGCTCCGGCAGGCTCGCCGTCGTCATGGCCATCTCGTTCAGCGGCATGCCGGTCATGCTCTCCCTCGCCTGCGGATTTGCGCAAACCCGCGAGTCGCGGGTGCACGTCGATCCGGCCCCCGCGGATCCTTGCGGGCCCCGCCGTACGCGCCGCGGTGGCGCAACAGGCGCCGTCTACACTCTCCTCGGAACGGCCCGAGCGACATCGGCCGAGCTGCGGCCGCTCCTGCCACACCGAAGGGCATTCGGCGTTTTGATACGGATAGACTCAGTCACGAAGCGGTATCCGGACGGCACGGTGGCGGTCGACAGGCTGTCGCTCGAGATACCGGACCGATCGATCACCGTCCTCGTCGGCCCCTCGGGCTGCGGCAAGACCACGACCCTGCGCATGATCAACCGGATGGTGGAGCCGAGCGAGGGCACGATCACCCTCGACGGCGTCGACATCGGCGAGCAGCCGGTCGACGTCCTGCGCCGGTCCATGGGATACGTGATCCAGAACGCCGGGCTCTTCCCGCACCGCACCATCGTCGACAACATCGCCACCGTGCCCCGGCTGCTCGGCTGGGGCAGGGACCGCGCCCGGGCCCGGGCCCGGGAGCTGATGGAGCGCGTCGGGCTCGACGCCTCCCTCGCCAAGCGGTACCCGTACCAGCTCTCCGGCGGGCAGCAGCAGCGCGTCGGCGTGGCCCGGGCGCTCGCCGCCGACCCGCCGGTGCTGCTGATGGACGAGCCGTTCTCCGCCGTCGACCCGATCGTCCGCAACGGCCTGCAGGAGGAACTGCTCAGAATCCAGGACGAGTTGGGCAAGACCATCGTCTTCGTCACCCATGACATCGACGAGGCGATCCGGCTCGGCACCATGGTCGCCGTCCTGCGCACCGGCGGCCGGCTCGCCCAGTTCGCACCGCCCGCCGAACTGCTGTCGTCCCCCGCCGACGCCTTCGTGGAGGACTTCCTCGGTACCGACCGCGGCATCAGGCGGCTGTCGTTCTTCACCTCCAAGGCCCTTCAGCTGCAGAAGACCCCGATCGTCGCGGTCGGCTCCACCGCCGAGCAGATCGCCGCCCGCGTCACGTCCGAGGCGCCGTACCTGCTGGTGACCGACCCCGACGGCAGGCCGCTCGGCTGGAGCGAGCCGGACGAACTCACCGCCGGGGACATCGCGCCGGAGCGACTGCTGCCGTACGGGCGGCCGTTCGTGTACGGCAAGGACTCGCTGCGCGCCGCTCTCGACGGCGCCGTGCTCTCGCCCACCGGGTGGGCCGTCGCCGTGGACGGCACCGGCCGGGTGGCCGGCGTGGTCTCGCAGGCGACCATCGGCGAGGCGATCCGCAGTGCCCACGCCGAGGACCTCAGCGACACGAAGGCCGCCGGATGAACGGGTTCTTCGACATACCGAGCGACCTCCAGCACAGTTGGGCGGGACTGATCGGACTGCACCTGAGGGAGGCTCTGCTGCCGGTGCTGGCCGGCCTGGTCGCCGCCCTGCCGATCGCCCAGCTGTGCGTGCGGTTCCGCTGGCTGTACCCGCCCGTCCTCGGTGTCACGACCGTCCTGTACGCCATCCCGTCGCTGGCCTTCTTCGTCGTCCTCATCGACTACACCGGTCAGACCGAGCTCACCGTGATGATCCCCCTCGCCGTCTACAGCCTGGTGGTGCTGGTTCCGGCGATCGTGGACGGTGTCCGTTCGGTGCCGCGGGAGACGCTCGCCGCGGCCACCGCCATGGGCATCGGGCCCGTACGGCGCTATCTCCAGGTGCAGTTGCCGATCGCCGCGCCCGCCATCCTGGCCGGGCTGAGGGTGGCCACGGTGTCGAGCATCTCCCTCGTCAGCGTCGGCGCCCTCATCGGCAACCAGGGCGCGCTCGGCAACCTCCTCGCCGACGCGATGTTCTACCACCGGCCCGTCCTCGCGGTGAACTCCGTGGTCACCACGGCCGTCCTCGCGATCCTCGTCGACGCCCTCCTGGTCCTGGTACGCGTCCTGCTGACGCCGTGGATGCCACGCGGCACCGGCAGGAAGCGGAAGCCCGCCGCACGGCCCGAACCGTCCGCCCTCGCCCTGGAGGACACGGCCCGGTGAACGTCCTGAACTTCGTGAGCGCGTTCTTCGGCGACAGCGCCCACTGGCACGGCTACGACGGGATCCCCCAGCGCCTGCTCGAACACGTCCAGTACTCCCTGACGGCGCTCGCCGTCGCCGCCGCCATCGGGCTGCCGGTGGGCCTGCTCACGGGCCACACCGGGCGCGGCGGCAACGTCCTCGCGTTCGTCGCCACCGCCGCCCGCGCACTGCCCAGCTTCGGCCTGCTGGTCCTCATGTTCGTGCTGCTCGGCCTCGGGCTGCTGCCGGTCATGATCCCGCTGGTGGTGCTCGCCGTGCCGCCGATCCTGGTGACCACGTACGAGGCCGTGCGATCCGTCGACCCCTCCCCGGTGGACGCCGCACGGGGCATGGGCATGAGCGAGCCCAGGATCCTCTTCCAGGTCGAGGTGCCCGTCGCGCTGCCGCTGATCCTCAGCGGTCTGCGCTCGGCGGCCATCCAGATCGTCTCGACGGCCACCATCGCCGCGTACGTCAGTCTCGGCGGCCTCGGCCGCTACATCGTGGACGGGCTCTACCAGCGCGACTACGAGAAGGTCGTGGGCGGTGCCACCCTGGTGGCCGTGCTGGCGCTCGCCACGCTCACGGTGTTCTGGGCCGTCGCGCGGGCGGCGGTGTCGCCGGGAGTGCGCAGAAGCGCCTGACGGGGCGCCGTCCCAACCGGCCGTCTGCCGAGGCCGATCGGTGACCGGGTAACTCTTGACTGATGGAGAAGGTGCTGGATTGGATCGGTGGAACGCGTACCGACACCCCGCACAGCTCCGCACATTCCGCCCCATTGCCAAGTACGGAACGGGAATCGTGACCTCTACCGCGAACGTCAGCACGTCCAGCAGGAGACTCCCCGGCGCGGCCGCCGTCGCACTCGCCGCCACGGCGGCACTGCTCGCAGGGTGTTCCTCGTCCTCCGACACCAAGTCCGACAACCCGCTCCAGGGCGGCAGGGCGAGCGGCGACACGGTCGTCGTCGGTTCCAACAACTTCTCCGAGAGCATCCTGCTCGCCGACATCTACGGCGAGGCCCTGAAGGCCAAGGGCGTCAAGGTCGCCTACAAACCGAACATCGGCAGCCGCGAGACGACGTACGGCCTGCTGAAGAACGGCTCCGTCACCGTCCTGCCCGAGTACAACGGGGCGCTGCTGGCCTACCTCGACAAGAACGCCGCCCCGAAGACGGTCGCGGCCACCACGGCCGCCATCAACGCCAAGCTGGGCTCGGAGCTGACGCTTCTTCAGCCGGCCCCCGCGCAGGACAAGGACTCCGTCACCGTCAACCAGGAGACGGCGAAGAAGTACGACCTCACCGAGAAGTCCTCCATCGCCGACCTGAAGGACATCGCCAAGGACCTGGTGATCGGCGCCTCGCCGGAGTTCCAGACCCGGCAGCAGGGCCTGCTCGGCCTGAAGTCCGTCTACGGCCTGCAGTTCAAGTCCTTCAAGGCGCTCGACGCGGGCGGCCCGCTCACCCAGGCGGCGCTGCAGAAGAACACCGTGCAGGCGGCCGACGTCTTCACCACGGACCCGACCATCAGCAAGGAGAAGTTCGTGGTCCTGCAGGACCCGAAGAACCTCTTCGGGTTCGAGAACGTCCAGCCGCTGGTCTACAAGCCGGGTCTGCCCCAGAAGGGGGTCGACGCGCTCAACGCGGTCTCCGCCAAGCTCGACACGGCATCCCTGCTGCAGATGGACACCCAGGTGCAGCTCGACAAGAAGGACCCGCTGGACGTCGCCAGGGCCTGGCTGAAGTCGGCCGGACTGGACTGACGTCCACGCCACCGCGGGCGGACCGACGCGGGTGCCCGCGCCCTTCGGGGAGGCAGGCGCCCGCGTCGTCCTGGACGGCGCGGTCCGGACGGCGCCGTCCGGCCGGGAGTCGTGGCCGACCGGCCCCGACAGGGGGCGCGGGGCGGGGCACTAGGGCTTACGGGCGATGGCCCCGTACATCGCGATGTCCTCGTCCCGGATGCCCTGTTCCCCCGTGCCGTCCGGGTGCCACTTGTGGACCTGGACGATCCCCGGCTCCACCAGCTCCAGCCCGGCGAAGAACTCGTGGGCCTCGTCGATCGTCCGCAACCGCATGGGCATGTTGCGGGCCGCGTACTCCCGTGCCACCCGGCCCACCTCCTCGGGTGCGAACTCGGCGGTCCCGATGGTCATCGCCAGGTAGCTGCCGGACGGCAGCGGTTCCAGCAACCGCCTGACGACACCCACCGCGTCGTCCTCGTCCAGGATGAAGTGGACGATCGCGATGACCGTGAGGGCGACCGGCCTGCCGGGGTCCAGCGTCTCCCGGAACTCGGGAGCACTCAGGATGGCCTCCGGGTCGCGGAAGTCGGCCTCGATGTACGACGTCTTCCCCTCGGGTGCGCTGGCCAGCAGCCCCTGGGACAGCGTGAGCACGATCGGGTCGTTGTCGACATAGACCACCCGCGACTCGGGCGCGACCGACTGGGCGATCTCATGCAGGTTGGGGGAGGTGGGGATGCCGGTGCCGATGTCCAGGAACTGGCGTATGCCCGCCTCCTCGGCGAGCCAGCGCACCGCCCGGTTCATCCAGTCCCGGTTGGCACGCATGTGGACGGGCAGGGCGGGCCACTCCCGTGCCATGGCGTCGCCCGCCTCCTTGTCGGCGGGGTAGTAGTCCTTGCCGCCCAGGATGTAGTCGTAGATGCGCGCCGAGTGCGCGCTCTCGGTGTCGATGCGGTCGGCCGGCCATCCGTTGTCGGGCAACGCCGTCTCCTGTTCCGGGGTCTTGGTCGTGGGAGGGGAGAGGAAGGCTCTGCTCAGGACGCAGAGACAAACACACAGGACGCAGGGATGAAAGAGGAACGTCGGCCGAGAGCGGCCGCGTCACAGCAGGAAGTCGGCCTCGCCCGCCTTCACGCTCGCCAGGAAGCCCGCCATCTCGGTGCGGCTGAGGACCAGCGCCGGGCCGTCGGGGTCCGTGGACTGCCGCAGGGCCACGCTGCCGTCGGCCAGTTTCTTCGCCTCCACGCAGGCACCGCCCGCGTCGTCGCTCCAGGGCTTGGACCAGCCGCGGGCCCCGAGGGTGTGGGACGGCGTGCAGGTGCGCGTCGGGTGGTGCACTCTTCACAACTCCTTGCGGATCGCGCCGAGGACGGCCTCGGACTTCTTCGCGGGCGCGGACTGCGCGCCCAACCGGTCCAGGGCCTCGCGGTAGACCACGACGTCGTCCGCCTTGTCCAGGTAGACGGCGCCCACGAGACCGCTCAGATAAACGATGTCCGGCAGCTCGGGCGCCCGGAACCGGAAGAGGTGGAACGCGCCGGCGCGCATGGCCGGGTGCGGGCCGTTGCCGAACGGCATGATCTGCAAGGTGACATGGGGGAGAGCGTTCATCTCGATCAGATGGTCGATCTGGGCGCGCATCACCTTCGGGCCGCCGACCGGCCAGCGCAGCACCGTCTCGTCCATCACCACCCACACGCGCGGCGGTGAGGGCCGCGACAGCAGCTCCTGCCGCCGCATGCGCAGCGCCACCCGGCGCTCGGTCGCCTCGGTGGGGGCGTGCGGGTTGCCGGCGCTCAACAGGGCACGCGCGTAGTCCTCCGTCTGCAGCAGTCCGGGCACGAACTCGGCCTCGTACGCGCGGATCTGCAGGGCGGCCTGCTCCAGGCTGAGGTACGCGGCGAACCAGTCCGGCAGCACATCGCGGTAGGTGTGCCACCAGCCGCGCTTGTTGGCCTCGCGGACCGACTTCAGAAACGTGTCGATCTCCTGCTGGTCCGTGACGCCGTACGTCTGCAGCAGCTTCTCGACGTCCGCGATCCGCAACCGGGCCACCTTGGCGGCCTCCATACGGCGGATGGTGGAGTGGCTGACCCCGATCGCCTCGGCGGCCTGTTCGTACGTCAGACCGGCCCGGGTGCGCAGCTCCTCCAACTGGCGGCCGAGGATCATGCGCAGCACGGTGGGGGCGCCGCCCCAGTCGGTTTCCGCGGTCACGCCTACCCCCTCACACGGGACGCACGTCGCAGTCTGTCACGATCTTCCGCCGATCGGAGCAGGATGCACTTCACGAATTGCAATTTTCAACTTGCCGGTTGCGGTGCGTTGCGGCCGGATGCCACAGTGTTCATACCGTCGAAGGACGGTGAACCGTGGTGCTGAACAGCTCAGTTGGGGGAGACGGGGCTCATTCGGCACCTGCGGCGCGAAGCGCGCGCATCGCGCCGTGGCCGGAAGGCGGTGGGTACCGGCCGGGTTCCCAGGCAGACGAAAGGCGAACGGCGATGGCTCCGCCCTCCCTCCCCCAGTCCGTGGGCCGCCTGCCCGCGGGCGCGGCACCCCCGAGACCCGGTGTCTTCGACCTCCCGGCGGTCCCCGCCGCCGTCGGTCCGGCCCGCGGAAGCGTCCGGCGACTGCTCGGCCGCTGGAGCACCGGGGACGGCACCACCGACAACGCCGTGCCGGTGACCTCGGAGCCGGTGACCGACGCGGTCGAGCACACCGCCGGCGAGCGGATCGTCTGCCGGATCCGCGCCGACGGCCACGGGCTGTGCATCGAGGTCCGGGACGAGAAGCGCGGTGGCACCCTCCCGGCCCGGTGCCGGCCCGGGGGGGACGACCAGGGCGGCCGCGGGCTGACGCCGGTCGGCATGCTCAGCGGCGACTGGGGCGTGCGGGACGTCCCGGACGGCTCCGGCCGCGTCGTCCGGGACGAACCGGCACCGGAACCCGGCGAGCCCCTCACCACCGGCCCGCCCCCGCGCACCCTCAGGCCCGACCCCCACCCGGCCGCCCGAGCCGAAGGGGCGCGCACCGGCTCAGGCGCCCCGGCGGCGATTGAGCAACAAGGATCCGTACGCCATGGAACGACCGCCCGTCTCTGACCCGTTCTCCCCTCCCATCCCGTCCCCGCAGAGGTCCCTCCTGCCCGGGCCGCCCGACCGCCTGACCCTTCCCGAGGAGCTGACTGCCGCCCTGGGGTACGACGCCGTGGGCATCCCCGGGGTCCACGGCCGACGGATCATGAAATGCCTGCCCCGTGTCGGCTGCGTCTTCGCAGACGACCTGCGCTGGTGGTGGATCGTCCCCGCGGGCTCCGACATAGGAGTCACCTGGCCGCCGACGACGAGCTACGCCGTCGACGCACGGGTGGGGCAGGCCGCGGCGGCGGACGCGCGCCGCGATCCCTCCTGGAACGGCCCCCGCCCCGGCCGGCCCCGGCTGATCCACCATCCGGGCGGTGACTCTCCGTACACGCCCCCCATCCCGCTGTACTTCCTGGTCTGCCGCCTGGCCGGCAGCACCCCGCACTGGTCGCTGGGTGTGGGCGCCTGAGGCGGTTCCGGGCCTCAGGCGCCCGTCTCGGGATGAAACCCGGCGCTCGGTGGCGCATCCTTGCAAGGGTGCGATCGGGGTACCCGGAGGCCCTCAGTGAACGACGCAGGAGGTGCCGAGCGTCGGCTCAGCGTCTCGAAGGCGGAGTCGTGGAACACGTACCGGGCGGTGTGGTCATGGCGAAGAACGAGACATGCGGCACGGGGGAGGTCAACAGTCACTCGGTGTTCGGTGCGCCGTGCTGGGTGAGTCTGGCCACGCGCGACTTGGAAGGCGCCGAGGAGTTCTACCAGGCCGTCTTCGGCTGGAAGTGGCGGCCCAACAGCCTCGGTGACCGGTTCCGGGTGGCGCTCGCGGACGGGGTCCCCGTCGCCGGGATCGCCGCCGTGGCCTCGATGTGGCAGATGGCGGTGGCCTGGACCGTGTACTTCGCGGTCGACAGCGCCGACGATGCCGCGGCCCGCTGCCGGGAGCGCGGCGGGACGACGGCCGTGGGTCCGCTCGCCCTCCCTCCGGGCCGGGCGGCCCTGCTGGCGGACCGCGACGGGGCCGTGTTCGGCATCTGGGAGGGCCCGCTCATCACGGACTGGGAGGAGTGGCGGGCCGCCGCGCCCACCTTCATACGGCTGCACACGCGCGACGCCTTCGACGCCGCCATCTTCTACGGCGAGGTCCTGGAATGGGCCGCCGCGCGCCGCCGCTGCTGCGAGGTGCACTACGACGGTGACGAGGTGGTGCTGCGCAGCGGCGGCACGGTGGTGGCGCGGATCCACTCGGGGGCGGTTGAGGCGGCGCCCGATCCCACGATCCGCCCGCACTGGCAGATCCACTTCACGGTCGAGGACGTCACCGCCTGCGTTCTGGCGGCCCGCGCGCACGGCGGGTCCGTCCTGCAGTGGGAGGAGGGCGCCGGCGAGGCGGTGCTGGCCGACCCGGACGGCGCGCGCTTCACGGTGACCGCGAGGCAGCGGGGACGCTGACCTCCCGGCCGGGCGGCCGGGACGGTGACCGGGCGGCGGGGCAGGACGCCGGTCCGCGGTACGGCCTCGGCGGGCGGGACCGGGAGGGGAGCCCGTCGCGGTGTGGGTCGGGCGACCGGAGCCCGCCCGCCGAGGGTCAGGGCGCGACCGAGCCGGCGGTGGAGGCCTGGTCGCGGCGGCGGCGCAGCACACCCCGCAGCACTCCCCGGCGCGGCTCCTGGTCCGGCAGCCAGCCGAAGGCCAGACAGCTGCCCACCACGCCCAGCGTCAGGCCGATCAGAAAGCCGCCCAGGTTGGACGTGAGCCAGGTGCCGAGCGACACCAGGACGCCGATGAGCGAGTAGAACAGGCGCTGGGCGGGGTTGAAGAGGATCAGCAGACCGCACAGCGCCATCACGGTCGGCAGCAGATACCCCGCGAGGCCCTGCATGCCGATGTGCATGACCACCTTCAGCGACGCCTTCTCGGTGAGGAGGATCTCCGCCCCGCCCAGGGCGAGCAGCAGCCCGCCCCAGAAGGGCCGTTTCGCCCGCCACCGCCGGAAGGCGGCCCTCGGCCCGCTCGTCATTCGGGGCAGTCCGAGTCGCTGAAGCCGAGCTTGAGCCCCGGAAGCCTGAAGGTGCCCGCCGTGGTGGCGTAGTTGGTCTGCTTCAGATTGGCGATGTGCACCGTGTCGGCCTGCTGGCTGAAGACACCGTGGGGTCCCTTCACCCCTGCTTTGCTCAGCGTGCCGGCGTCGTTGCCGATCTCGATGTTGTCGAAGTCGGCGTCACCGGTCAGCTGGGTCGAGTCGGTGGTCAGATCGCTGGCGACGACCTTGTCCTTGCCGCCGCCCGCGGTGATCTTCAGGTAGGAGCCGCCGAGGTCGACGCTCTGGCACAACTTGGTGAGCGTCGCGTTCTTGATCACGGAGGTGACGACCGCGACCTCGTCACCGACGGTGTTTCTCAGCGGGTTGTCCTTGTCCAGTCTGTCGAGGCCGCCGAACTGCTCGAAGCCGGTGCCGTTCAGGTCGGTGGCGGTGACGGTGAAGGCCATACCGGAGATGGCGAACTGCACGCCCAGTGCTCCCTGGGCGGTCATGATCGCGAGTGCGGCGGCGATCGCGGTGGCAGGCACCGCCATCACCGCGGCGCGGCGCAGGCGGACCCGCCCGCGTCTTTCGGCGGAACCCTCGGCGGGGGAACCGCTTTCCGGGGGCTCGGGGGTGGAACCGGGGGACGCCGTGACGTCCGAGGACGAGGCCATGTCTGCTCCTGGGCGTGGTCAATGCGAGTCGGGGCTTCACTGGCACGGTGTCCTGGCGCGGACAGCGGCTGCCGCGCACGCCTCCTCGCACCTCCCGGCGTGTGCAAGGGCTTGCTCGTGGCGCGACAGTGGCCACCGACGAAGTTACCGGGGGTTACACCCAAGGGTCAAGGGAGTTGTGGCAAAAGCGTGTTGATTGTGGGGTGCCGGTGATCGCCGAAGTCGTCGGCGGCCCCGGCGCGGCGGTCGCGCCCCGGGCTCTCGCCTGCCGGGCGATCCAACTTGTGTGCGACGTATTGACGCTGACGAGGTATCAGGTCTACAACATCCCCTGTTTCCCACGGATCCGTGGCGCCGGATCCGTCGCACGGCGCAAGGTCACCCTCCCGGCCCCTGACTCCTGGGGCGTGTCGTGACACCTCCGCACACGCGGTGCGCCGCACGGATCCTTCACAGCCACCAGCGATCCGGTCACCCTTCGCGTCACCGGCACGCCCGCTTGCCCCTGTCCGCGGCGCGTCCCCGGTGGCCCGGCCACCGCTGCCGCCCCGTCATGCACGGAGGAGGCGTGACGGGCCGGCAGCGGCACCCACCACCCGCACAGCCCCCCACTTCGGAAAGAGGCACCCCATGCGTTCCACCCGATCCCTGCTCGCCGTCGCCGGCGCCGCCGCGGCCCTCGCCGTGGCCACGTCGTCCCCCGCCTCCGCGGACGGTGCGGTCCTCACCGCGGGCGGCAGCGCGGTCGCCGTCGGCGACGTCCTCAACGCGTCGCTCGCGAGCGGCACCACGGCCACGCTCTACTCCAGCGCCACCGGCACCAGCGGTGTCTCCTGCACCTCGTCGACGTTCACCGCCAGCGTCACCGACAACCCGGCCGCACCCGGCACCGCCACCGAGTCGCTCACCGGCCACAGCTTCGACAGCAGCAGCTGCACCAGCAACGTCGTCGGCGTCCTGGGCGTCAGCGGCATCACCGTGGACAACCTGCCCTACACCACCACGGTCGCCTCCGACGGCACGGTCACCGTCACCCCGGCCGCCGGGTCCACGATCCAGACCACGGTCAAACTGCGCACTCTGCTCGGCTCGATCACCTGTGTCTACCAGGCGCCGAGCCTGGCCGGCACGGCGAGCAGCACCGACAACGGCATCGCCTTCACCAGCCAGCACTTCACCAAGATCTCCGGCTCGTCGCTGTGCTTCGCCAACGGCTACTTCACGGCGAAGTACGCCCCGGTCACCGACACCAGCCAGGACGGCAGCCCGGTCGTCTCGGTCAACTGACGGCCACCGGGCGACAGCCGACGGCCGCTTCCGGTCTCCGGCGGGACCGGAAGCGGCCGTCTCAGCCGCGCCCGCGGCGCAGCAGGGCGAGCGAGGCGCCGCCCGCGAGCAGGACGACCGCGGCGGCGCCGCCCGCCAGCAGTGGCGTCGAGGGGCCGCGGTCCTTGCGGGGCGTGTCCGCCGCGGCCGGGGCGCCGGGCACGCCGTCCGCCGGGGTGGTGGGCGACGCCGTCGGCGTGCCGCTCGACCCGCCCTGGTCCGCGGTGGTGCCCGAAGCGCCGGGCGCGGCGGTGAAGACCACGTCGGAGCACGAGTAGTACGTGTCCGTCGTGCTGGAGTTCTGCCAGATCGTGTAGAGCACGTGGTGCCCCGACCGGTCCGCGGGAAGCGTCGCCCTGATCCGGTAGGCGCCGTTCCGCAGTGGCGGGTCCGTCACCTCCGCGAACGGCTTCGCCGGGAGGTCGGACCAGGTCAGCGGCCTCGTGGGGTCGTAGCCCCGTCTGGTCAGGAACAGTTTGAAGGTGCCCGTGTGCGGGATCGTCGAGCTGTACGTCATCGTCAGCGTGGCCCCGGGCGTGAGCCGTGTCGACGGCCAGTCCGAGCGCGCCAGGTCCAGGCCCTTGTACGCGGGCAGCCCTCCGCTGCACAGCCGGCCGTCGGGGATCAGCTGCCGGTCCCTGCCGTTCACATCGGCCACCCGCAGGTTGTCCCAGGCCGTGAACGGCGCGCCGTTCGCAGCGATCGCCGCCCGGCACGCGGGGGTCCGCGCCCGCGCGCCACCCTCCGCAGAGCACGCGACCACCCGGCTGACCGGATCCGTGGGCGCGCCATGGGCGAGGGCCGGGGTCGCGGGCAGCAGTGCGGCCGCCACGGCCACGGCGGCCGCGGCGACGGTGCGGTGAGCGGGCATCCGGTGTCTCCAGGCGCGTCGGGTCCGGCGGGCGCGGGGTGCGCATCGAGGAGTACGGGGATACGACGGCGCCTGTTCAGACGTACGGCGCCGCACCGCGGCGGACGCCTGCCGCGTGAGCCCGCGCGGACGCGCCGGTTAGCGTAGGCCCATGGCAACGGAGAGCGCCCCAGAGGCGGTTGAGGTGAAGTGTCCGGGCTGCGGCCCGGCAGCCGTGCGGGCGGTCCCCGAGGTCTGCGCCGATCACGCGTCCATGCGTGACGGCCTCGCCGACCGGCTGGCGCGGTCACCGGACGCGCCCACACGGTTCGACAGCGTGGTGCACTTCCTGGAGGGCATGCTGATGGCCGGCGTGGGCGTCGCCCTGGCCTACAGCGGCATCGCCCACCATCGTCCGCCCTACACCGCCGGCGGATCGCTCCTGGCCGCACTGCTGCTGGTCGCAACGGTCGTCGTGATCCGCCGCGAGTCCCGCGAACGCGCCCTCGTCACCGCCGGCGCGCCCCGTGCCGAGGAGCTGTGGCGACCGGCGTACCACTGCGCCGGCTGCGCGTCGGTGTTCTGCCCCGGCGGCACGCCCTGGCCGGGTCTGCTGACGCCGGAGCAGTTCAAGAAGCTCGTGTGGACCGAGGCCGGCTACGACGAGCAGCTCGAGGAGCGGTTCACGGACGTGGACCTGCCGCCCGGGATCCCCACCGGCCGTCGAGGAACCTCGGACCATGCCTGAGCCCCCGTGATCCCCGCAGGGGAACCGCGTCCCGATTCACGCGTTGGTGTGATCACACGCCGCTGAACGGATGCCTCCCACACCCCGCGGGCAGGACCCGCCCATGACGCAGCCGTTCGACCTCCCGCACTTCTACATGCCGTATCCCGCTCGGCTGAACCCGCATGTCGAGGAGGCCCGCGCCCACTCCACGCGGTGGGCCCGTGCCATGGGCATGCTGGAGGGCTCCGGCATCTGGGAGCAGTCCGACCTCGACGCGCACGACTACGGGCTGCTGTGCGCGTACACCCACCCCGACTGCGACGCGGCCGCCCTCTCCCTGATCACCGACTGGTACGTGTGGGTGTTCTTCTTCGACGACCACTTCCTGGAGACCTTCAAACGCACCCAGGACCGCGAGGGCGGCAAGGCCTATCTGGACCGCCTCCCGCTGTTCATGCCCCTGGACCTCAGCACCCCGGTACCGGCCCCGGAGAACCCGGTGGAGGCGGGACTCGCCGACCTGTGGGCACGCACGGTGCCGTCCATGTCGCCCGACTGGCGGAGCCGCTTCGCCGTCGCCACCGAGCACCTGCTCAACGAGTCCCTGTGGGAGCTGTCCAACATCGACGAAGGGCGGATCGCCAACCCCGTCGAGTACATCGAGATGCGCCGCAAGGTGGGCGGCGCCCCCTGGTCCGCGGGACTCGTCGAGTACGCCACCGCCGAGGTACCCGCCCGGGTGGCGGGCTCCCGCCCGCTGCGCGTGCTCACGGAGACGTTCGCCGACGCGGTCCACCTGCGCAACGACCTCTTCTCCTACCAGCGCGAGGTGGAGGAGGAGGGCGAGAACAGCAACGGCGTCCTCGTCCTGGAGACCTTCTTCGGCTGCACCACCCAGCAGGCGGCCGACGCCGTCAACGACATCCTCACCTCACGCCTGCACCAGTTCGAGCACACCGCGTGCACCGAAGTCCCCGCGCTGGCCCTGGACAAGGGACTCGCCCCGGACGAGCTCGCCGCCGTCGCCGCGTACGCGAAGGGACTGCAGGACTGGCAGTCCGGCGGCCACGAATGGCACATGCGCTCCAGCCGCTACATGAACGAGAAGGCCCGCTCCCGGCGGCGCCCCTTCGGCCTCTCCGGCCCCGGCACGTCCGCTGCCGAGGTGCACGGGCTGCTCGCGGACGCCGGTGCCATGGGGGCACCTCCCACGCCCTTCGGGCAGTGGGGGAGGCTGCGCGCGTACACCCACCGTCCCTTCCAGCAGGTGGGTCCCTCCCTGATCCCCGACCTCCACATGCCCTACGAGGTGAAGCTCAGCCCCCACCTGGACGGCGCCCGTGGCCGGCTGACCCCCTGGATGCACCGGACGGGCATGCTCCGGGAGGGCGTCTGGGACGAGGACAAGCTGGCCGCCTACGACCTCCCGCTGTGCGCGGCGGGACTCGACCCGGACGCGACCCCCGAGGCGCTCGACCTCAGCTCCCAATGGCTGGCCTGGGGCACCTACGGCGACGACTACTACCCGCTCGTCTTCGGCCACCGCCGCGATCTCGCCACGGCCAGGCTGTGCACCGAGCGGCTGTCGTCGTGCATGCCCCTCGACGGGGAGGAGCTCCCCGTCCCCGCCAACGGGCTGGAACGGGGGTTGATCGACCTGTGGGCGCGCACGACTGCCGGGATGACCCCGGACCAGCGGCGATCGCTGCGCGCCGCCGTCGACGACATGACCGTCAGCTGGCTGTGGGAGCTGTCCAACCAGCTGCAGAACCGCATCCCGGACCCCGTCGACTACCTGGAGATGCGGCGCGCCACCTTCGGCGCCGACCTCACCAAGAACCTGTGCCGCCTGGGCCACGGCCCCGCGGTCCCGCCGGAGGTGTACCGCAGCGGCACGGTCCGCGCGCTGGAGAACGCGGCCGTCGACTACGCGATGCTCGTCAACGACGTCTTCTCGTACCAGAAGGAGATCCAGTACGAGGGCGAGATCCACAACGCGCTCCTGGTGGTGCAGAACTTCTTCGGCTGCGACTACCCGACGGCGGTGCACATCGTGGGCGACCTGATGAACCAGCGCATGGAGCAGTTCCAGCACGTGGCCGCCCGCGAACTGCCGGTGCTGTTCGAGGACCACGCACTCCCGGAAAGGGCACGCGAGGTCATGGACGGCTATGTGGCCGACCTGCGCAACTACATGGCGGCCATCCTGAACTGGCACCGCGACTGCCACCGCTACGGTCCCGCCGACCTGGCCCGCCGCTGCCACGGCTTCGTCCCGGACCTGGCTTCGGCCGTCGCCCTGCGAGCGGCGCCGACGGCCCGCTGACCGCGCCCCGGGCCCGGCCGACACCGGACACAACGGCCACATGTGCTGACGGTCCGCCGCGCCCGGACCGGTGGTCACACGGGCTGCACCTGCGCACGCCGCCCGGCGTGCTCCCCCGCGCCTTGCGCACGTGCCCGTGAGACGGGGTGCGGGCGAGAGCGGGTAGGGGGCAGACCTTGAATGCTGAAGAGAGAACGGCCGGAAGACCTGAACGGGGTACAGGTCTACTGCTACGCGATATCAGCAAAACGCTATGCAGAGTTTGAGATAGCCGAAGACGGTGGGTTGCGCATCGTCGAAAATAAGGAACACGGGCTAGGCCAGTACATGAATCCCGAAGATCCTGCCAGGAGGGAAGAACGAGGGCAGCGCGAATGGATTCGAGATATCTGGCGATACATCATTATGAGCGGTGCTGGTCTCAAGCCTCCGAAGCCTGAGTGGTTCTCCCGCCCCGCAATGTCTCGCGTCAGCGTTTCCACCTGGAGCATGTATCACAATCTGCGGAGGTGGAACGAGGGCAAGGAATACGCGGACCAAATCAAGCCCTATGGGTTCATGATGGCTCCCGTAGTCGCTAACCACATCACGCCGCGGCCCAGACTTCCGCCTCATAGGCCCGTACAGCACTAACTCTGATGAGTGGCAGGACATCGAGTTTCAGAACATCCATGACCCTGGGGGGCATGGATACCGAATCGCTACCGACCTACCCGCAGAGCTGGAAGCAATCGACGGCTACCCGGTCGTATGCGTGCAGAGCTATGCGGACGTGGTGGACAGCTACAGCGTGCACCCAGAGGAGAAATTCGCGGACCTCGACGGCAAGCCGTGTCGTCGTATAACCCGTGGTGTACTCCAGCGGCATCACGTGAAGGTCGTTGCTTGGGAACATCAGGGTAAGGAAACCAACCTCTTGGAAGAGCGTGAGACTAATACAGTGATCGAGGCCGGCTCAGTAGTCACCGATTACGGAACCGGTAGAGATGACTTTGAGAGGTTCGTGATTCCGACTCTAGAGAACATGTTCCGGGGGAAGAGTCAGCAACTTGCCGACGTACTGAGGAGCGAAGGGCGCGAGATTGGGAGTCGGCACGTCCGTAAGGTTCTCAACAGAGAGAGCACACCTCGCCCGGAACTCAGAGAGTCACTTATCCGTGTAGCGGTAGCTGCAGCTGTCGAAGACTTCGGAAGTGAGCTTCCTGTATCCAAGTGGAAGAGCACCAATATTGCGCGTAGAGAGTGGCGGGAAGTTCTCTCGGCTTGGGCTGACAAGTCATTGGGGTAGTTGAGGATGGCTCTGCTCCCGTTAATCTATAATGCCAGACGGGGGGCAGACCCAATCTCAGGAGTTCACTTCGACGTACAGCAACTCTCCCCGCGCCAATCTATTCACCGCGTTCCTGCCCTCCGACTCCATGGGCGAGACGAGGGAAAACCCAGCGGCAGAGAGGGCGGCAGTTGTCTTCAACGCTAGTTCCTGGTACGCAGGTTCATCGTGGGCAGCGTGCATATCGAGCGACACCCAGACTTTGAAGTCCATCCCGGTGGAGATCTTGATTAGTGAGTCTGGCGAGTCACACGCCATTCCAGAAGCGGTGAGCGCGTCGATGGTTCTGTCTCGCAACTCGGTTGTATTCCTCGTGTCCACCTCGCGAGCCGCCATGTAGATCGAATGGCAGAGTTCAGCAGCGGCGTGTTCAGCCGTAGCGATGTCAATGGTGTACGGGCCGAATGACACTGTGCCCGCCCTGGGATCGTAGCCAAACCCCCAGAAGTCTCGTGACTATTTCGCGGAGCTCTCTACCGGCATCGCGGGCTTCCTTCTGCGGACCGAACCTGCCTTTACCGCGTGACCAGTCCTCAAAGTGCATGAGTCCATCGCGCATGTTCTTGATGCCGGGCAATGCGCCTTCGTATTTCTCTCGTGCTTGAGTAAGCGCATCACGAACGGCTTGATCAATGCCGAGTTCTTTCAACGCTTCCTGTTCGAGCTTCTCGGCTGAGAGAAGTTGCCGCAGAGCAAAAATGAGGTTACGAGCATCAATCTGCGGGGCGCTGTACCAACCCAAACGGATATGGTCATCGCTACGCATGCGGACGACGGCCAACCGGGCGGCATCCCTCCACCAGTGAGCCTGAGAGACAGCAATCGCATACGGGTTGTCGGCTGGTGACCAGTCATCGGCTGAGGTGTTGACCATGGCGGCATTCTCGGTCGCCAAGCCGCCAGATGTCCAAGGGGTTTACGTCCCGAACCCTGTCCAACACACGTGCCCCGGACGGTCTCTCACAGTCGCTCAGGGATTGGTGCCAAGAATCCGGGCTTTAGCTTGGGCGAACTCCTCATCCGTTAGGTGTCCATCGGCGTGAAGCTGAGCCAACTTGGCCAGGTCGTCTGCAACGCTGCCTGTTGATACGTCAGTTGAGGCCGGTTCGCCATTGATTGTGACGCTGGGGTCTGCTCGCCGAAACCTGTTGAGAAACCCTCTCACGGCATCTTTGACGTACTCGTCTGTGCCGGTCGTCGTCACGAATAGATCAACGGCCGCGAGAGCCAGACCCGCAGCACCCAAAGCATCACGCTGTTCCTCGGGAGGCTCGTAGTCCACTTCGGTCCTACCGTCTGCCCCGAGCGTCTGGGCAAGTGCACTTACCAGGGCAGGCGGGCCCTCGTATGTGATCCGAACAGTCCGTAGAGCGTCGTCCATGGCGACCATGGTTCCGGCCGCAGAGCGCCACGGCAACCGGCCTACCCCCTACACACCCCGAACCGCACAATCGGTACCAGGAAGATGCTGGACAGCTCGACGCCGAATAATTCGTAGCTGTGCAGACACACAGGGTGAGATGGTGTTCGTATGGCGAAACAGGACCCGTCCCCGAGTATTGAGGCCGACGACTTCCGCGCGAGGCGCAACTACCTCCCAGACGAGGCGTTTGCCTGGACTAGCGGGCCGTACGGCTCGCCTCGGGACGTCATCCCCGAGAAGGAGTGGGGAGAGCTCATGGCGCTGCCCACTGACGTACTGCTGCGGACGTCCGACAACCACGGCACACAACTGGCGCAGATGCTCAGGCTGCACAGTTCCTGGATCATGACACTGCCGTTGGACGTCGATAAGGCCCCGTACGTTCACAACGCAGCGTGGGACAGCGGTGACGACTTCAACGCGGCCATCTTCACCACGGCGCACGGGTACTACCGGCAAGGACTTGCGACCCTCCGTAGTGCTCTGGACAACATGACGATCGCGACCGGTTTCGCCGTACGACAGGACAACCCCGGTCTGCAAAGGTGGCTCAGCGGGACGAGTGAGCCGCCGAAGTTCGGCAACGCACGGGACTGGTTGACGCCGACTCTCGGTACGGGAGCCAAGGACGTACTCAGCAAGCTCTACAAGGAGTTGTCGGGGTACATCCACTCGCAGGCCGATGCGGCGAACGTCGCTCTCTGGGGTGGCAGTAACGGACCAGTCTGGGAAGCGGACTCCGTACGCCTGGTGTACGTGTACTTCCGGGATGTCATGGCAATGTGCCTCATTTTGCTCGCCATCGGTTGGGACGAATTTTCCGTGCCAGACGAAGCATGGGAGCTTTTTGAGCGCCCGAACGGGATTTGGAGTGAGGCATTGCTAGCCGACCTCAAACAGAAATTCGGCGCAACCAATGGAGCATCAACTTAGAGGTCAACAGGAGAGGACAGCAAGCCTCACCATCCCTGTCACCTGCGCAGATGCTTAGGCAGAGGCCGCGGCCACCCGCTGTCACGGTCACGTGTAGTAACCCCTCCGCAGACTCCGCATAGCTACTCACTGCAACCGTTCTGCATAGCCGTAGGGCTGTCAGTGAATAGCGAGGAATAGACATTCCCCGGAGTCGCGAAAGCGAGTTACAGGAATCCGAATCTTAGCCACCCTCGGAATCCGGGGAATTAGTCGTGCTGAATGGCGAATTAGAATTGAATTAGGCGGGAATTGGAATTCGATTACGGCGGGTAATTGCTTTGTACTCCACTTTGTATTGCTACAATGCTCGGTACAAAGGCGGCCATTGGATCAAGGTCTGCCCCCTACCCGTGCGGGCGAGAGCCGCCGCCCAGGGGTTCCGGCTGGAAGAGCGTCGCCAGGCAGAAGAAGTGGCCCGGCAGGCCCCCGACGAGGGCGGGACGGGCGGTGTGCGCCGTGTCGGCACGGCATGTCGGAGGCCATGCCGACCATGCCCGGCCCGCCGCGTGGTTCACGTCCGACGATCGCTGCTCGGGCACGCAGCGCGGGCCGCGCGGTGACCCCGTGCGCGGGCGGTGACCCGGTGCGCGGCCGTCATGGTCGCAATGGGCTCGCGTCCGCCCCTGCGGAGGGGCAGGATGCTGCCCGTAGACCTGGGAGGAACCGGACCAGCGGAGGTTATCGATGACCGGCACGCCCGTACCGCCCGGCACGGACGGTCCCGCGCGCTTCACCGTCGAGGACTACGCGGCCCGGATGCGGCGTGCCGCGGACGCCGCCGCAGGGGCCGGGCTCGACGGGGTCCTCGTCGCGCCCGGACCCGACCTGGTGTGGCTGACGGGGTACCGCCCGGTGGAGACCGAACGCCTCACCCTGCTGGTCCTGCGCGCCGGACACGACCCCGTCCTCGTCGTGCCCACCCTGGAGGCGCCCGACGCCGCCGGGGCGCCCGGCGGGGCCGCCCTGACGCTGCGCGACTGGACCGACGGCAAGGACCCGTACGACGCGGCCGCCTCCCTGCTGACCGCCGCCGGCCGCTACGCCATCAGCGACAACGCCTGGGCCCTCCACCTGCTCGGCCTGCGCGAGCGGCTGCCCGACACCGGCCACGTCGCGCTCACCCGCGCTCTGCCGATGCTGCGGGCCGTCAAGGACGCCGCGGAACTCGACCGGCTGGCCGCCGCGGGCGCCGCCGCCGACGCGGCCTACGAGGAGATCCGGAAGGTCCCCTTCGCCGGTCGCCGGGAGCGTGAGGTCGCCGCGGACCTCGCCGGCCTGCTCCGGCGTTTCGGCCACTCCCAGGTCGACTTCACCATCGTCGCCTCCGGCCCCAACGGCGCCAACCCGCACCACGAGGCCGGCGAGCGCGTCATCGGACGCGGCGACATGGTCGTCCTCGACTTCGGCGGCCTCAAGCACGGCTACGGCTCCGACACCACCCGCACGGTCCACGTCGGCGAACCCACCGACGAGGAGCGCCGCGTGCACGACCTGGTGCGCGCCGCTCAGGAGGCGGGCTTTTGCGCGGTCAGGCCCGGCGCGGCCTGTCAGGACGTCGACCGGGCGGCCCGCGCGGTCATCGCCGGCGCCGGGTACGGGGAGTACTTCATCCACCGCACCGGGCACGGCATCGGCGTCACCACGCACGAGCCGCCGTACATGATCGAGGGGGAGGAACAGCCTCTCGTCCCCGGCATGTGCTTCTCCGTGGAGCCCGGTGTGTATCTGCCCGGCCGCTTCGGGGTCCGCATCGAGGACATCGTGACGGTGACCGAGGACGGCGGACGCCGCCTGAACAACACGCCCCGTGAGATGGCGACGGTCGACTGAAGGAGCGGAGGAGGCAGTGGCCGACCGCCGACGCGACCGCGAGGCGGCGACGGCCGCCCGACCCGGCAGCACAAGCCCCGAGCAACGCCCCCGAGACGACAACGGCGCGATCATGACCCAGGCACCGACACCGACGGCGGAGACCGTACGCCGACTGGTCCGCACCCTGCTCCACGACGGCGACGAACCGGACGTGACACCCGTCGCCGAGGGCGGCCACGCCACCTGGTGGGTCGGCGCACGCCATGTGCTGCGGCTGGCACCCGACCGGGACGCCACCGCCCGCCAGCGCCGCGAACTGCGGCTGCGGGCCCTGGTGCGGCCGCACATCGGGACGGCGGTGCCGACGAGCGTGGCGCACGGAGAGTGGGGCACCGGCCTCGGCTACACCCTCGACATCCGGCTGCCCGGCTCGACCGGAGGCGAACGGGACGTCTCCGCGGTCGGCGAGGCGGACCTCGCAGCCCTGCTCTCGGGCCTGCGCGAGGTACCCGTACGGCAGGCCGAGTCGCTCGGCGTGCCGCGTGTCCCGCCCCGCTCCCTGGAGGCCGTGCGCACCGCCGCCGCGCACGCCGCGCAGCGTCTCGCCGAGCGGGACGAGTTCGACCCGGCCCGGCTCGCCCAGTTCCCCGCGTCCGCCGCCTGCCGGCTGGCCGCCCAGCCCGGCGCGGCCGTCCTGGTGCACCGCAACCTCCGCAGCGACCACCTCGTGGTGAGCGACGACGGGCGGGTGCGCGGCGTCCTCGGCTGGTACGACGCGGTGATCGGCGACCCGGCCGAGGACATCGCGGGACTCTCCGCGGCCGTCGGCGCCCCCGCCGCGGTCCGCGCCGCCACCCTCGCCGGCTACGGTGCCCGCCCCTGTCTGCGCGGTCTGTGGCTGGCCCGCTGCGACGCGCTCGTCACCCTGGCCGACCGGCTCAGGGGCCGAGGCGACACCCCGCAGGCGGACCTCCGGGGCCGCCTGCGCCGCGCCTGGGAGCCGATCCTGCTGGAGCGCGTCACGGAACTGCCGGGGCAGGAGACGCCGTAGGCGGGGGCGGCGGGATGCCGGGCGGGTGCGTGAGTGTCATGTCCGAGCGCGCACACACGTGCGCATGCGCACGCGCCGGTTTCTCACTCCTGCGTCAGCACCACGCACGACTCGCCCGGCAGCGTCACCACCCCGTCCTGGTCCGGAGGCCGAACCGGCTCCCAGGCGGCCAGCACACGCGCGTTGCGCAGCCCGAGGGGGATCGGTGCCGGCTCCTCGGCGAGGTTGACGGCGACCCGGACGTCCCCGCGGCGGAAGGCGAGCCAGCGTGCGCGCTCGTCGTAGGTGACCTTCACGTCCCCGAGGTCGGGGTCCGTCAGGTCGGGCTGGGTGCGGCGCAGGGCGGCCAGCTCCCGGTACCAGGCCAGCACCCGCGCGTGAGGCTCGCGTCCGAGCTCGGACCAGTCCAGGCAGGAGCGGTCCCGGGTCGCCGGGTCCTGGGGGTCGGGCACGTCCTCCTCCGCCCAGCCGTGCGCCGTGAACTCCCGGCGCCTGCCCCGCCGTACGGCGTCGGCGAGGTCCGGATCGGTGTGGTCGGTGAAGAACTGCCAAGGAGTGCCCGCGGCCCACTCCTCGCCCATGAACAGCATCGGTGTGAAGGGCGCGGTCAGCACCAGCGTCGCCGCGCAGGCGAGGAGGCCGGGGGAGAGGGACGCCGAGAGCCGGTCGCCCAGGGCTCGGTTGCCGACCTGGTCGTGGGTCTGGGAGTAGCCGAGCAGTCGGTGCGCGGACACCCGGCTGCGGTCCAGCGGGCGGCCGTGCCGACGGCCACGGAACGTCGAGTACGTGCCGTCGTGGAAGAAGCCGCCCGTCAGGGTCTTGGCGAGGGCCGCGAAGGGCGCGCGGGCGAAGTCCGCGTAGTAGCCCTGTGACTCGCCGGTCAGCGCGGTGTGCAGGGCGTGGTGGAAGTCGTCGTTCCACTGGGCGTGGACACCGAGGCCGTTCTCCGTGCGGGCGGTGATGAGTCGTGGGTCGGCCAGGTCGGACTCGGCGATCAGGAACAGCGGCCGGCCCACCTCGGCGGCCAGCGCGGCCACCGCCTGCGACAGCTCCTCCAGGAAGTGGACCGCGCGCGTGTCGTGCAGCGCGTGCACCGCGTCCAGGCGCAGGCCGTCGATCCGGTAGTCGCGCAGCCAGGCCAGGGCGCTGCCGACCAGATACGCGCGGACCTCGTCCGAGCCGGGCGCGTCCAGGTTCACGGCGGCGCCCCAGGGCGTGTGGTGGGTGTCGGTGAAGTACGGGCCGAACGCGGGCAGGTGGTTGCCGGAGGGGCCGAGGTGGTTGTGGACCACGTCCAGCACGACACCGAGCCCGAGTGCGTGCGCCCGGTCGACGAACCGTTTCAGCGCCGCGGGGCCGCCGTACGGTTCGTGCACCGCCCACAGCGAGACGCCCTCGTAGCCCCAGCCGTGCCGCCCCGGGAAGGGGCACACCGGCATCAACTCGACGTGGGTGACGCCCAGTTCCACCAGGTGCTCCAGCCGTTCGGCCGCCGCGTCCAGCGTGCCCTCACGGGTGTACGTGCCCACGTGCAGCTCGTACAGGACCGCGCCCGGCAGCCCGCGCCCCGGCCACGCGGCACGCCACGCGTACCGTCCGTGGTCGACCACCGCGCTCGGCCCGTCGGGCCCCTCCGGCTGGCGCCGCGAGCGCGGATCGGGCAGCAGCGGTCCGTCGTCCAGCGCGAACCCGTACCGCGTACCGTCCTCGGCCTCCGCCTCGCCCGCCCACCACCCGGCGCGCTCCGGATCGCGCTCCCGCTCCAAAGCGCGCGTGGCACCGCCGCAGTGGAGCGTGACCCGGGTGGCCTGTGGTGCCCAGACCTCGAACCGCACTGACGTTCCCCCTCGTCCGCCCATCGTGATGTAGCCCGTCCATGGTGCGTCAAAACGCGATCACTTCGCCGCCCGATCGGCCCTTTCGTCACCCGGAACGACCCTGACGGCGGCCCGGGGCCTTCGCTGGTTTCCTGGACACGTCAGGTCCGACTGACCGACAATCACGTCCGTGACGTCGTCTTTCGAGTTCCACACGTACCCGGCGCGGCTCTCGGACGCCGAACGCGACAGGGCGCTGAAGATGCTCCGCGACGGTGTCGCCCTGGGACGCCTGTCGCACGACACGTTCATCCGGCGCATGGAGCTGGCCCTGGTCGCCCGGCAGCGGCACGAGCTGGCCCCGCTCACCGCGGACCTGCCCGCCGAGAAGCGCTGGTCGCGAAGGGTGTTCAGGACCGTGGAGGCGGTCTCCGGGTTCACCGCGCGGTTGCGGCGGGCCTGGCGGGCCGAGCGGCTGCCCAAGCTGCTGCTGCCCCACCCGGGCAGCCCCTGCCCGCTGCGGATCGGCCGTGACCCCGCGAGCGGCCTCCGGCTCAGCCACGAGACGGTCTCCCGTGTGCACGCCGAACTGAGCCGCCAGGGCGGCCTGTGGATACTGCGCGACCTCGGCTCCACGAACGGCACGACGGTCAACGGCCGCAGGGTGATCGGCGCCGCGGTCGTCCGAGAGGGCGACCAGGTCGGCTTCGGGAGGATGACGTTCCGTCTGACGTCGGAGTAGCCGGCCGTTACGCCGACGGAGTGCCGTCCCGCCGTGACCCGGCCTCCGGTACCGCCAACGGTGTTGACGTACCTGCCCAGCCGTGACTGACTGTGCGTACGCCACGCACAGCAGGTGAATCGACGACACCGCACAGGGGAGGTGTGCCCTGCCGCCCCTCCTCCGTTACCCGACCGTGGACGAACTCGGCGCCCGTGCCGCCGCGCTGGCCGCCCGCCGTCCACGCGACGCCCGGTTGCGCCGTGTGGGCACGTCCCGTGGTGGCACGCCGCTGTGGCTGCTCTCCGTCGGCCACGGCAGCCGACACGCCCTCGTCGTCGCCGGGCCGCACGCCAACGAGCCCGTCGGCGGCGCCACCGCCCTGCGCCTGGCCGAACGGGCACTGGCCGACCCCCGGCTCGGCAGGGACGCCGACACCACCTGGAACCTGCTGCTGTGCCTCGATCCCGACGGTGCCCGGCGCAACGAGGGCTGGCTGTCCGGCCCGTACACCCTCGGCCGGTACTTCCGGAACTTCTTCCGTCCCGGCTTCCTCGAACAGCCCGAGTGGCTGCCCGACGGCGCCGATCACGCCGCCCTGCCCGAGACCCGCGCCCTGCTGGACCTCCAGGACGAGCTGCGGCCCTTCTTCCAGTGTTCCCTGCACGGCGTGGACGTCGGCGGCGGTTTCGTCGAACTGACCCGCGACCTGCCGGGTATGGCCCAGCGGCTCGCGCACGCCGCGGCCCGGCTCGGCATCCCGCGCGAACTCGGCCCGTACGACACCCTGTACTGGCCGCTCCTCGGGCCCGCCGTGTACCGCATCCCGCCCCCGCGCCGCGGCGACCTCGCCGCCGCGATCACCGAGGCCGCGGTCGAGTCGACCTGGTTCCACCCGCACCGCTACGGCACCGTCACCGCGGTCGTGGAGGCGCCCATGTGGGGCGTGACGGCCGTGGAGGACCCCTCGCCGCTCGCCGACCCCGACGCGGTCCTGAGGGCCGTCAGCGGCGCGCTGCGCAACGACACGCGCCTTCTGCAGAGCCTGCTGGACCGTGTCCGTCCCCACCTGGACGCCGTGCCGGACGCGGCCCGGCTGCTCGCCCCGGTGGACGACTATTTACTGGTCGGACCCGGACTCGCCGACTCCTGGGACCCCAACCTGTACGGCGCCGGACAGCGGCCGCTGCCGCCGCTGGACACCGCACGGCTGACCGCCCTCGGCATCTCGGGCCGCCGGGTCGCACTGCGCACCGCGGGCCTGCTGCACCAGCTCGCCAGGGCCGCCGGACGCGCGGCGACCGACGTGCTGCCCGAGCTGGACCGGCTGATCGACGCCTGGTGCGCCGACTACCACGACGGCTACGGGGCACGCTGGATCCCGGTCGCGCGCCAGACCGAGTACCAGGCGCGCGTGGTGCTCGCCGCCTTCGAACTGGCCGCGCGGTACGCGTCCGTACCCTCCCATTCGGGTGAGACGGACTGGGGTTCGGCGCCCGCGGTGCCGATGCACAGGGAATGAACAAGACGATCCTGGCCCTGCGCGGCGCCCTGCTCGCCGCGACCGCCTTGCTCATCACGACTCCGGCCCAGGCCGCGC
Organism: Streptomyces sp. PTL18; assembly: GCF_059510295.1. NCBI lineage: Bacteria > Bacillati > Actinomycetota > Actinomycetes > Kitasatosporales > Streptomycetaceae > Streptomyces > Streptomyces sp. PTL18. The sequence goes on along the minus strand of NZ_JCAJZO010000004.1, from coordinate 74,894 downwards.
CCCGGCCGGCCACCGGCGGCAACTGGCTCTATCTGACGGTCACCAAGGGCGACGCCCGCTCCCGGGACGTCCGCGGCACGCTCCTGATCTGCAACCCGCCCCAGGGGCACGCACGGGCGGCCCAGGCCTGCGGCCAACTGTCCGCCGTGCAGGGGGACATCCGCCGCATCCCGCCCGCACACAGCTACTGCACGATGCTGTACGCCCCCGTGACCGTCTCCGCACGCGGCGAGTGGAACGGCCACCAGGTGGACTACACCCACACCTTCGCCAACAGTTGCGACCTGGAGGCGAAGACCGGCGCGGTGTTCGCGCTGTCGGACCGGGCCCCGGCCCGGTCGCTGCCGGGCAGGCGCCACGCACACGGGGCCGCCGACGGCACCCCCCGCGCGCGGGGAAGGAGCTGACGTCCCCACACGCGTGAAGGCGGACGCGCGGGCTCACTGCTGGTGCAGCCCGCGCCCCGCGAGGGCGAGGCACGCCTCCGCGACCGCCTCGGACGGCGTGGGCCGGACGTGCATCTGCCGCGCCCCGTCGGACGGCCGGCCTCCCGGCCGACGACCGGCCGGCACCCGGCGATCATCTCGGAGACGCCCCGGCCCACCAGGCGCGCGCCGAGTACCTGACCGCCCCCCTTCTCGGCGACGACCCTCACCATGCCGCCCCGCCCCTGCACCAGGCGCTTGGCGACGGTGGTCAGCGGCATGGTGCTGCCGTCCACCTCGTGGCCGTGTGCGCCTGCCTCCGCCGTCGCTCGACCCACGGCCGCGGCCTGCGGCGACGAGCAGGTGACCCGGGGCACGGCCGCGTGGCCGACGGGCGACGACGGCGCCCCGGCCGGACGAAGCCAGTGCGGTGCGGGAGCTCGGGCGTGGTGACAGGGCGATCGGAGATCGTCACCGCCCGCCGACCCGCTCCAGCAGCGCGACCGGCAGCCGCGCGAACAGGTCCGCCACCCGCACGCGCCCCTCGAACTGCCGCTCGGGGAGGAGGACGTCGGCCCAGCGGCCGGGTGGCAGGGGCAGGGACGTGTCGCTCCAGCCACCCGCGTCCGACAGGCGCAGCGACAGCCGCGTGACCGCCGTGAGCACCTCATCGGAGCGCACGAAGGCCACACAGTGTGCCGCGCCGGGGCCCTCGGCCGTGAGCGGCGCGTACGTCCCCGACGCGCCGAAGACCTCCGGGCGCCGGCGGCGCAGGAGCAGCGCGGCTCTGGTGAGGTCCGCCTTGTCCGAGGCCGTCTGCCGCGGTGCGAACGGCTGCCGGTTGTCCGGGTCGACCAGCGCCCGGTACTCGCCCTCGGTGCCCTGGTAGACGTCGGGCACCCCCGGCATCGTCAGCTGGACCAGAGCGGCCCCGAGGACGTTCGCCCGGATGTGCGGTGCCAGCTCCTCCCGCAGGGCCGTCACGGGCCGTCCCGGCGCCCCGCACGGGCCCTCGGAGACGAACGCCGCCACCGCCTCCTCGTAGGCGGGGTCCCGTTCGGTCCACGAGGTGTGCAGTCCGGCCTCCCGGACGTGTTTGAGCAGCGCCCCCTTCAGGCGCTCCTCGTCCGCCTGCCCGAGCCCGAACAGCGTCTGCCAGGCCGCCCAGGCCAGCTGCGGGTCGGGCGCGTCACCGTCCGCACGGGTCACTTCGGCCAGCACGTCGTCCCAGCGCTGCGGGCACTGGGTGAGCACCGAGAGCGCCGCCCGGACGTCCGCGCTGCGCTTGGTGTCGTGCGTCGACAGCACGGTCCCCGTGGCGGGCCAGTCGCGCTGCAGGCGCGCGCAGTACGCGTGGAAGTCCTCCGGGGCGACGGCGGGGGTGCCGGGATCGCCGCCCACCTCGTTCGCCGACAGCAGCGGCACATAGCGGTAGAACGCCGTGTCCTCCACGGACTTGGCGCGCAGCGCCGACGCCGTCTGCGCGAACCGGGCCCGGAACTCCTCGAGGCCGGCTCCCTCTCCGGCCCGTCCCAGCACCAGGTCCCGTACGACGGTCACCGCGTGCGCCTCCTCGGGCACCGTGAACGCGGCCCGGGCCTCGGCGGCGGCCGTCTCGGTGACCACCGCGGCGGCGTCCTGGGAGGCGTACGGACGGTACACCTCCATGCGGACGAGCAGTTCCCGCAGCGCGGTGCGCAGCGTCCAGGGGGCGTGGTCGCGCAGCGCCGGATCCGGGGACGTGGCGCAAAGGCGGCTCGCCACACGGGTGAGGCGCTCCACCTCGGTCGCCAGCTCGTGCGTGACCACCTCGTAGGCCGCGCGCCGCACCGTCGCGGCCCACTGGCCGCCGCGGTCGCCCCGCGGGATCGCGAAGAGCCGGTAGTGGCCGAGGAGTTCCTCGGCGCCGTCGGGGTCGGTGAAGAGCCCCTCCACGTGCCGCAGCGCGTCGTACCCGGTGGTGCCCGCGACCGGCCAGGCGGTGGGCAGGTGCTCGCCGACCGCGAGGATCTTCTCGACCACCGTCCAGCGCCCACCGGTGGCCTCCTCGAGCCGGCGCAGATACGCCTCCGGGTCCGCGAGACCGTCGGGATGGTCGACGCGCAGACCGTCGACGACCCCCTCGTCGAGCAGCCGCAGCAGCGTGCCGTGGGTCGCGGCGAAGACCTCGGGGTCCTCCACGCGCACGCCGATCAGTTCCGAGATGCTGAAGAACCGGCGGTAGTTCAGCTCGGTACGGGCCAGCCGCCACCACGCCGGGCGGTACCACTGGGCGTCGACCAGCTGGGGCAGCGGCAGTTTCGCGGTGCCCTCGCGCAGCGGGAACACATGGTCGTGGTAGCGCAGCACGTCCCCGTCGACCTTCACATCCTCGATCACCTCGCCGAGCCGGCCGCCGAGCACCGGCACCAGCAGCTGCCCGCCCTGGGCGTCCCAGTCGATGTCGAACCAGCGTGCGTACGGCGACGCCGGGCCCTCGCGCAGCACCTCCCACAGGGCGCGGTTGTGGCGCGGGGAGGCGGCCATGTGGTTGGGCACGATGTCCACGACCAGACCCAGCCCGTGCTCCCGCGCGGTGCGCGCCAGGGAGCGCAGCCCGGCCTCGCCGCCCAGCTCGTCCCGCACGCGCGCGGGGTCGACGACGTCGTAGCCGTGCGCCGAGCCCGGGACGGCCTGAAGGATCGGCGACAGGTGCAGGTGCGAGACGCCGAGGGCGGCCAGGTACGGCACGGCCGCCTCCGCAGCGGCGAACGGGAACCGCGGCTGCAGCTGCAGCCGGTACGTGGCCGTGGGCACCGCCGGGGCGGGACGCTCAGGTGTCATGGAAAGCTACGTACCCGCCCCACCGCCTTTCCTGTCACCGACGCGCCGCCGACCGGGCCGCCCACGGAAAACGTCCTCCGCGCGCGTGCCCCGCGGCCGGACCCCGGCTAGTCGGGCCGCTGCAGCACCGCCAGGCTCCGGTCCACCAGCGTCAGCCGGCCCCCGGCCTCGATCTTCGTGCCGGCGCCCGGCGGCACCCCCTCCGGGACGGCCGTGTCGACGACCACCTGCCACTGGCGCCCGTGGTCGACCGGCACCACGAAGTCGAGGGTCTTCGGCGAGGGGTTGAACATCAGCAGGAACGAGTCGTCCGTGATCCGCTCGCCGCGCGGCCCCGGCTCGGAGATCGCGTTGCCGTTGAGGAACACCGTCAGTGCGCTCGCCTGCCCCGACGTCCAGTCCCGCTGGGTCATCTCCTCGCCCCCCGGGGTGAACCACGCGATGTCGGACAGCTCGTCGTGCGTGCCCTGCACCGGGCGGCCGTGGAAGAAACGGCGCCGGCGGAAGACCGGGTGGTCACGGCGCAGCCACACCATCGCGCGCGTGAACTCCAGCAGATCGCTGCCGTCCTCGGGCCACTGGACCCAGGACAGCTCGCTGTCCTGGCAGTACGCGTTGTTGTTGCCCTTCTGGGTGCGTGCGAACTCGTCGCCGTGGCTGAGCATCGGCACACCCTGGGAGAGCATCAGCGTGGCGATGAAGTTCCGCATCTGCCGGCCCCGCAGCTCGAGCACCGCCGGATCGTCGGTCTCACCCTCCGCCCCGCAGTTCCAGGACCGGTTGAAGCTCTCGCCGTCGCGGTTGTCCTCGCCGTTGGCCTCGTTGTGCTTCTCGTTGTACGACACCAGGTCGTGCAGGGTGAAGCCGTCGTGGCAGGTCACGAAGTTGATGGAGGCCAGCGGGCGGCGGCCGTCGTCCTGGTAGAGGTCCGAGGAGCCGGTCAGCCGGGAGGCGAACTCCGCGAGGGTGCGCCGCTCGCCGCGCCACAGGTCGCGCACGGTGTCGCGGTACTTGCCGTTCCACTCGGTCCACATGGGCGGGAAGTTGCCCACCTGGTAGCCGCCCTCGCCGACGTCCCACGGCTCGGCGATCAGCTTCACCTGGGAGACCACCGGGTCCTGCTGCACCAGGTCGAAGAACGAGGACAGCCGGTCCACCTCGTGGAACTGCCGCGCCAGGGTCGCCGCCAGGTCGAAACGGAAGCCGTCCACATGCATCTCGGTGACCCAGTAGCGCAGCGAGTCCATGATCAGCTGCAGGACGTGCGGCGAGCGCATCAGCAGGGAGTTGCCGGTCCCCGTGGTGTCCATGTAGTACCGCGGGTCGTCCGCCAGCCGGTAGTACGAGGGGTTGTCGATACCGCGGAAGGACAGCGTCGGGCCCAGGTGGTTGCCCTCGGCGGTGTGGTTGTAGACGACGTCCAGGATGACCTCGATACCGGCCTCGTGCAGCGCCTTCACGGCGGACTTGAACTCCAGGACCTGCTGGCCGCGGTCGCCCCAGGAGGCGTACGCGTTGTGCGGGGCGAAGAACCCGATCGTGTTGTAGCCCCAGTAGTTGCTCAGGCCCATGTCCGACAGACGGTGGTCGTTGACGAACTGGTGTACGGGCATCAGTTCCAGCGTGGTGACGCCCAGCTCGCTCAGATGCTCGATGACGGCCGGGTGGGCGAGCGCCGCATATGTGCCGCGCAGCTCGTCCGGAAGGTCCGGGTGGCGCATGGTCAGGCCCTTCACATGGGCCTCGTAGATCACCGTCTGGTGGTACTCGGTGCGCGGCCGGCGGTCGTCGCCCCAGTCGAAGTACGGGTTGATCACCACGGACGCCATGGTGTACGGCGCCGAGTCCAGGTCGTTGCGCTTGTCGGGGGACCCGAACGGGTAGCCGTACACCTCCTCGCCCCACCTCACCGAGCCGCTGATCGCACGCGCGTACGGGTCGAGCAGCAGCTTCGCCGAGTTGCAGCGCAGCCCGCGCTCGGGGGCGTACGGACCGTGCACCCGGAACCCGTACCGCTGCCCGGGCATCACCCCCGGCAGATACGCGTGCCGGACGAACGCGTCCGTCTCCCGCAGCTCGATCGCCGTCTCCGAGCCGTCGTCGTGCAGCAGACACAGCTCGATCCGGTCGGCGGCCTCCGCAAAGACCGCGAAATTGGTTCCGGCGCCGTCATACGTGGCACCGAGCGGATACGCCTCTCCAGGCCAGACCTGCATGAATACGACTCTCCCAGCTTTGCCGGCCCTCTGGGGGCGCCTTGCGGCCGAGTTCCCGAAAGTGACTCGTCCCCCTTCCGGGCGAGCGGGAATCCTGATTCATCCTGCTCGGTCGCTCACCGAGTGACGAGTATGGCCCGTCGGCAGCGCCCCTCGATCCCACCGACGATGGAACCATCCGGCGCGTGCGCCCCTCTTAACGGCCGACCAGCGCACACCCGGCGCGCGCTGACCACCGTGCGCCGTTGGTGTGCCGAACCAGTGGGGCTTGAGCCACTCCCGCAACGCAGGGGGAGTAGGGGGACACGCGCGCAGGACAGTGCACCGCAACCTGGGCAAGGTGGTGGCGGGTGCGGCCGTCCCGGGGACAGGTACCGCCGCCGTGGTCGGGATCAGGCTGCCGGGCTCGGCGGGGCCGAGGAGTCCGGCGGCAGGGGCAGCGGGCTTGCCGCCCGGCAGGGCCGCCCGGCGGCAGGACCGGGCCGTGGCGCCCGGTGCGGTCGAGCCGCTCGGGAACAGGGGGGCGGCCGGGACGGTGGACCCGTGGGTCAACGGCCGGACGCTCACTCACCCGGTGGTGTGGGTGAATGTCGGCTTCCATCATGTGGCGCGCGACGAGGAGCAGCAGCCCCCGTCGGTCCACCGGCAGGGCTTCTCCATCGCTCCGCGCGACGTCACGGCTATGAATCCGCTCACTCCCCCCGGCCCTCGCCGACCAGAACGGACCTCCTCGAAACGGTAGTTGGGAAACGACCCTGTCCATCCGGCTGCACCGCGCCGCACTCCCGGAGTAGTCTTCCTTGATCGTTGGCCGGGGTCTTGCCCCTGGGGAGGCTCGGGGGAGCGGAAGGCGGTGCGCGGGTGGGCTCGGGAGGGCTGGAGCTGCCCCCTGGTGACGAGGGTCACGAGGCGAACTCCACGGATGTCCCGCCCGGGGCGGTGTCCCTGGCACGGCCGGTGGAGACGGGCTCCATCGGACCGGAACTCGACTGGGACGCCGACGCCTGGCGCGAGGTGCTGACCCGCGCCCAGCGAGCCGGGCGGGCCTACATCTGGCTGAATCTGGTGGAGCAGCGGCTGCGCGCGGTCGTGGCCGCCGTTCTCCGCCCCATCTACGAACCGGTCCACGGCGACGACTGGGTGGTCGCCGCCGCCGGACCGGCCGGCCAGGAGTGGGTGCAGCGGGCGGTCGCGGTACGCGAGGTGAGCCGCCGAAAGGGGTATCTGCTCGACCCCGCCGACGACAACGTGCTCAGTTTTCTCACGCTGCCGCAGCTGCGCGAGCTGATGGTGCAGCACTGGCCGTGCTTCGAGCCGTACATAGACGAACGCCGCGACGTGGAACTCGCCCTGGACGAGCTGGAAGTGACCCGGAACGTGGTCTCCCGCAACCGGGCCCTGTCCCAGGCGGTCCTCGCGCAGGCTGAGCGCGCCTCCGCAAGGCTCCTGGAGATCCTCGGCGCGGGCGGTGACGTGCCCTCCGCCCGCCGGCTGCCCGTCGACGCGGTCGAGGATCTGGTGGGCGACCGGTACGCGGACGTGGTCGCCGTCCATCCGGACCGGGTGCGGCTGCTGCGGCAGTTCCCGGCCGAGGACATCTTCGGCGGTGCCCGCCGCCTGGACGCCATCGGCATCGGCCTCAACCTGCTCGTGCAGAACTTCTCCGGACGGCGGCTGCTGCGGCTCGCCGAGTCCGGCTGCCGGGTGCGACTGCTCTTCCTCAACCCGGCCTCCAGCGCGGTCAAACGGCGCGAGCGGGAGCTCGGCATCAGGAAAGGGGAGCTGAGCCGTGCCGTGGAGATGAACATCCTGCACATGCGCCGGGTGCGCTCGAAGCTGCGCGACCCGGGCGCCTTCGAGATCCAGGTCTTCGACGAGACACCCCGTTTCACCGCGTACCTGGTGAACGGGGACGGCTCCGACGGCATCGCGGTCGTCCAGTCCTACCTGCGCCGCACCCGCGGCATGGAGGCGCCGGTGCTGGTGCTGCGCGGCGGCAGCCGGGTCGTCAAGTCCGGCGACGTCGAGGAGAACGGGCTCTTCCCCACCTACCGCGAGGAGTTCGAACTGGCTTGGGCTGATTCGCGTCCCGTGTCCTGAAGTGCCCCGTGGTGCCGACCCGAAGCGGAATCCCGTCCTCGGATTGTCAGTGGCCCATGCGAAGGTGGAGGCCACTGGGGGAAAGCACCACCACGAAGGGGGGGCCGCCATGGCCTGGCACCGGGAGCTGCTCATCGGCTTCGACCTGGAGACGACCGGGACGGATCCGTATGAGGCGCGCATCGTCACGGGGGCGGTGATCGAGGTCGAGGGCGGGGAGCCGCTCGGCCGCCGCGACTGGCTGGCGGATCCGGGGGTGGAGATCCCGGCCGACGCGGTCGCGGTGCACGGGATCAGCAACGAGCGGGCGGTGGCCGAGGGCCGGCCTGCCGACCGGGTCGTGGACGCGATCGCGGAGGTCCTGGTGGCGTACTGGCGGACGGGAGTGCCGGTCGTCGCCTACAACGCGGCCTTCGATCTGACCCTGCTCTCCGCCGAGCTGCGCCGGCACGGACTGCCGTCCCTGCGCGACCGTCTGGGGGGCCTCGCTCCGGCCCCGGTCATCGACCCGTACACGATCGACCGCTGGGCCGACCGCTACCGCCGCGGCAAGCGCAACCTGGAAGCGGTCTGCGCGGAGTACGGGGTGGCGCTGGAGTCCGCGCACAACGCGGGCGCGGACGCGCTGGCCGCGGCCAGGCTGGCAGCGGCGATAGCCGGCCGCCACCCGAAGGTCGCGGCCCTCGGCCCGGCGGAGCTGCACCGCCGCCAGATCGAGTGGTACGCGGACTGGGCGGCGGACTTCCAGGAGTTCCTGCGCGCCAAGGGCGACGCGGGGGCGGTGGTGGACGGTACGTGGCCGGTGCGGGAGGCGGTGGACGGGAGGGTCTGAGACGGGTGGCGGGTTCAGGAACCGGTGCGGGCCCTGGTCCCGCGCCTGGCGTCCTTCCCGGTCCCGGCCTGCCCGGTTCCGGCCTGAGGCATGGAGGCGGGGCCGTTCGCCCGGTCCGGTGCGACCGTGTGGTGGGCGCGTTCCACGTTCGCCCGGTCCGGTGCGACCGTGCGGTGGGCGCGTTCCACCGACTGCCCAGTAGGTCCCGGCGACCAACAGGGCCGCGCCGAGTCCGGTGAGCGGGGCGAGGCGGTCGCCGCGGAGGACGACGCCCACCGCCACGACCCACCCGGGCTCCGTGCCGAGCGGCGGCCCGGCGCGGCTTCACGGGGCGCGGAGCGGAGCAACCCGGTGACACCGGAGTCAGAACGGATACCAGCGCACCGTCTCGTCCCCGTCCCGCAACGACGCCACCCGGCGCTCGAACTCGGCCAGGGCCCTGGGATTGCCGGGCGCGTGCTGGGCGACCCAGGCGCAGCTGGCCGTCTCCCGGGCGCCGCGCAGCACCGAACAGCCCTCCCAGGCGCGTACGTCCCAGCCGTAGACGGCGGTGAAGGAGTCGTACGCCTCGGCCGGGAGACCGTAGCGGTCGCGGGAGAGGGCCATGACCACCAGGTCGTGCTCGCGCAGATCGGCGGAGAAGGTCTCCAGGTCGACCAGGACCGGGCCGTCCGGGCCGATGTGCACATTGCGCGGCAGCGCGTCGCCGTGGATCGGGCCGGGCGCCAGATGCGGGGTGAGCGCGGCCGCCGCGGCGGCGAACCCGTCGCGGCGCCCGCGCAGCCAGGCCGCGTCCGCCGGGTCGATCGCGTCGCCCGCGAGCCGCAGCCAGCGTTCCACCCCGCCCAGCAGATCGCGGGGCGGCAGGGCGAGGGCGGGGGAGGGCAGGGCGTGCACGATCCGCAGCAGTTCGGCGAGGTCGCGAGGTTCGGCGGGGCGTACGGACTCGGGCAGCCGGTGCCATACGGTCACGGGATGCCCGTCGACGAGCAGGGGTTCCGGCTCGGCGGCCCGCACCGCCGGGATCTCGGCCTCGGCCAGCCAGAGCGCGATGTCCAGCTCCCGCCGGGCCCGCTCCAGCAGCTCGGCGCCGCGGCCGACCTTGACCACCAGATCACCGGCCGCGAACACGGCGTTCTCCCCCAGGGCGAGCAGTCGTGCGTCCCGTGCCGCACCCGGCAGGACGCCCGCCTTGCCCAGCACCCCCCGCGCCCGCGTCTCGTCCATCGCCCGCCTCCGCGTCCGAACCGGCTCCTGTGGTCTGCCAGTGTGGCATTCCCGCAGGTCGGCACGGCGACCGGCCGGGGCCCGCCGGCTCCCCGGTCGCCGACGGGCCTCGCTCGGGTGGGGTTCAGACCCCCAGCGGCTCGTTCTGGTCCCGCGCCGCCGGTGCCACCGCCTCCGGCGTCTCGTCGTGCGTGAGGTCCGGCAGCCGGTGCAGCCACTTCGGCAGGTACCAGTTGCGCTCGCCCAGCAGTGCCATCACCGCCGGGAGCAGCACGCCCCGGATGACGGTCGCGTCGATGAGGACCGCGGCGGCCAGGCCCACACCCATCTGCTTCATGGACTGCATGGACAGCGTGCCGAAGATCGCGAAGACGGCGACCATGATGACAGCGGCGCTGGTGACGACCCCGGCCGTGGTGACCACGCCGTGCGTGATCGCGTCCTTCGTGGTCCGGCCCCGCATCCGGGCCTCGCGGATCCGGGAGACCACGAACACGTGGTAGTCCATCGACAGGCCGAACAGGATGACGAAGAGGAACAGCGGCAGCCAGGTGATGATGGCGCCCACCCCGTGCGCGCCCACCAGCGACGCGCCCCAGCCGTGCTGGAAGACGGCGACCAGGATGCCGTAGGCCGCGCCGACCGAGAGCAGGTTCAGGACGATCGAGGTGATCGCGATCGTCAGCGAGCGGAACGACAGGAGCATCAGCAGGAAGGCGAAGACCACGACGAACGCGAAGACCGGGACCACCGAGCCGACGAGCTGGTCGTTGAAGTCGTGCGAGCCCGCGACCTGACCCGTGATCGGCGCCTGGACGCCCTCCACCTTGCCGAGCGTGTCGGGCCGTACCCTGTCGCGCAGCAGCTCCAGGCTCTTGCCCGCCTTGTCCAGGTCGGAGCCGCCGACGAGCGGGACGGAGATCACGGCCACGTTCTGCGCGTCGTGCACTTTGACGTCCACCGGGCCGCGCGAGGCGCCCGACGCGATGGCCTCCGTGCGGAAGCCGGCGATCGCGGACCTCACGTCGGGCGCGTTGATGTCCTTCGCCGTGACGACGACCTGGGCCGGTTCGGATCCGCCGGGGAAGGCCTCGTTGACGCGGTTGTACGTGGCGACGATCGGCAGCTTGTTCCCGAACTCCTGGTCCAGTGTGAGGTTCTGGGTCTTCATGCCGAGCGCGGGCGCGGCGATCGCCAGCAGCGCACCGGCCGCGACCACCAGGGAGACCGCGGGCCTGGCGAGGACCACCTTCAGGACGGCCCTCCACAGCCGGCTGCCCTCGTCGGCGCCCCGGCCGGACCGCGCGCGCCGCTTGTCCGGGTGCAGGAACGGGATACGGCCCTTCTCGACCCGCTTGCCGAGCAGCGACAGCAGCGCGGGGAGCACGGTGACCGAGCCGACCATGGCGACCGCGACGACCATCAGCGAGGCCAGGCCCATCGCCTCGAACGTGGCGAGCCCGGTGAACAGCATGCCCGCCATCGCCACGCACACCGTGACTCCGGAGACGATCACGGCGCGTCCGCTGGTCGCGGCGGCGATGCGCAGCGCGGTGCCCGCATCGCGCCCGGCCGCGCGCTCCTCCCGCTCACGGCGCAGGTAGAACAGGCAGTAGTCGACGCCGACGGCCATGCCGACCAGCAGCATCACGGAGTTGGCGGTGTCGTTCATGGCCTGCAGATGGCTGACGACACCCATCAGGCCCATCGTCGCCACGATCGCGGTGATGGCGAGCGCCACCGGCAGCAGCGCCGCGACCAGCGCGCCGAACGCGATCAGCAGGATGCCGAGCGCCACCGGCACGGCGGAGTACTCGGCCTGCTTGAAGTCGTCGCCGAACGCGTCGGAGAACGTCTTGCGCATGCTGGCCGCGCCGATCTCCTCGATCCGCAGCTGCGGGTGGTCCTGCTGGACCCCGGCGACGGCCTTCAGCACGGGCTCGACCCTGTCGCCCGCGGTGTCCGCGTCGCCGCGCATGTCGAACTGCACCAGGGCGCTGCGGCCGTCCTTGGAGATGCTCCTCGTGTCGTAGGGAGAGGTCACGTCCGTCACCCGGCCGGTGCCGTCGACGGCCCGTACGACCGCGGTGACGGCGGCACGGAACCGCGGGTCGGTGGCCGTGACGGTGCCGTCCTTCGCCTGGATGAGCACGCTCTCGCCGGCCGGCCGCTTGATCCCCGAGTCCTCGATGATCTTGGCGGCGGCGTGAGTCTCGCCCTTGAGCTCGTCACTGTCCTTGATGTCGACGCGCCCGGCGGCCGAGCCGGCGGCCATGGCCAGGACGACGAACAGCACCCAGATGCCGACGGCAGCCCATCGGTGCCGGGCGCTCCAGCCGCCGGCCCGGGCGGCGATGCCCCGCACCCGCGTATCTCCGTTCCCCATGACGGGCTTGCCCCCCTCTGTGCGGGTGACGGCCTCCTGCCGTCACCGTCCGCTTCGAAGGTAGGGGCGGCATAAGCGCGACTCGTCGTGCTGCCCGGTGAACCGTGAGCACCCCGGCTCATCCCCTCGGACCGGGCGGCCTCACCATCCGGGAGGACAACGGCCCCTTACACCTTTCCGGGTGGCTCGGGGGCAGGGATCAGGGTCCGGCGCCCGCGCGAGCGTCCGCCTAGGCTGGGGGCATGACGACGACGTACGCGGCGCTGCTGCGGGGCATCAACGTGGGCGGCAACCGGAAGCTGCCGATGGCGCGGCTGCGGGAGCTGCTGACCGGGCTCGGCCACACCGGGGTGGCCACGTATCTGCAGAGCGGCAACGCGGTCTTCACGGCCGGCCACGGCGACGAGGAGTCCCTGACGGTGGAGCTGGAGGCGGCGATCGAGAAGGAGTTCGGCTTCCGGGTCGACGTCCTCGTACGCGACCACGTGTATCTGAAGGCCGTGCGCGACGCCTGCGCGTTCCCGGCCGATGAGCTGGAGGGCCGGCAGCTGCACGTCACGTACTTCTCGCAGCCGGTGGAGGCCGGACGGTTCGCGGAGGTCGACCCGGCCGCGTACCTGCCGGAGGAGTTCCGCCTCGGCGACCGCGCGCTCTACCTCTACACCCCCGACGGCCTCGGCCGCTCCAAGCTCGCCGAACAGCTGTCCAGGCCCCGGTTGACCAAAGGCCTGATCGCCACCACCCGCAACTGGAACACGGTCGTCAAACTGGAGGAGCTGACCCGTGCCTGAGCACCGCCCGGCCGTCGAGGCGGCGATCGAGCGCGAACTGCGTCTCCTCGACCCGGAGATCAGCCGCTCACCCGAACAGGTCGGGGCACTGCTGCACCCCGCCTTCCACGAGTTCGGTGTCTCCGGACGGCACTGGGACCGCGCCTCCGCCATCGAGATGCTCACCTCCCCGGCCGGCCCGGGGACGCGGCCGTCCGTCACCTCCCCCGTCACCGGCGTCCAGCTCGCCCCGGACCTGGTGCACCTCACCTTCGACACGGAGAACGACGGCCGTCATGCGCACCGCAGTTCGCTGTGGCGAAGGACGGCGCAGGGGTGGCAGCTGTACTTCCACCAGGGGACGCCGTTCAACCCCGGCCCCGGGACGAAGTGACGGGAGCCGTGCCGCCGTGCGGTCCGTGCGGACCCGGGGAAACGGCCAACGAGACGGTGTGCAAGGCTCGTCGGCATGCGCTACGTCATCATCGGAGCAGGCGCCGTCGGCGCAACGATCGGCGCCCGGCTCGCCCAGGCCGGGCACGAGGTCGTCCTGGTCGCACGGGGTGCGCAGTACACGGCGCTGCGCGAGCGCGGACTGCGCTTCCTCACCCCGGACGGCGAGCACACCCACCGGCTGCCGGTCGTCGACGGGCCCTCGGCACTGGGCGAGCTGCGGACGGACGACGTCCTCGTGCTGGCCGTCAAGACCCAGGACAGCGAGGCCGCGCTGGACACCTGGGGACCGGCTCCGGTGCGGGGCGGCGCAACGGCCGCGGAGCGGCTCGCGTTGGTCTGCGCGCAGAACGGCGTGGAGAGCCAGCGGCTCGCGCTGCGCCGCTTCCGCCATGTCTACGGCGTCTGCGTGTGGCTGCCGTCCACCTTCGTCGAGCCGGGCGCCGTCTCCGCCGCCGGTACCCCGCTCACCGGCATCCTGCACCTCGGCCGGTATCCGCACGGCACCGACGACACCGCCCGCCGGATCGCCGCCGACCTGGGGACGGCCCGGTTCGAGGCCCCCGTCGTGCCGGACGTGACACGCTGGCAGTACGCCAAGCTTCTGGGCAACCTCGCCAACGCCGTCGAGGCGGTCAGCGGGCCGCTCACCGGCGAGGAGGCGCGGGCGCTGTACGCCAGGGTGCGGGCCGAGGGCGAGTCGGTGCTCCGGGCCGCCGGGATACCGTACGCGAGCGACGCGGAGCAGCAGGAGGCGCGCGGCGACAAGGTGCGTCTGGTGCCGCTCGACGGGGTCGAGGCCGGCGGCGGGTCCTCCTGGCAGTCCCTCACCCGCGGCACCGGCACCATCGAGGCCGACTACCTCAACGGTGAGATCGTCCTCCTGGGCCGGCTGCACGGTGTGGCGACCCCGCTCAACGAGCTGCTGCAGCGGCTCGCCACCACGTTCGCGCGGGAGCACAGGGCGCCCGGGTCGCTGCCGCCGGCGGAGCTGGTGCGGCTGGCCGACGAGGCCGAGGCGGCCGCCGCCGGGGAGGCTGTCGCGTTTGTTCAAGAGGGGCACGGCAGCCGCTCCTAGTGTGAAGGCATGAGCGATGCCTACAAGAACGTGCACCCCTACCTGGTCGAATGCGCCGCCGAGGCCGCACGCGTCGCCCGGGGCGTCCGGGCGGAGCAGCTCTCCCGGCCCACCCACTGCCCCGCCTGGGACGTTCGTGCCCTGGTGAACCACTGGGTCCTCTACACCTCGCACGGCCTGGAACACCGCGCCCTGCGCAAGCAACTGCCCGAGGAGCTGACCGCCCGCGACTTCACCGCCGACCCCCGCTGGGCGCGCGCGTACGCGGAGCAGCTCGACCGCGGCGTGGCCGCCTGGGACGACCCCGCCGTGTGGGAGGGGGCGATCGACCTCGGCATGGCCGAGATGCCCGCGGACGAACTGGCGCGGTTGCTCCTCAAGGAGCTGGCCGTCCACAGCTGGGACGTGGCGACGGCCACCGCCCAGGAACACCGGATCTCCGAGGACGCCGCACGGCTCGTCCTGGAGGTCGTCGAGACCCACGGCGACCTCTACCGGCAGTACGACGGCTTCGCCGAGCCCGTCCCGGTCGCCGCCGAGGCACCCCTGTTCGAGCGGGCGCTGGCGGCGAGCGGACGGGACCCGAGGCAGGCCCCGGTGGGCGAAGTGGACCACTGAACAGGGCGCTGATTGGACCAGGGTGCCGTGCCGGCCGGGCACTGGCGTCGGCGGCATGCAGAACCCCTCTCCCGTCCGCGTGGATGCCTACTTCGACCCCGCCTGCCCCTTCGCCTGGATCACCTCCCGCTGGCTGCTGGAGGTCGAGCGCGAACGCCCGCTCGACCTCCGCTTCCACGTGATGAGCCTGCACCTGCACAACGTGGGCAACGAACTGCCCGACTGGTACCGCGACTTGGTCGACAAGTCGATCGGTCCGGTGCGGGTCGCGGTCGCCGCGGCGGAGCGCCACGGCGAGAAGGTCCTGCGCGACCTGTACACGGCGTTCGGCACCCGCATCCACGAACGCAAGGAAGAGGACTTCGACGCGGTGATCGCCGAGTCGCTCGCCGAGGTCGGTCTGCCGGCCGACCTCGCCGCCGCCGCGCACGACCCGGCCCACGACGAGGCCGTACGCCGCAGCCATGACGCGGGCGCCGAGCCCGACTCGGGCGGCTATGTGGGTACACCCAGGACGAGGACGGGAGCGCTGCGCTTCCACTGACGGGCCGGCGACCAGGCGCTCCGGGGACGCGTCAGGCCCCGAGCGCCTCCACAGCCGGCAGGCACGCCTCGTCGTACCGTTCCAGCAGCAACCGCGCCACCTCCGGCGCCGGACCGAGCACCTCGGCCAGGACGTCCGCGCCGACCGCGCCCCGCGCGATGCGGTCCGGCAGGAAGCCGGGCGCCAGCACGTACGGCGCCACGGCCACCCGGGCGCAGCCCAGCTCGCGCAGTTCGCGCACCGCGTCCTCGGTGCGCGGGAACCCCGCGGGAGACGCAGCGGAGGCGAACGCAGGCCGCACGGCGCACCAACCGGTGTGCCGCCACTCCCGCGCGATGTCAGCGATCACTGCGATCGCCTCCGGGTCGGTGGACCCCGCCGAGGCCAGTACGACCCCGGTCGAGGACTTGTCGGCGGGGGCCAGCCCCACCTCGTACAGACGGCGTTCGAGGGCCCCCGTCAGCAGGGGTGAGGGGCCCAGCACGTCCGCCTGCCGGATCCGCAGCCGCGGGGAGGCCTCCCGCAGGACCGCGGGGATGTCCGCCTTCGCGTGGAACGCCCGGGTCAGCAGCAGCGGCAGCGCCACGACCTCGCGGACCCCCTGAGCCGCCAGGGACTCCAGGACTCCGTGCACCGACGGGACGTTGAAGTCCAGGAAGCCGGTCTCCACGCGCAGCTCCGGCCGCAGCCGCCGCACCCGCCCTACCAGGGCGTGCACGGTCGCGGCGTGTCGGGCATCGCGGCTGCCGTGGGCGATCACGAGGAGTACCGGATGGTGCATGAGGTGGCTCAGCCCTTCACCAGCAGGCCGCGGCTGCGCAGCACCCACCGCTCCAGCGGACTGAAGATGAGCAGGTCGATGGCGATGCCGACGAACAGGATCAGGATGATCGCCTCGAACACCATGGACATGGAGCTCGCGTTGCGCCCGTTCTCCAGCAGCGCGCCCAGGCCGATGCCGAGGTCGGGGGAGGAGGCGATGATCTCCGCCGCCATCAGCGAGCGCCAGCAGAACGCCCAGCCCTGCTTCAGCCCCGCCAGGTAGCCCGGCAGCGCCGCCGGCAGCACGATGTGCCGGGCGCCCCTCAGACCCGTCGCGCCCATCGTGCGGCCCGCACGCAGGAACAGCGGCGGCACCTGGTCGATCCCGGAGACCAGGCCGTTGGCGATGGACGGCACCGCGCCGAGCAGGATCACCGCGTACATCATCGAGTTGTTCAGGCCCAGCCAGATCACCGCGGGCGGCACCCACGCCACGGACGGCAGCGACTGCAGTCCGGACAGCACCGGGCCGATGGCCGCGCGCACGAACTTCACGCGCGCCACCAGCAGACCCAGCGGGGTGCCGATCGCCAGCGCGAACACGAAGCCCAGCAGACCGCGCGAGACGCTGGTCCAGATGTAGCCGAGCAGCGTCCCCTGCAGCCAGGCGTCCTCGAACTCGCCCGCCACGGCGCCGGGGGAGGGCAGCTTGGCCGGGTCGTCGACGACCTTGAAGGAGATCAGTGCCTGCCAGACCACCAGGACGAGCGCGATGCCCACGAGCGGCGGGAGGAGCTTGTTGACGAGGGTCTGCCGGAAGGGCGTACGGCCGGTGACCGTGGTCTCCAGTGCGTCGAGACCGGCCTCCACACCGTCCAGCCCGGTGCCCTCGGTCGTCTTGGTCTCAGTGCTGGCCATGGCGGCGGATCTCCCCACGCAGTACATCGGTGATCTCGAGGGACAGCTCCGCGACCGGCGCGTCCTCGATACGGCGAGGCTGCGGAATGCCGACCGTCCACTCACGGGCCACGCGCCCCGGGCGGGAGGACAGCAGCACCACGCGCTGCGCGAGCCGCACCGCCTCGCGCACGTTGTGCGTGACGAACAGGACCGAGAGACCGGTCTCCTGCCAGATACGGGTCAGCTCGTCGTGCAGCAGGTCACGGGTGATGGCGTCCAGCGCGGCGAACGGTTCGTCCATCAGCAGCAGCCGGCTGTCCTGCGCCAGCGCGCGCGCCATGGCGACCCGCTGGCGCATACCGCCGGACAGCTCGTGCACCCGCTTGCCGTACGACCCCTTCAGGCGCACGAGCTCGAGCAGTTCCTCGGCGCGCTCACGCCGGTCGCTCCTCGGGACGCCCCTGAGCTTCAGGGCGAGTTCGATGTTCTTGCCCGCGGTCAGCCACGGGAACAGGGCGTGCTCCTGGAACATCAGGGCCGGGCGGCCGTCCGTCGTGATGGCACCGCCGGTCGGCTTGTCCAGGCCTGCCACCAGGTTCAGCAGCGTGGACTTGCCGCACCCCGAGGCCCCCAGGAGGGTGACGAACTCGCCGGGCGCGACATCGAGGCTGATGTCGTCCAGCACGAGCTGCTGCCCGCCCGGCACCGGGAAGGACTTCGAGACGTGCTCAAGGCGTGCCGCCTGGTCGACGGACTCGGCGGCCTTGGTGAGGGTCGTGGCCATGGTCGTCACCTCCTGGGAACTCATCGGCTGCGGGTCTTACTCGACGCCGAGACCGGCGTCGCTGACGGTCGGCTCGCCCTCGGCCCTGAGGACCTTGTTCAGGAGGGTGAGGTCGTAGATGCCGTCCAGCCTCGGGTCCTTCAGCAGACCCGCCTTGACCGCGTGCTGCGCCTCGGTGTCCAGGGTGGAGGCCAGCGGGTCGTCGGTGAACCGGATGGACTTCCACGCCGGGTCGAGGACCTTCGCCGGGAGCGCCTTGCCGGAGTCCACGGCCAGCTGCTGGTTCGCCGCCGCCTTCGCCGCGTCCGGGTCGGCCTTGATCCACTTGTTGGTCTCGACCGACGCCTTCAGCACGGCCTCGACGGCCTTCGGGTGCTCCTTGAGGAACTTCTGCGACACGATGATGTTCGTGATCACGAACTTCTTGTCCGGCCACAGGGAGGACTCGTCCAGCAGCACCCTGCCGCCCTCGGCGACCAGCTTGGACGCGGTGGGCTCCGGCACCCAGGCGCCGTCGACGGAACCGGACCTGAAGGCGTCCGGAGTGACCTTGTTGTCGGTGCGGACCACCGACACATCGCCCTTGCCGCTCTGCGCGTCGACCTTCCAGCCCTGCTGCGCGATCCAGTTGAGGAACGCCACGTCCTGCGTGTTGCCGAGCTGCGGGGTGGCGATCTTCTTGCCCTTGACGTCCGCCAGGGACTTGATCTTCTCGGGGTCGACCACGAGCTTCACGCCGCCGGAGGCCGAACCGCCGATGATGCGCAGGTTCTTGCCCGCGGACTTGGTGTAGCCGTTGATCGCCGGGGAGGGCCCGATCCAGCCGATGTCGACGGAACCGGAGTTCAGTGCCTCGATCTCGGAGGGGCCCGCGTTGAAGACCTGGTACTTGGCCTGCGTGCCGCCGAGGGCCTTCTGGAAGAAGCCCTTCTGGACGCCCACGAGCGCGGTGCCGTGCGTCAGGTTGCCGAAGTAGCCGATCGTGACGGAGTCGAGACCGTCGATCTTCCGGGCACCGGCGACGACCTTCTGGCCCGAGGGGGTGCTGGTCGCCCTGGAGCCGTAGCCGCAGGCGGCGAGCGTGAGAAGAGGGAGAGCGGCGAGCACGGCTGTGCCGCGGCGGAGCAGGGTCGAGCGGTTGGCAGGCACGGGAGGTCTTCCTCTCGTTGGCCCGGCGGTCACGGTCCTGTCGGTCGTGGCCGGGAGTTCGGCAAGGGTCTTCGTCGCTTCCGGGACGTCGGGCGGGGGGAGGGGGCGCGCAGGCCGTGCGCGCGCGTCATCGCGCACATCGCGCCACTCCGCCCTGCCCGCTGCCGAGGGCGCCGCTGCCGACACGGCCGCCCTCCTTCGCGAACGTGGAGAAGAAGCAGGCGTGGGTCATGATCAGAAGTCCCACCCGTCGTCGTCGGCCTCGTCCTTGACCGGGTCGGGCGCGGCGAACGACTCTCCGACCATACCCGCGGTCAGCGTGGTGCCGTCGGACGGGTCGATCAGGATGAACGAGCCCGTACGGCGCGAGTCTGCGTAGGAGTCCACCGGTAGCGGCTCGGCGGTACGGATCTTCACCCGGCCGATGTCGTTGGCGACGAGTTGTCCCGGGTGCGGGTGCAGGGACAGGTCGTCGAGCGTGAGGCGGGACGGGATGTCCTTGACGATCGCCTTGACCGTGCGCGTGCCGTGCTTGAGCAGCACCCGGTGGCCGACCGTGAGCGGCTGGTCGGCGACATGGCAGACGGTCGCCTCGATGTCCTGGGTGGTCGCCGGAGCGTCCTTGGTGGGCACGATCAGGTCGCCGCGCGAGATGTCGATGTCGTCCTCGAGGAGCAGCGTCACCGACTGCGGCGTCCAGGCCACCTCGACCGGCCGGCCCAGCAGGTCGATCCCGGAGACCTTGGTCGTACGGCCGGACGGCAGGACCGTGACCTGCTCCCCGACGCGGAAGGAACCGGCCGCGATCTGGCCCGCGTAGCCGCGGTAGTCGGGGTGCTCGGCGGTCTGCGGACGGATCACGTACTGCACCGGCAGCCGGGCGTGGCAGTGCGCCAGGTCGTGGCTGACCGGGACGGTCTCCAGGTGCTCCAGGACGGTCGGGCCGCCGTACCAGTCCATGTGGGCGGACGGCTCCACCACGTTGTCGCCCTCGAGCGCCGAGATCGGGATCGCGGTGACCTCGGGCACGCCCAGCTCGGTCGCGTACGCCGTGAACTCCTCGGCGATCTGCGCGAAGACGGACTCCTGGTAGCCGGCCAGGTCCATCTTGTTGACGGCGAGAACCACGTGAGGCACGCGCAGCAGGGCGGCGATCGCGGCGTGGCGCCGGGTCTGCTCGACGACACCGTTGCGGGCGTCGACCAGGATCACCGTCAGCTCGGCGGTGGAGGCGCCGGTGACCATGTTGCGGGTGTACTGCACATGGCCGGGGGTGTCGGCGAGGATGAACCGGCGGCGGGGCGTGGCGAAGTAGCGGTAGGCCACGTCGATGGTGATGCCCTGCTCGCGCTCGGCCCGCAGGCCGTCGGTGAGCAGCGCCAGGTCGGGGCCCTCCTGGCCGCGGCCGGCCGAAGCCCGTTCCACGGCCTCCAGCTGGTCGGTGAGGACCGACTTGGAGTCGTGCAGCAGCCGCCCGACGAGGGTCGACTTGCCGTCGTCGACCGAACCGGCGGTGGCGAACCGCAGGAGGGTGGTGGCGGAGAGTTCCGTGGTGGTGGTCATGGCTAGAAGTACCCCTCGCGCTTGCGGTCCTCCATGGCGGCCTCGGAGAGCTTGTCGTCGGCCCGGGTCGCGCCGCGCTCCGTGAGCCGGGAGGCGGCGATCTCGGTGATGACCTCCTCCAGGGTCACCGCGTCGGAGTCGACGGCACCGGTGCAGGACATGTCGCCGACGGTGCGGTAGCGCACCAGCCGCTTCTCCACGCTCTCGCCGTCCTTGGGGCCGCCCCACTCGCCGGCGGTCAGCCACATGCCGTTGCGCCGGAACACCTCGCGCTCGTGGGCGAAGTAGATCTGGGGCAGCTCGATGCCCTCCCGGGCGATGTACTGCCACACGTCCAGCTCGGTCCAGTTGCTGAGCGGGAAGACGCGCACGTGCTCGCCGGGTGCGTGGCGGCCGTTGTAGAGCTGCCACAGCTCGGGGCGCTGACGGCGCGGGTCCCACTGCGAGAACTCGTCGCGCAGGGAGAACACGCGCTCCTTCGCGCGCGCCTTCTCCTCGTCGCGGCGCCCGCCGCCGAACACGGCGTCGAACTTCTCGCTCTGGATCTTCTCGGTCAGCGGCAGCGTCTGCAGCGGGTTGCGGGTGCCGTCCGGGCGCTCCTTGAGCACACCGCGGTCGATGTAGTCCTGGACGGAGGCGACGTGCAGCCGCAGGGTGTGCTGCGCCACCGTGCGGTCGCGGTACTCGATGACCTCGGGGAAGTTGTGCCCGGTGTCCACGTGCAGGAGCGCGAACGGCACCGGTGCGGGCGCGAACGCCTTCAGCGCCAGGTGCAGCATGACGATGGAGTCCTTGCCGCCGGAGAACAGGATCACCGGGTTCTCGAACTCGCCCGCCACCTCGCGGAAGATGTGCACCGCCTCGGACTCGAGGGCGTCCAGGTGGGAGAGGGCGTACGGGCCGCTGTCCGTGCCCTCCTGGATACCGGCGACGGTCGTCATGCCAGTCCCCTTTCGCTGAGCAGGGCGTACACGGACGCCGCGGAGTCCTGCACGGTCTGGTGCTGCGACTCGATCCGCAGATCGGGCGACTCGGGCTCCTCGTACGGGTCGTCGACGCCCGTCAGGCCCTTCAGCTCGCCGGCGGCCTGCTTGGCGTACAGGCCCTTGACATCACGCACCGAGCACACGTCGACCGGGGTGGCCACATGCACCTCGAGGTACGCCGTCCCGTTCTGCTGGTGACGCTTGCGCACCGCCTCCCGGCTGTCCGCGTAGGGCGCGATGACCGGGACGAGGGCCTTGACGCCGTTGCGCGCCAGCAGTTCGGCGACGAAACCGATGCGCTGCACGTTGGTGTGCCGGTCCTCCCGGCTGAAGCCGAGTCCCGCGGAGAGGAACTCGCGGATCTCGTCACCGTCGAGCACCTCGACCCGGTGGCCCTCCTCGCGCAGCCGGCCCGCCAGCTCGTGGGCGATGGTGGTCTTGCCCGCGCTCGGCAGACCCGTGAGCCAGACGGTGGCTCCGCTCGTCACGTGTGTCTCCTGAATCTCTGTCATGGTCAGGCGTGCAGCCCGCACTCGGTCTTGGCGCGGCCCGCCCAGCGGCCGGCGCGTGCGTCCTCGCCCTGAAGGACCCGGCGGGTGCAGGGGGCGCAGCCGACGGAGGCGTAGCCGTCCATCAGCAGCGGGTTGGTCAGCACGCCGTGCTCGGCGACGTAGGCGTCGACGTCGTCCTGGGTCCAGCGGGCGATCGGCGAGATCTTGACCTTCTGCCGCTTCTCGTCCCAGCCGACGACCGGGGTGTTCGCCCGGGTCGGGGACTCGTCGCGGCGCAGCCCGGTCGCCCAGGCGTCGTAGTCCTTCAGGCCCTCTTCCAGCGGCTGGACCTTGCGCAGCCTGCAGCACAGGTCGGGGTCGCGGTCGTGCAGCTTCGGGCCGTACTCGGCGTCCTGCTCGGCGACCGTCCGGCGCGGGGTGAGGGTGATGACGTTGACGTCCATCACCGCCTCGACCGCGTCGCGGGTGCCGACGGTCTCCGGGAAGTGGTAGCCGGTGTCGAGGAACACCACGTCGACGCCGGGCATCGCGCGGGAGGCGAGGTGGGCGACCACCGCGTCCTCCATCGACGAGGTCACGCAGAAGCGCCGGCCGAAGGTCTCGGCCGCCCACTGGAGGATCTCCGGCGCGGAGGCGTCCTCCAGGTCACGGCCGGCCTGTTCGGCGAGCGCCTTCAGCTCCTCGGCACTCCGCTGCTGCTGAGTGGCGGTCATATCCCGTCCTGTCCGTCGTCGGCTCGCTGAACACCCTGGGCGAGCAGCCCGAGGAACTTCAACTGGAAGGCGCGATTGCACGCGGCGCATTCCCACACGCCGTGGCCCTGTTCGCTCGGACGCAGGTCCTCCTCGCCGCAGTAGGGGCAGTAGAAGGGCGCGGCACGCTCGCTCACGACAGTGCCTCCTCAGAAGCGCGCGAGACCCAGGTGGCGAACCGCTCGCCGTCCTCGCGCTCCGCCTGGAACCGCTTGAGGACCCGCTCGACGTAGTCCGGCAGCTCCTCCGCGGTGACCTTCAGACCGCGGACCTTGCGGCCGAACCCGGCCTGGAGGCCGAGCGCGCCGCCCAGGTGCACCTGGTAGCCCTCGACCTGCTCGCCCTGGTCGTTGAGGACCAGCTGGCCCTTGAGACCGATGTCCGCGACCTGGATACGGGCGCAGGCGTTCGGGCAGCCGTTGAGGTTGATGGTGATCGGCTCGTCGAAGTCCGGCAGGCGGCGCTCCAGTTCGTCGATGAGCGAGGAGCCGCGCTGCTTGGTCTCGACGATGGCGAGCTTGCAGAACTCGATGCCGGTGCAGGCCATGGTGCCGCGCCGGAACGAGGACGGCTTGGCGGTGAGGTCCAGTGCCTCCAGGCCGTCGACCAGGAGGTCGACCAGGCCCTCCTCGACATCGAGGATGACCATCTTCTGCTCGACGGTGGTGCGCACCCGGCCCGAGCCGTGCGCCTCGGCGAGGTCGGCGATCTTCGTGAGCGTGGTGCCGTCGACGCGGCCGACCCGGGGTGCGAAGCCGACGTAGTAGCGGCCGTCCTTCTGCCGGTGGACACCGACGTGGTCGCGCCACTGCTGCACGGGCTGCTCGGGGCCGGGACCGTCGACGAGCTTCCGCCCCAGGTACTCGTCCTCCAGTACTCGGCGGAACTTCTCGGCGCCCCAGTCGGCGACGAGGAACTTCAGACGGGCCCGGTTGCGCAGCCGCCGGTAGCCGTAGTCACGGAAGATGGACACGACGCCCTCGTAGACGTCCGGGACCTCGTCCAGCGGAACCCACGCGCCCAGCCGCACGCCCAGCTTGGGGTTGGTGGACAGACCGCCGCCGACCCACAGGTCGAAGCCCGGTCCGTGCTCGGGGTGCCGGACGCCGACGAACGCGACGTCGTTGATCTCGTGGACCACGTCCAGCAGCGGCGAACCCGAGATGGCCGTCTTGAACTTGCGGGGGAGGTTCGAGTACGCCTTGTTGTTCAGGACGCGGCGCTTCATCTCCTCCAGCGCCGGGGTGGGGTCGATGATCTCGTCCTCGGCGATGCCGGCGACCGGGGAGCCGATCATCACGCGGGGCGTGTCACCGCAGGCGGTGACCGTGGACAGGCCCACCGCCTCCAGGCGGTTCCAGATCTCGGGCACGTCCTCGACCCGGATCCAGTGGTACTGGATGTTCTGCCGGTCGGTGATGTCGGCGGTGCCGCGCGCGAACTCCTGCGAGATCTCACCGATGACGCGCAGTTGCCGCGTGGTGAGCGCGCCGCCGTCGATGCGGACCCGCATCATGAAGTAGCGGTCGTCCAGCTCCTCCGGCTCCAGGATCGCGGTCTTGCCGCCGTCGATCCCGGGCCTGCGCTGGGTGTAGAGGCCCCACCAGCGCATCCGGCCGCGCAGGTCGCTCGGGTCGATCGAGTCGAAACCCGCCTTCGAGTAGATCGTCTCAATGCGTGTCCGCACATTGAGACCGTCGTCATCCTTCTTGACCTGCTCGTTGCCGTTGAGCGGGGTGAAGTGACCTGCGGCCCACTGACCCTCGCCACGGTGTCGGCTCACCTTGCGGCGGGGCGTGGCGGGATTCTGCGGGGAGGCGGCCATGATGGGTACGTCCTTCGGGACAGCGATCGGGTGGGGCCGGCGCGTGGCGCCGTCGATGGGGGTGCTGGTCGGGCGACGGGTGGGAGGCTCTGACCTGCGTGCGGGCACACGGGAAGACGTGCGCGCCCTTGCGCGAGGGTGAAGAAAGGGAGAAACCGGGCTGGCTGGAGGCGGTCAGCTCGCCGGACAGATGGCGCTGGACATGCGGCCGAGATCGACGTGCCGTCGACTCACCAAGGCGATTCCAGTTCCAGACATGACGGAAGCGTGTCATGGCGATCTGGACACAGTCCAGTTTCGTCCATCATGCGGACACCCTTGTCCCATCATGTGAAACAAGGGTGGTGTCGGTCACATCGCCCGGAGGTGCTCGCGTCCGCGCAGCTCAGTGGGCGTGCGCCCCTGGCCAAGGGCCCGGAGCGGCCACCTCCGCCTGCTCCTCGACCTCGGTGTCGAACAGCCGGAACCCCCGCCGACGGTAATTGTCCATCGCGTGGTCCCCGTCCAGGCTGCAGGTGTGCAGCCACACCCGCTTCGTCGGCGTCCGTCGCGGCCAGCGGTCCGCGAGGTCCCAGGCGCGAGCGGTCCCGTACGACAGCAGGTGTCCGCCGATCCGCCGCCCCCGGAAGGCCGGCAGCAACCCGAAGTAGACGATCTCCACGACCCCGTCGTCCTGTGGATCCAGCTCCACGTAGCCCGCGGGTGTGCCCCGCTCGTAGGCGACCCAGGTCTCCACGCCCGGCCGTTCCAGGTGCTCCTGCCAACGCGCGTACGTCCAGCCGAGCCGGTCGATCCAGCGGATGTCCCCGCCGACCGACGCGTACAGGAACCGGCTGAACTCCGGCGAGGGCACCTCGGCTCGGACGATCCGGACGTCGTCCTCGGGGGCCGCGGCGGGCAGCAGATCGCTCGGGGACGTCTGCTCCAGGGACCACGTGGTCACGGTGATGCTGCTCATGCGGCCAGGGAACCATGACGCCGGGCGGTCCGGCCAAGGGGGGCTGCGCTCTGGCCGGCCAGGTGGGCCCGGCGCTCTGCCGGGCCGGGGGAGCGTGCCACATCAGGGACTGCTTCAAGGACCGCTTCAGGGACTACTTCAAAGCGTCGTCCACCGCGTCCAGCGGCACCGCGTACAGCACCCGCCCGCCGGCCGGTCCGGATCCGTCGTCGCTCGCCGCGCCCTCCGTGAGCGTCCACAGCTCGCCGGTCTCCCGCCAGTACGACAGGGACGAGGTGTGCCGCCCCCAGCACGCGTGGGTCTCGTCGGGCGCGCAGGTGGCCGCCTGCGCGCCGGAGGTGGTCTGCCGCCACAGCGTGCCGTGCCGGCCGCCCACCGAGGGCGCGCGGTCGACGTACCAGTCGGTGCGTTCCGCCCCGTCGCGCCGGTGCGACAGGACGCCCTGCACCCCGGCCGCCGCCGTCTCGTAGGCCTCCGTCGTCCTGACGTCGCCGTGCGCGTCCGTGGTGAGCAGGCCTGCGCGGCCGGGAGCGGTGCTGAACGCGTACCGCCACACCCGGGCCGCCCGCCCGTTGCCCCCGGGGCGGATCGACTCGCCCGCGACCAGGCTCGCCGGGATGCCGGTGCGGTCGAGCGAGAGCGTGGAGAAGCAGGGGGTGCCGTGGTCGTCGGCCGTGGAACAGGGGCCGCCGGTCAGCCGGTAGGAGCCGACCGCGGGCAGCACGTACTGGTAGCCGTCCGCCGCGTAGCCCCCGTCGACCCGGCCGATCGCCGTGCTGTCGACGTTCGCCCGCAGGATCCGGTGCAGGTCGAAGACCAGCAGCGAGTCGCGTGCGGTGACGAACAGTTTGTCCCGGTACCACACCATGCCGGACAGGCCGGTGCGGACGGCGGCGAAGTCATGGCCCCCGGCGCGTGGAGCGACCAGCAGGACCCAGCGGTAGGCGAGGTGGTAAGGGTCGTCGGCGTCGACGAAGGCGACCCGGGCGAGGCCCCGCTCGGCGGCCGGGCCGGCGGGGCGGTCGTGGTGCGTCCAGCCGGACAGGACGACCCGGTCCGGGCCCCACAGGCCGTCGGCCTCGGCGTCCCCCGAGGTGGTCACGGACCGCGGCACCCACTGCGTGGTCGTCGCGTCGTCGTGGTCCCAGCAGTACGCGCGCGTGGCGGCCGGCCGCACGGGCAGCGCGGCGGTCTCGGCGGCGTCGCACGCGGACCTGTCCCGCATCGTGCGGTCGGCGGAGGACAGGACGCCGTGGACGTCGACGGCGCCGCCCATCGCACGCGTGAGGGTGTCGAGGGCGCGGTGGTCGGCGAGGTCCTCGTGGAGGCGGAGCTTCGCGGTCTCGGTGGCGGCGGTGACCCGGGTCAGGCCCCCGGGGCTGTCGCCGCCCGCGGCCTGTGAGGTGCTGATCAGCGTGGCGGCGGCGGTCAGGGCCAGTGCGGTACCCGCCAGCGTCGCCCGCAGCGCACGCCCCCGGCGCCTGCGGCGGTGCCTGCCACGGTGCTTCATACAACCTCCCGGCGTAGGCCAACTGCTCCTTGTGGTCCGTGCGTTGACTTCAGGAACGGGTGGGGTGGCCTGTAAGGAGGGATGCTACGGCAGACGGACGGGGGACCGGCCGGAGACCCGGGAAAAGCAGGGTTATCCCCACGTTCGGGTGCGCCGAACTCCCACCACCCCCGGCGCCGTCGAGTGGGGCAGCAGGTCGTTCGGGTCGTCCGGGGTGAGCAGGTCCACCTCCGCCGACTCGCGGAAACGATACGGCCGGTGCTCCAGGACCGCCCCCAGATACCGCCGTACCCGGGACATCTCGGCGCGGACCGTGACCGTGCGGGCCGGGTCGCCGAACAGGTCGGACGCCAGGGCCCCGGCCGTGCGGCCCTCGCGGTGCAGGGCCAGCAGGTACAGCAGTTCGGCGTGCCGGGGGCTGAGTTCATGGGTCCACGAGCCCGTGTCCCCGAAGACCGCCACCGACCAGCGGCGCGGCTGGGACACGTCCAGGACGATCCGGGTCGGCCGCGCGGGCCCGGGTGCGTCCGCCGCGCGGATCAGCCAGCCGCCCGGCAGCGGCTCCACCGTGCAGGGGCCCAGCGTCGGCAGCAGAGCACGGCCGGGTGCGAGCGCCGCGGGCAGCGCGACCCGGCCGGTGTACGGCATCCCGGTCACCGCAGCCGTCCAGCCGTCCCTGTCCACGGCCACCGCCCGGCCGCCCAACCGCGCGAGCAGCGGAGCCGACACCGCGCGCAGCCCCTCCAGCGTGCTCAGATGCATCTCCCGCAGCCGGGCCTCCGCGAGCCGGGCCACGGAGTCCACCCAGGCGAGCGTCGCCGGATGCATCGACTCCAGCGGACCGCTGACGTCCACCACCCCGATCAGCCGGCCGTCGCGCGGGTCCGTGATCGGGGCGCCGGTGCACGTCCAGGAGGCGTGGGAGCGCACGAAGTGCTCGGACGCGAACACCTGTACGGGACGCCGGGTCACCGCCGGAGTGCCCACGCCGTTGGTGCCGACGACTCCCTCGCCCCAGTCCGCGCCGAGTTCGAAGCCCAGCCCGTCCGCCTTGCGCAGCACGGGCGCACTGCCCTCCCGCCACAGGATCCGCCCTTCGGCGTCCGCGACGACCATGATGTGCCGTGCGACGTCCGCCACCGACAGCAGGCCCTCGCGCAGGACCGGCAGCACATGCCGCAGCGAGGATTCCTGCCGACGCCGCTCGATCTCGTCCCGGCCCAGCGGGTCGGCACGGACGTCGTGGTCGGGATCGACCCCGCGGCGCAGCATCCGCCCCCAGGACGCCTCGATCACCGGACGCGGCGGGACGGGAGCGCGCTGCCCCGCGAGCGTCGCGCTGCGCACCTCGCTGAGCAGGCGCGCCGCCTGTCCGACGTCCAGGCCGGCGAGCCGCGTGACCTCTCTGGCCGGATACGCCACTGGAAACCTCCCCCAAGGCTGGCCGTCCCGTCGACGGGTTCGGGCCGGAGCGCCCCCGGCCCGTGTCGACGGTGGTCCTCAATACTGCCGTCTTTCGGGGCACGGAGGGATGGAGTCCGGTCAGAGCGGGCGCGGGTTGCAACCCTCTGCAACCCTGGCGAAGGGTCAGGGTGTGGTTGAAAATTGTGCAACGCCGCTCAGACGGCGTCCGCGCTCCTTGCACTGGGGGCCGGCAGGCGGGGGTGGTGCCGAGTCGGCGCAGCACCACCTCCGCCGCCCACGCGCACAGCCGGCGGCCCCTCAGGCGACCGGCCGCGCCCGCTCCACCACCGCGGCCAGGTCCAGGCTGTGCGGCAGGGTGCCGAACGCCGCGCCCCAGTCGCCGCCCAGCCGGGAGGCGCAGAAGGCGTCCGCGACCTCCGGGGGCGCGTACTGCACCAGAAGCGCCCCCTGGAGCACCAAGGCGATCCGCTCCACCAGACGGCGCGCCCGGGCCTCGACGCCCTCCAGATCGGCGAGTTCGGTGAGCAGGTTCTTGATCGCACCGTCCAGACGGTGGTCCGCCCCGCGCGCCCGGCCGACCTCCTGGAGACAGGCGTCGAGAGCCCGGGGCTCCCGCTGGAGCGCGCGCAGCACGTCGAGCGCCTGCACATTGCCCGCGCCCTCCCAGATGGAGTTCAGCGGCGACTCACGCAGCAGCCGGGGCATACCGGACTCCTCGACGTAGCCGTTGCCACCGAGGCACTCGGCCGCCTCCGTCACCACCGGCGTGCACCGCTTGGTCACCCAGTACTTGGCGGCCGGCACCGCGAGCCTGAGGAACGCCCGCTCCCGCTCGCCGCCGACGTCGTACGCCGCCGCGAGCCGCAGCCCCAGCGCCGTCGCCGCCTCCGACTCAAGAGCCAGATCCGCGAGCACGTTGCGCATCAGCGGCTTGTCGATGAGCCGCCCGCCGAACGCCTCCCGGTACGTGCAGTGGTGGATCGCCTGCACCACCGCCTGCCGCATCAGTGACGCCGAGCCGAGGACGCAGTCGAGCCGGGTCGCCGCCACCATCTCGATGATGGTGCGCACCCCGCGCCCCTCGTCGCCGACCCGTCGCGCCCAGGTGCCGTCGAACTCGACCTCACTGGAGGCGTTGGAGCGGTTGCCGAGCTTGTCCTTCAGCCGCTGGATCATGAACACGTTCCGTGTGCCGTCCTCGAGCACCCGCGGCACCAGGAAGCAGGTCAGCCCTCCCGGGGCCTGGGCCAGCACCAGGAACCCGTCCGACATGGGCGCCGAGCAGAACCACTTGTGGCCCCTCAGCTCGTACGCGCCGTCCTCGGCGAGCGGCCGGGCGGCGGTCGTGTTGGCGCGGACGTCGCTGCCGCCCTGTTTCTCCGTCATGCCCATCCCGAAGAGCACGCCGGCCTTCTGGGCGGCCGGGCGCAGCCCCCGGTCGTAGACCAGGGAGGTCAGCCGGGGCTCCCACTCGGCGGCGAGGACGGGATCGGTGCGCAGCGCGGGCACGGCGGCGTGCGTCATCGACAGCGGACAGCCGTTGCCCGCCTCCACCTGGCTCCAGACCACGAACGCCGCCGCCCGGCGCAGATGCCCGCCCGGCCGCGACCAGGCCGCGGTCAGCCCCGCGGAGACGCCCTTGCCGAGCAGCCGGTGCCAGGCCGGGTGGAACTCCACCTCGTCGACGCGGTTGCCGTAGCGGTCGTGGGTGCGCAGTTTCGGTGGGTTCTCGTTGGCCTGCGCCCCCCACTCCTGCACCTGCGCGGAGCCCGCGCTGAGCCCGAGCCCCGACAGCTCGGCGCGCACCTCGTCGAGGAGGGCGGGGTCCAGCTGCCGCTCGACGGCCTCCACGAGGGCACGATCGGCGGTGAAGACGTCATATCCGACCAGCGGCGGAGCCTGATTGGTCACGGTGTGCGTGCTGGCTGCCATGGGCTGAACCTACCCCTCGGTACGCGATCGGTCACCCGTATCGCCGAGTGGATGCGCCACATCTCAGGACCGCCCCGATGCGGGATGAGCGGGGGTCCGGGCGGCGGATACCGTTAAGGCGTGCAGCCAGCAGCAAGCAACATCACCGAGCGGCCCCCCGGCCGTCTCCACCGGGCGCGTGCCCTCTACCGGAACGTCTCCAAGCGCAGGACCGCCTGGCTGTTGCTGAAGGACATCGTCAACTCGTGCATGGAGTACCGCGTCCTCGGGCTGGCCGCGGAGGCCGCGTTCTTCACCCTGCTCTCCGTGCCGCCGCTGCTGCTGTGCCTGGTCGGACTGCTCGGCTACGTCGACCACTGGACCGGGACCGACACCATCCAGAGCCTGCAGAACAACCTCCTGGAGGCGTCCCGCACGGTGCTGTCCGACCGGGGCGTGAAGGAGATCGCCCAGCCGATCCTGCACGACGTGCTCAAGGCCGGCCGGCCCGACGTCGTCTCCATCGGCTTCCTCTTCGCCCTGTGGTCCGGCTCACGCGCCGTGAACGTCTTCATCGACACCATCACGGTGATGTACGGGCTGGACGGCACCCGGGGCATCGTGAAGACCCGGCTGCTGGCGTTCGTGCTGTTCATCGTGGCGCTGCTGATCGGCTCGGTCGCGCTGCCGCTGATGGTGGCCGGCCCGGACGCGGTGGTGAACGTGGTGCCCTGGTCGACGACGGTGGTGCAGGTCCTGTACTGGCCGGTGGTGATCGTCCTGTCGATCGTGTTCCTGACCACCCTGTACCACGTGTCCGTACCCGTGCGCTCACCGTGGGTGGAGGACGTGCCGGGAGCCCTGGTCGCCCTGGCGATGTGGGTGCTGGGCAGCTTCCTGCTGCGCATCTACCTGACGCACACGGTGGAGGGTCCGACGATCTACGGTTCGCTGGCCGCGCCCGTGGCCGTGCTGCTGTGGATCGGCGTGTCGGCCTTCGCGGTCCTCGTGGGCGCCGCCGTCAACGCGGCGATCGACCGGGTGTGGCCCGCGGCCGCGACGGCGGCCGCCCGCGAGGCGAACGAGCGGCTGCGCGAGGAGCAGGCGGCGGAGTACGTGGCCCGCGCCGCTGCGGCCCGCGCAGGCGATCCCGACGACCCGGACATGCCGTCCGAGTTCCCGGAGCGCTGGTCCCGCTTCCTGCCCCCGGAGGACGTCACCTCCCGGCTGCGCACGCAGGTGCGCACCGGTCAGATCCATCCGCAGAAGGGTGAGGGACCGGCGGACTGAGCGGCCCGTTTCCCGGGAACCGGCCCGCCACCTCGCTCGGACACGCCTCGGAGACCCACCGGGACCCGGACTTCCGGGCTCGTCTCCTCGACGGCATCCGCTGGGCGGCTCAGGCGGAGCAGCGCGGCGGCGGTGCCGTACCGGCCCGTTCCACCAGGCGTGTCGACAGCTCCGTACGGGTGCCCTCCGGCCGTGCGCCGCCCCTCATGCGCACCAGCAGCCGGAGCGCCGTCTCGGCCGTCTCCCCGTACGGCTGCCGCACGGTCGTCATGTAGCCCGTGGTGAGTCGCCGCGGAAGACACCGGATGCGCGGGGCGGGGACGGGGGAAGGTGATGTCATGGGGGCAGCCCCCGCGGTGAGGAGAGGCCGGATGAACCCTGCGGACGACGCGACCCCGAACCCGGCGCACCGTTCGGACCCCGTGGTCCGCACCCCGCACGGAGCCGTGCGCGGCCGGTACGAGCACGGGGTCGCCGTCTTTCGCGGCATCCCGTACGCCGCCCCGCCCTTCGGCGCCCACCGTTTCCGCCCGCCGGTGCCGCCGGAGACCTGGGACGGGGTGCGCGACGCGGGCGCGTTCGGGCCGACGCCGCCGAAGCCGCCGTACTCGGAGGCCTTCGCACGCCATCTGTCCGACCCGGTGGTCGCCGGGGACGACTGCCTCAACCTCAACGTGTGGACGCCGGAGCCGGGTCCGGGGGCCCGGCTCCCGGTCATGGTGTGGATCCACGGCGGTGCCCTGACCCGGGGATCGTCTGCCGTGCCCGTGTACGACGGCAGCGCCTTCGCCCGTGACGGCGTGGTCCTCGTCTCCTTCAACTACCGCCTGGGAGTGGAGGGTTACGGCCTCTTCCCGGACGCCCCGCCCAACCCGGGGCTGCGCGACCAGCTCGCCGCGCTCGAGTGGGTGCACGAGGCCGTCGCGGAGTTCGGCGGCGACCCGGACCGGGTGACGGTCTTCGGCGAGTCGGCGGGCGCCATCAGCATCGGTGCGCTGCTGGCATGCCCGCGCGCCCGGGGCCTGTTCGGGCGGGCGGTGCTGCAGAGCGGGCCGCCGGAGGCCACGGAACGGGAGAAGGTACGGCGCCTGGTGCGGCGCATGGCGGCCAGGCTGAAGGTGCCGGCGACGGCGGCGGCGTTCGCCGAGGTGGACCGCGCGGCACTGGCCGAGGCGCAGGCGGAGGTGGGCCGCAGGGCGAGCCCGATCCTCGGCGGGCCGGCCTTCGGGATCGTCGTGGACGGCGACCTGGTACCGCGCGACCCGCTGGAGGCACTGCTGGACGGGACGGCCCGCGACGTACCCCTGCTGATGGGCTGGACCAGCGAGGAGTACCGCCTCTGGCTGGCTCCCACCGGCCTGACGGAACGCGTCGACCGCCTGGGCCCGGTCGCCGTGGCCGGCGCGATGGCCCGCTGCCACTGCGGCCCGGAGGTCCCGCGCGGCTACCGCACCGCCCACCCGGACGCCCCCGCCTCGGAGCTGGTGGGCCAGATGGTGACGGACCATCTGCTCCGGCACCCCCTGCACCGCCTGGCCGACGCCCGCGCGGACCACGCGTCCACGTACGTCTACGAGTTCGCCTGGCGCTCGAACCTACCCGGCCTGGGCGCCTGCCACGCCCTGGAGCTGGGTTTCGTCTTCGACAGCGCGGAGGTCCCGGAGGCGGCGAAACTCGCGGGCCCTGACGCCCCGCGCGCACTGGCCCGCGAGATGCACGGGGCATGGGTGCGTTTCGCGACGGACGGCGACCCGGGCTGGCCGGCGTGGGACGCCAGGCACCCGGTGCGGATCTTCGGAGGGGGCGGGGAGCCGGTGGCGTACGGACCCCGCGACACGGAGATGGCGCTGTGGGAGGCGGCCCGCACCCGCCCGGAGCCGGCCCTCCCGCCGGGGAACGGGGCGGTGCGGCGGGGCACGGTACCGCTGTCGGTGGTACGGCGGCTGCGGCGCCCGAGCGGTCCGGGACGCCCGTGACGGGGGCCGGGACGGCAGTCACGTGGGCCGCGCGGCGGAACGGCCACGGGGCCGGTGCTACGCCCTCGCCCGCAGCGCCTCCGCGATCCCCCGGATCGCCTCCGGCCCCACCCGGCAGCACCCGCCGACCAACCGTGCCCCCGCCTCGCGCCAGCCGGTGACCTCCGAGGCCGTGAACGTGGAACGGCCGTCCCAGGAGCGGGAGGCGGCGTCCCAGGACTCGCCGCTGTTGGGGTAGACCACCACCGGCTTGCCGGTGACCCGTGCGGCCGCCGCGACGGCGCCGCCCACGTCCTGGGGTGCGCAGCAGTTCACGCCCACCGCGATCACCTCCTCCGCCTCGGCGGCCGGCGCGAACGCCTCCTGAAGCGGCTGGCCCGCGCGCGTGCGGTCGCCGGAGACGGTGTACGACAGCCAGGCGGGGACACCCAGGCCGCGCACCGCCCGCAGCAGCGCGACGGCCTCGTCGGTGTCGGGTACCGTCTCCAGCGCCAGGACGTCCGGGCGCGCAGCCGCCAGCACCTCCAGACGCGGGCGGTGGAAGGCCTCCAGGTCGGCGACCGTGAGGCCGTAGCGGCCCCGGTACTCCGAGCCGTCCGCGAGCATCGCCCCGTACGGGCCGACGGAGGCCGCCACCCACAGCGGACGCCTGACGCCCTTCTCCCGGGCCCGGCGCGCCGCCTCGCGGGCCAGTTCGACGCTCAGGGCGAGGAGTTCGGACGCGCGGTCACGGTCGACGCCGCGCCTGGCGAAGCCCTCGAACGTCGCCTGGTAGCTGGAGGTGATCGCCACGTCCGCGCCCGCCTCGTAGTACGCGAGGTGCGCCTCGGTGATCGCCCGCGGCCGCTCCGCGAGCAGCCGCGCCGACCACAGTTCGTCCCCCAGGTCGTGCCCGGCCGACTCGAGCTGGTTCGACATGCCGCCGTCCAGGACGAGGGTCCCGGCGGCCAGGGCCTCGGCGAGGGTGGGAGTGGTGTTGCTGGTCATGCCACGACGCTAGTCGAAGGGCGGGCGGACGCCCGGGCCGTCCAGCAGGCGGGCGTCCCGGGCGTCCGTCCCGAACCCTCAGACCACCCGGATGCCCACGATGCAGGTGTCGTCGTCCGTGTCCGACCTGCTGTAGGTGAGCAGGCGGTCCAACTGCTGGTCCAGCGTGGGGGACACGGTGCGCGCGGCCGTCAGCAGCTGCGCGAGCGACTCCTCCACGGAACGGTCACGGCGTTCGACCAGCCCGTCCGTGTACATCAGCAGGGTGTCGTCGACGGCCAGCTGGACCTCGTGCTCCTCGTACGACGCCTCGGGCACGGCACCCAGCAGCAGCCCCTTGACCAGGGGCAGCGGCGCGGCCTCGGCCCCCCGCACCAGGACCGGCGGCAGATGGCCCGCCCTGGCCCAGCGCAGGGTGTGGCGGGCCGGGTCGTACAGGGCGCAGACCGCCGTGGCGGTGACCGCGCCGGTCAGATGGTGGGCCACCATGTTCAGCCAGGACAGCAACTGGCCGGGCCCGGCGCCCGTCACGGCGAGGCCCCGCAGCGCGTTGCGCAGCACGACCATGCTGGTGGCCGCCTCTATGCCGTGCCCGGCCACGTCGCCCACGCACAGCAGCACCAGCTCGGACGGCAGCACGACCGCGTCGTACCAGTCGCCGCCGACCAGCTGTTCCGTCTCGGCGGGCCGGTAGCGCACGGCGACCTGCAGGCCGGGGGCCTCCAGCGGTGCCTGCGCCGGGGGCATGATCGCGTGCTGGAGCTGGAGGGTGAGCCGGTTGCGTTCGCTCGCCTGCTGCTCGGTGTGGGCGAGCTGGTCACGGGTGGCGGCGAGCGCGACCTCCGTCCAGTGGTGGGCGGAGATGTCCTGGTAGGCGCCGCGGACGACGAACAGCCGGCCGTCGGAGTCGAGCACCGGCTCGGCCACCACGCGGATGTGGCGCGTCACCCCGTCGGGGCGCTGCAGACGGAAGGCCGTGGACGCGGGACGCCGGTGGTGCAGCAGGGTGCGCAGGAACCTGCGGATGGCGACCGCGTCGTCGGGGTGGGCGTGGGCGGGCAGGTCCTCCAGCGGCACCGGGGCACTGGCGGTGGCTCTGCCGTACAGGCTGTAGAGCTGCCCGTTCCAGGTGATCTCACCGGTGAGCAGGTTCTCCTCGAAGCCGCCGATCCGGCCGAGGCGCTGAGCGTGCTGGAGCAGGCTCGCCAGGCGCGCCGTCTCGTCCTCGATGCGCCAGATGAGCAGGACGCTGCCGGCGTGCCGGGTGATGTTGATGTCGGCCACCGCCGCCAGCGGGACGTCGTCCACCAGGGCGGTGAGCCTCATGCGGTGGGCGCGGAACGGCTCGCCCGTGGCGTGGACCCGCTCGATCCGGTCGAACAGCTCACTCTCTCCGGCGGCCAGCGGGTACGCCTCCAGCAACAGGGCGCCGTTGACGACGCCGCGCGGCCGGCCCGCGGGGTCGAGGAAACGGCTGTTCACATGCTGGATGCGGAAGTCGACGAGCTCCCCGCTGCCGTCCAGGTGCGGCACGAGCACCAGGGCGGGGTCATGGAGCCCGTCGGCCAGGTCCATCAGCTCGGCGACGTGCGGCAGGACCCCGGGCCTGGGGACGCCGCCGGGGCACTGGAGGGCGTAGGTCTCCAGGGTGTGGGCGCACAGCTCGGCCAGAGCCTCCACCTGACGGACGATCTGCGGCGGCTGCGGCCCCAGCGGCGCCGGCCACACGATCTCCAGCACTCCGTGGATCCGCCCGCCGGTACCGGCCGGAACGGCGACCCTGCCGCCGTCCGGGTAGAGGTGCTGACCGACGGAGGGCAGCCCGGTCCCGGACAGGGAGCCGATCCACTGTCCCGCGCGCTCGGCGAGACCGCGGCGCGCGACGGTCGCCACGCCCGGCGGCACATACCGCCAGCGTCCCGCCTCCGCGGGCGAGAACCCCGCACTGCCCGCCAGGGTGAAGGAGCCGTCGGGGCCCGCGGCCCAGATGGCCACGGCCACCGCGCCGAGCGGGGTCAGGGCGTGCTCCAGCAGGGAGTCGGCGACCGCCTGGGTGTCGGGGGCGGCCAGCGCACCGCTCTCTGCGGCCCGCAGCCGTACGACGGAGGACCGGTTCCCCGGCGAACCACCCGCTCCGGCGGAGGCCGCCGAGCCCGTGGAGCCCGTGGTGGTCCTGGTGGCCGCGAGGAAGGCGGTGGCCACCTCGGAGAGCCGGTCACGCGAGGCCTGGTTGATGACCTCGACGGCGAATTCCAGCGGGGTCGCGCCCGCCTGCTCGGCCAGCTCGGCGAGTTGTCTGGCGGCCTGCGCCGGCCCGCACCCGAGCCGCTCGACCAGGATGCCCTTGGCCAGTTCCACCAGGGCACGCCCGTCCGCCTCGGCCTGCGCCGCCCGTACCTCGCGCCGCAGCCGCTCCACGGTCGCCGCGAGCCTGCCGACAGGGGACGTCTGCCCGGGCCCGTCCTCGTCGACGGCACCGGCGGAGGGCTCGCCGGTGACCGGCCGGCTTCCGGCGGGGCCGCGGTGGACGGGCCGCGGACCGGCCTCGTCCGCGGTGTCCGGGCCGGTGGCGGTGGACTCGGCACCGACGCTCCCGGCAGCGGCCGGGCCGTGGGTGACGGCACCGGGACCGGCCGAGGCGCCGGCCGCACGCCCGGTGTCCACCGCCGTCGGACCGAGCGGCTCGGCGGCGCTCCGGTCCGGCGGCTCGGCGGCTGTCGGGTTCCCGCGCGGTGGCTCGGTGGTGGCCTGTTCACCGGCGGGAGCGCGGGGGCCCTGCGGCTCGGGCGGTTGCTGGGGAATGCTCACGGTCGGCCTGTTCCTCGGCTGGGACGGCGCCGGTCGGCGTCCGGTCGGCTGGTGCGCACGGCGGGTGGTCCCCTCCTCAGGCGGGCAGCCAGCGTCGGACGCGGGCGATGAGGTCGTTGGTGTCGACGGGTTTGGTGACGTAGTCGTTCGCGCCGGACGCGAGGCTCTTCTCCTGGTCGCCGGGCATCGCCTTCGCGGTGACCGCGATGATGGGCAGGTCCGCGTACTGCGGCATGCCGCGGATCTCGGCGGTGGCGGCGTACCCGTCCATCTCCGGCATCATCACGTCCATCAGGACCAGTGCGACGTCCGGGTGGGCGAGCAGCATGTCGATGCCCTTGCGGCCGTTGTCCGCGTGCAGGACCTGGAAACCGTGGAGTTCCAGGATGCCGCTGAGCGCGAACAGGTTGCGCGCGTCGTCGTCGACCACGAGCACCGTGCGGCCGCGGAAGGTGTCGTCCACGGGCTGCGCGGCCGGGTACGGGGGCTCCTCGGCGCGGACCAGCGACAGGACGTCTCCGGGCTCCTCGGCGGACAGGTGCAGCGTGATGCGTTCGCGCAGGTCGTCCAGGCTGGACAGGAAGTCCAGCGGCCGGCCCCCGGCACGGGACCGCAGCGACTGCTCCTGGGCCGGGTCGACTCGGTGCCCGGCGTGCACGAGCACCGGCACGCTGGCCAGCGCGGAGTCGCCCTGCATGGCCTGGAGGAACCGCGCGCCCTCGTCGTCCGACATGCCGAGCTCCAGGACGACGCAGTGGCAGGGCTCGGCGGCCAGCGCGCTCGCCGCCTCCTGCGCTCCCGCGGCGGTGATGATGTCGATCGCTCCGCGCGGATCGCCGCCGTCCTGCGCGATGTCCGCGACCGCGCTCTCCGCGACCAGGGTGAGCAGACCGCGCGGGCGCTCCTCCACGACCAGCAGACGGCGCCTGCGCTGCCCGGGCACCTGCTTGGGGCCGGCATCCGCGGGCCGCGCGGGCACCACCTCGGAGGCGGCCGTGTCCTGCGGCTGCTGCGCCGGACGACCGCCGCCCGCCAGTTCCTCGAAGTCGGCGCGCGCGACGGGCAGATGGAGCGTGAACGTGCTGCCCTGACCGGGCGTGCTCTCGACCGTGACGGCGCCGCCGAGCAGATGGGCGATCTCCCGGGTGATGGACAGGCCGAGGCCCGTGCCGCCGTACTTGCGGCTCGTCGTCCCGTCCGCCTGCTGGAACGCCCCGAAGATCGTCTCGAGATGCTGCTCGGGGATGCCGATGCCGGTGTCCTTCACCCGGAAGGCCACGACGGGGCCACCGCGGTGGACACCCGCGGGCACCTCCCGGTCGGTTGCGGGTTCGATGCGCAGCTCGACGCTTCCCTGCTCGGTGAACTTGACCGCGTTCGACAGCAGGTTGCGCAGGATCTGACGCAGCCGGGAGTCGTCGGTGAGCAGGTCGGCGGGAGTGCCCGGCGCGGTGGTCACCGTGAAGTCCAGGCTCTTCTGCGTCGTCATCGGCCGGAACGTCGCCTCGACGTACTCCAGCAGCTTCCGCAGCGGGACGCGCTCGGGGGCGACGTCCATCTTGCCGGCCTCGACCTTCGACAGATCGAGGATGTCGTTGATCAGCTGGAGCAGGTCCGAGCCCGCCGAGTGGATGATGCCCGCGTACTCGACCTGCTTGGGGGTGAGGTTGCGCGACGGGTTCTGCGCCAGCAGCTGGGCGAGGATCAGCAGGCTGTTCAGCGGGGTGCGCAGCTCGTGGCTCATGTTCGCCAGGAACTCCGACTTGTACTTGGAGGCCAGCGCCAACTCCTGGGCGCGGGTCTCCAGTTCCTGCCGTGCCTGCTCGATCTGGAGGTTCTTGGCCTCGATGTCGCGGTTCCGCTCGGCCAGCAGGGACGCCTTCTCCTCCAGCTCGGCGTTGGAGCGCTGCAGTTCCTCCTGCTGGACCTGCAACTCCTCGGAGCGGGCCTGCAGTTCGGTGGTCAGCCGCTGGGACTCCTCGAGGAGTTCGTCGGTGCGGGCGTTGGCCACGATGGTGTTGAGGTTGACGCCGATGGTCGGCATCAGCTGGGCCAGGAAGTCCTGGTGGATCTGGGTGAACGGGGTGACCGAGGCCAGCTCGATGACGCCGAGGACCTGGTCCTCGACCACGATGGGCAGCACCACCAAGGCGCTCGGCACCGTCTGCCCGAGACCCGAGGAGATGGTCACATAGCCCGGCGGCAGCTCCTCCACACCGATGGGACGGCGGTTGCGCGCCGCCTGCCCGACGAGCGAGCGGCCGAACGGGATACGGGTGGGCCGTTCCCCGTCGTCGGGATAGCCGTACGAGCCCACCAGCCGCAGTTCGGGGCCGCGCTCGGTGTCCTCGGCGAGGTAGAAGGCGCCGTACTGGGCGGAGACCAGCGGTGTCAGCTCGTCCATGACCAGCTCGGCGACGACGGGCAGCTCGCGGTGGCCCTGCATCAGACCGGAGATCCTGGCCAGGTTGGTCTTCAGCCAGTCCTGCTCCTGGTTGGCCCGCGTGGTCTCGCGCAGGGACCCGACCATGGAGTTGATGTTGTCCTTGAGCTCGGCGACCTCGCCGGAGGCCTCCACGGTGATGGAGCGGGTCAGGTCGCCCTCCGCGACGGCGCTCGCGACCTCGGCGATCGCACGGACCTGCCGGGTCAGGTTCCCGGCCAGTTCGTTGACGTTCTCGGTCAGCCGCTTCCAGGTGCCCTCCACGCCCTCCACCTCGGCCTGGCCGCCGAGCCGTCCCTCACTGCCGACCTCCCGCGCCACACGGGTGACCTCGGCGGCGAACGACGACAACTGGTCGACCATCGTGTTGATGGTGGTCTTGAGCTCCAGGATCTCGCCGCGGGCGTCGACATCGATCTTCTTCGACAGGTCGCCGCCCGCGACCGCGGTCGTCACCAGGGCGATGTTGCGGACCTGGCCGGTGAGGTTGTTCGCCATCGAGTTGACGTTGTCCGTGAGGTCCTTCCACGTGCCCGCCACGTTCGGCACGTTCGCCTGGCCCCCGAGGCGTCCCTCGGTGCCGACCTCGCGGGCGACGCGGGTGACCTCGTCGGCGAACGCGGACAGCGTGTCCACCATCGTGTTGATGACGTCCGCCAGGGCCGCGACCTCGCCCTTGGCCTCCACCGTGATCTTCTGCGACAGGTCGCCGCGCGCCACGGCCGTGGCGACCTGGGCGATCGAGCGGACCTGGCCGGTCAGGTTGGAAGCCATGACGTTGACGTTGTCCGTCAGGTCCTTCCAGGTGCCCGACACGCCCCGGACGATGGCCTGGCCGCCCAGGTTGCCCTCGGTGCCGACCTCGCGGGCGACGCGGGTGACCTCGTCGGCGAAGGCGGAGAGCTGGTCGACCATCGTGTTGATGGTGTTCTTCAGTTCGAGGATCTCGCCGCGGGCGTCGACGGTGATCTTCTGGGAGAGGTCGCCCTGGGCGACCGCCGTCGTCACCTGGGCGATGTTGCGGACCTGCGCGGTGAGGTTGCCCGCCATGAAGTTGACGGAGTCGGTCAGGTCGCGCCACACACCGCCGACACCGGGCACCTGGGCCTGGCCGCCCAGCCGGCCCTCGCTGCCGACCTCGCGGGCGACGCGGGTGACCTCGTCGGCGAAGGCGGAGAGCTGACCGACCATCGTGTTGACGGTCTCCTTGAGCTGCAGGATCTCGCCGCGCGCCGGCACGTCGATCTTCTGGGACAGATCGCCCTTGGCCACCGCGGTCGCCACCTGGGCGATGTCGCGGACCTGGGTGGTCAGGTTGCCCGCCATGGCGTTGACCGACTCGGTGAGGTCCGCCCAGGTGCCCGAGACCCCCGGCACCTCCGCCTGGCCGCCCAGCCTGCCCTCGGTGCCCACCTCGCGCGCCACGCGCGTCACTTCCGAGGTGAACACGGACAACTGGTCCACCATGCCGTTGAAGACGGTGGCGATGTCGCCGAGCAGCCCCTCCCCGTCGGAGGGCAGCCGGGTGCCGAAGTCACCGTCCCGCACGGCGGTCAGCCCGGCAAGAAGTTGCCGCAGCTCCTGCTCAGCCGGGCCCCGATCGACGGCCTCGGTCGTCCTGCCGGTCATGCGCACCTCGTTCCGCTCCCCAGGAGTCCTCACGTCGAGGACTCGGAACCGCGCCGGGTCGTCGGCCTTCCCAGGCCCCGGGCCCTGCTCATCGACCCGCATTTCCGCAGTTCACGGATCTGCCCGATGAGAAAATCCGTCGCAGGTTAACGCAGTCGGCCCGCGGCGAACAAAGCGTCGTGGGAACTTCTCGGCTCTCTGGAACAAGGCCCGCCGGGCAGGCATATGAAGACCGCTCAGGGGTACTCAGCGAAGTTTTCGCTGTGATGGCCGACAGGACGGCCTACGGGCCTGGCCTGTCCACTAGATGAACAGATTGCCCATCATCTGGAATGCCGGGTTGCGATCCAGCTCTCCCCGCCCGCTCCGTGCGCCGCCGCACGGCTGGTTCCCCGTCCCCCGAAAGCGTCATGACCGCCCGCCCTGGCGTGCGCCCTGCCCTGCGTCCTGCCGTGTGCTTCGATGGCGCTCGCGGAGGATCGCCGGAACCATCAGTCCGGCGACCATCGCCACTCCCAGCGCGTATCCCGGCCACCACGACAGCGAGCCGCCGGTCGAGGTGTTCGCGATCCCCGGGTCGTCCGGAGCGCCGGCCGACGGGGCGGTCGGTGCCTGAGCGGAGGGGGTGGCGCCGACGGCGGTCAGGACGACGTCGTTGCCGTCGCCGCCCCGGTAGCTGATGCGGTAGGTGGTGTCGGCGAGCTTCACCCTCGCCCCCTCCCGCAGGCCCGTGAACGTGCCGTCGGTCTTCGTACGGCCCCGGTGGTCGATGACGGTGATCTGTCGGGCGGACGGTGATCCGGCGGCCGACAGGTCGAGGCCACCGGCCAGCCGGACCCGGCCTGTCACCTTCAACGGGCTGTCACGCGGGACCAGTTGGCCCGCGGCACGCTGGGTGTAATCTCCGGTCACCGTGAGGCCGCCCGTCATCGTGCCGTCGTTCGTCACCGGCCCGGTCACCGTGCCCCGGCCGGTGAGCGTGGCCGCCACCCGCAGGCCCGCCGGACCCGCGTCGAGGCGTGCGCCCTCCGTCGTGAGCCGGATCGCCTTGCTGCGGGCGAGCGTCGCACCGTCGCGCAGGGCCAGGGTGCCCTCGGTGACGGTGGTCGCGCCCGTGTAGGCGATACCCGCACCGGTCAGCGTGGTCGTCGCGGCACCCGACTGCACGAGCGAGCCGCTGCCGCCGATCCGGGACAGCGACACGGGTGTCGAGGTGTTGCGCACGACGAGCGTGCCGTCGTCGACGATCCTCCGCCGTTCCGTTCCGGCCATCAGCGAACCGTCCCCGCCCGGCTGCCCCGAACCCAGCCGCAGCACCGCCCCCTTCTCGACGGTCGTCGACCCGTCGTAGTACTGGCGGGCCGCGAACGTGACGTCGTTGCCGCGCGTCCCCGCGATGACGACGTCCCCGGCGCCGGGCGCGGCCAGCGTGTCGTGGTACCGGCCGCCGCCGATGGGGGCGCCCAGCGTCACCGGGCCGTTGTAGTCGAAGGTGAGCAGGGAGCGCCGGCCGCTCGCCTCGTGCAGGTTGATGTAGACGGTGTCCTTGGTGCCCGGCATGAAGATGCGGTGCGTGGTCCCGTCGCCCCACCGCACGTTCGCGCCCTCGATGTTGGTGCCGCGCTTGTTCACCCGGTGCGGCAGGGGCCGCCAGTTGAGGCCCGGGTCACTG
The DNA here is from genome assembly GCF_059510295.1 of Streptomyces sp. PTL18. NCBI lineage: Bacteria > Bacillati > Actinomycetota > Actinomycetes > Kitasatosporales > Streptomycetaceae > Streptomyces > Streptomyces sp. PTL18. The sequence continues at coordinate 31,580 of NZ_JCAJZO010000004.1, read as the reverse complement.
AGCGAGGGGTTGCTGTCGCCGCCGCGGTCGCTGTAGCTGTACTGGCCGGTGAGCACGACGCTGCTGCCGGGCCGTGAGTGGACGTTGACGTCGCTGCCGTACTCCCTCTGGAAGAAGTCCTGGCGCAGGGTGATCGTCTGGTTCAGCGGGGTGTCGATGATCCAGGAGCCCCGGTTGAGGATCGCGCGGGCGTTCGGCAGCGCGACCGGGAACTCGGGGCGGCCGGCCGCCGTGCCCGTGCCGTTGTCGATGACACCGGAGAAGGGGTGTGTCCCGGCCAGGTCGAGGGTGCCCCACATGGCGCGGGGCTGGGTGACCAGTCCCGCGCCGCTGATGGTGCCGAGGTTGAAGGTGCGGGTCAGGGACAGGCGGAGCGTGCCGTCGACCCGGATGTTGAGCTGGTTGAGCCGGTAACCGGGGGTGCGGTACGGGAAGTGGCCGATCAGGCCGCTGCCGCCGCCGGTTCCGTACTGCAGCGTCGCACCGCGCTCGACCGTGATCGCGGGCGGGTCGGGGTTGGTCACGGTGGTGTACGGATGGTTGCCGCCCAGGGTGGTGACGCGTTGCCGCTGCCGGGCGGCGGGCAGGGTGAAGTCGCTGTCCTTCGTGAGGACCAGCGTGCCGCTGCCGCGCACGGTGAGCGTGCCCTCGCCGCGGAACGACCCGCCGTAGGTGGTCGTTCCGGACGGCACGGTCACCACCGTGTCACCGGAGAGGGTCACGTCCCGGCCGGCGAGCACGTCCGCGGTGACGTCACGGATCCCGGCCGCGGACGCGGGGGGAGAGGTGAGCGTGAAGGCGACCGCCGTGAGGGCGCCGACGGCCGCTGCTGTCCTGTGGATATGGCTGCGCACGGTAGGGGGACGGGCGGACGGGGGCGCCGATAACAGAAATCGGCAAGCGGTTTCCGGCTCGTCGCTCCAGACCCGTGGACCTCCCGATGGCACCCACCTACCTTGGAGGCTCTCGTCGCGGGGTGCGCGACCAGGGTGGCGAACCGGTCCTGGTGACACCGATCGTCCGCCGCTGGTTCAATGCGGACGGTACGCTGAACAACAACACCGCGCTGCTGGTGAACGGCATCGGCGTGGACCACCCCGCAGTGATCCGGTCGGTGGCCGCCGCCGGGCACGTCCCGCTGATCGACCTGACGGCCAGGACCAAGGCGCTGGTGGAGTCGCTGGGCGTCGAGGGCTCCAAGTCGCTCTACCTGTACAACGAGAAGCGTGACGACACGCACACGTCGGTCCATGGCGCGACTGTGTACGCGGGTCTGGTGCGCGAGGAGTTGGTGGCGCAAGATCTGATACCGGAGGGTCTCTCACGTTAGGGGCCCGTCCGAGTGGGGAACTCGTCGGCAGTCCCCGTCCGAAAGCCCCTGGGGCGTCCCGACCGGAACCGGGGCGCCCCAGGTCCGCCGTCTGCACAGGGCGCGGGCCGCCCCCGGCGTTCGGGGACGCTGCCGAGCCGTTGCGGCAGCTCATCGGCGACGATGGCCTCGCTGTGCCCGGGACGCGGCCGGGCCCGCCCCGGGAGCAGGGACTCGCATCCGCGACCCCACTTCCCATAAGGGTTTGACGAAGTCCTGTCGGATGCCTTGACACCCCCGGGCGGGTGCGGCGAGGCTCTCGCCCGAAAGGTGATCGTCCGAGCGTGACAGCACGTCAGGCTCCCATGGCCTCGGTTCCGGCCTGCCGCTGCCGCCCCAGGGCGCCGCAGGTTCCTCCTCCCCCGGTACGCGGTTTTCGCGCGTCCGCACGCCGCCTCCCCCCACCCGCACAGGAAGGTCCCCGCACATGTTCCGCTCCGCCCGCAGGGCCGCACAGCGCACCGGCAGGCTCACCCGCACCGTCATCGCGGCGGCGGTCGCCCTGAGCAGTGGTGCCCTCATCGGCCTGGCCGCCGCCCCGGCGTCGGGCGCCGACCGACCGGCCGCCTCCCTCGAACCCGGCCAGTTCAACGGCGTGAACTGGGCCGACCCCCGCGACAACTACGCCAACGACCCCGTGGTCCTGTCCGGTCTGAGCCTCACCGACGACTACGCCACCACCTACGCCAAGGCCAGCGGCGTGATCAAGGGCTTCCGCACGAACCTCCGGGCGAACACGGTGCGGCTGCCCATCAACCCCTACACCGTGAACGGCTCGTACTGGAGCTCCTACCGCGCCGTGATCGACGCGGCCACCGCCCACGGCTTCAAGGTGATCCTCGGCTACTGGGAGGGCACCGGGGCCCAGAAGGACGGCCTGGTCGACAACCTGCCCGACTTCTGGCGCATGTGGGGCACCGTCACACGTGCCTACCAGCGCAACCCGCTGGTCTACTTCGAGCCGATGAACGAGCCGCACGGTTACACCGCGGGGGCGTGGGCCGACCTGGTGGCACAGTGGATCAGCAGCTACCCCTCCGTCCCCAGGAGCAGGATCTTCGTCAGCGGCTCCGGCTACAACGACAGCGTCGTCAGCGTCTGCGCGGACCACCGCCTCGACGGCACGTACCTGTCCCTGCACCACTACGGCTTCTGGAAGCAGAGCGCCACCTACTCCGAGTGGGTCGGCGACCTCAAGGCGCGCCTCGGCACCTGCGCCGGGCGCACCGTCGCCGACGAGTTCGGCGCCCCCATGACGACCGGACTGAACTACAACCAGCCGGCCGCGGCCGGCAGCGACCCCAACTCGGTCGCGTTCATCCAGGCCGACACGGACGTCTTCCGGCAGCTGCACATGGGGTCGGTCTACTGGCCGGGCCTGCGCACCGGCGACACCTACAGCATCCAGACCCTCACCGGCAGCGGCACCCACCTGGGCCTGGCCACCACCAACCAGTCCGGCGCGGACCGTCTCGCGTGGGCGTGGGGCAAGGGGCACCCGGCGACCGAGCAGTGACTGGTGCCTGTTGCGGCACCAGGGGGTGTTTCGAAAGTCCCGCACAGCGCCCGCGGCGCCCGATGCGGGACTTTCGAACCCCCTAGGAGCCGGTGAACCCGGAGGAGAGCAGGGCGTCCGCGAGGCGCTCCGCGAACTCCTGCGGGTGCTCCACCGCGCCGACGTGGCCGCCCGGGAACTCGGTGAACGCGGCACCCGTCAGCCCGGCGGCCGTCGCGGCCGTGCGGTGGAGGAGCCCGCCGCGCGAGTCGACGCCGGCGGCCACGGTGAGGTGTGCGGATGCGGCCTTCAGAGCGGCCAGGTCCGGTGCGTACGCGGTGAACGCGGGCAGGACACGGGTGAGGAAGATCCCCATGGGGGTGGCCGACTCCTCGCCGGGCGCGGGCGGTCGGCCCTCCGCCGCCTCGGCGGTGGCGGGCCTGCCTTCCAGCCCGGCGGCCAGCCGGGCCCCGGCGGCTTTCATCCCGGCCGCGCGGTAGGTGTCGCACACCTCCGCGAACATCGCCCGCTGCCGGGCCGCGTCGGCAAGCACCTCCACGACGGGCGGCTCGTGCGCGACCACGTGCGCCAGCCGCTCGGGGTGACGGGCGAGCAGGTCCAGGGCCGCGATGCCGCCGGAGCTGAGGCCGAGGACGTATGCGCGGGCACCCTCGGGGAGCACGGCTTCGAGCACCCGGCGTGCTCCGTCGCTCCACGCTTCCACCCGCTGCTTCGCAACCGGCGGTCCCAGGTGGCCGTGCGCGAGGCCGAGCGGGTCGTAGGTGACGACGGTGAAGCGGTCGATGAGGCGGTCCGTCATGCCGTCCAGCCCCATGGGGTGTCCGGCCCCACCGGGGACGACCAGCAGGACGGGGCCGGCGCCGCGCACGTCGTGGTGGAGGTCAGTCACGGTCCTTCGTCTCCTCGCGGGGCCAGTTCGTCAGAGTGATGTGCAGGGCCACGACCGCCTTGTCCCAGGACGCCTGGACGTCGCGCGGAGCGCCGAATCCGCCGACCGCCTCCAGGACGCAGTAACCGTGGAAGGTACTGCGCAACAGGCGTACGGCATCGGTGAGATCGGGCTCTTCCAGGCCGTAGGCGCGCAGCATGCCGTAGGTGATCTCGGCGGTGCGGCGCAGGGCGGGGGAGTCCGTGGCGAGGGCCTGGTCGACGCGGATCTGGGTGGCGGCGTACCGGCCCGGGTGCCGGTGGGCGTACTCGCGGTAGGCGCCCGCGAACGCGGCCAGCGCGTCCCTGCCCGCGCGTCCGGCGACGGCGGCGGCGATGTGGTCGATCAGCTCACCGCCGGCCAGCAACGCGACGCGGGTGCGCAGCTCCTGGAGGTTCCTGACGTGCGAGTAGAGGCTCGCGTCCCTCACACCGAAGTGACGGGCCAGCGCGGAGACGGTGACGTTCTCGAAGCCGGCCTCGTCCGCGAGGTCGGCTGCCGCCGCGACGATCCGCCCGACCGTGAGACCGGCACGGGGCATGGGAGCTCCTCACCCTTACCTAGGGGTCCTAGGTAACAGCCTAGCTCATTGAACCTCGGTGGTCTGCGCGGCGGTGTGGTGCTGTCATGGGGGGAGGAGGCGCTGCGGACGCCGACGGAGGCCGGCGCGCGGTACGCCGGCACCCGGATGTCCGACCGAGACCGCCTCGTCGCACAGCGGAGGAGGCCGCCATGCTGCACCGCCGCTCGGTCGGTGACGTGATGACCGAGGAAGTGATCACCCTCCGCCCCGACACACCGGTCCACGAGACCGCTGCCCTGCTGGACGCGAACGACATCGCCGCGGCGCCGGTCGTCGACGACGACGGCGCTCCCATCGGCATGGTCTCCGCCTCCGACGTGCTGCGGCACGAGACGGGCATGCCCGATCCGCGGGGGAGGGGCGGGGACGACGAGCGTGCCTGGGGCAAGGCTCGGGCGCGGACGGCGGGTGCCCTGATGAGCAGCCCCGTCTTCACCGCCCGCGCCGACTGGACGGTCCCCCGGGCCGCACGGGAACTCCGCAGGCGGCATGTCAAGCAGTTGCCGGTGGTCGACGACGAGGGCCTGCTCACCGGCATCGTCAGCCGCAGCGACCTGCTCGACGCCTTCATCCGCTCCGACGCCGAGATCCGCGGCGAGGTCGAGCAGGACGTCCTGGGGCGCATCCTCGGCCTGGCCGAGGGGACCATCGCGGTGGAGGTCCATGACGGTGCCGTCCACCTGCGGGGCCAGGTCCCGGAACCGCGTCTCGTTCCGATCGCCGTGGGCCTGTGCCAGGGAGTCGACGGTGTCGTCACCGTGAACGCCCGCCTCACCGCCGCCCGGGCGGGTTGAGCCGGGCCCGCCAGCCGGCGGCGTCCCGTTCGGCGAGCGCGGCGGCCCATCGGCCGACCGGCGGACGAGGGGGCGCAGAGCCTGGTGGGCGACCTCACCGGCCGGGCGCCGGCCGTACCCGCGTGGGCGCCGGGTGCGGTCGTACGCGTCACCGTCCTGTCGCCGCCGGCGGTACACGGGCAGGGGAAGGTGCACCCGTCCCTGCGGAACCGGCCCGGGACGCGGCCGGACGACCGAACAGCCGTCCGCCCGCGGAGGTCCCAAGGACCGTGTCCGTCAACTGGCCTCCGTGAACAGGAAGGAGAACTCAGCCGGCTCGGCCCGCAGGAAGTACTGCGGCAGCGGGCCCGGACCGCACGACTGGGAACCGATGCCGTGCTGGCCGTGGTCGAGGTTGACCCACACCGTCTCGCCGGGCGTGAGGTCGGTGCGGTGCCGGGCGGCGTCCAGTTGTTCGGTGGTCCAGCGCCGGGCGCTGAAGAAGAACTCCGGGTCGCCCTCGATGCGCAGCCCGCCGATCTCCGCCCAGCGGACGTCGGCGCGTGCGCCGTTCTCCTGCGGGCGCACGTACGGCGTCTGCAGCCCGTCGACGGTGGACTCCCAACGGCCCAGCCGGGACGCCGACCTGGTGTCCGGGTACGCCTCGCCGGGACCGCCGCCGAACCAGGTGACCCGGTCCGCCGAGCCGGACAGCCCGAACCGGATGCCGAGCCGGGGCAGCGGCACCGTCCAGTCGCCCTCCGGCGTGACGGACACGGTCAGCCGCAGCCGCCGGCCGTCCGACGTCCAGCGGTACACGGTGGCCAGGCCCGCGTCCCGGGCGGCGGGCGCCACCCGGGTCCGTACGGTCAGCGCCCCGTCGCCGTGCTCGACCGCGTCCAGACGGTGCCGCACGCGGTGCAGGCCGAGCCTGCGCCACATCGGGCCGTAGCGGAGGTCGGTCTGCCACTCGGCACCGTCGTCGTTGTCGGTGGTGGCCCGCCACACGTCCAGGCGCAGGCCGGCCACGTCCACGCCTGCGACGGACTCCAGCGCGCCCGTGCGGGCGTCGAAGGTGCCCGGCCCGAGGGTGATCCGGCCGCCGGTGAGGACGGGAGCCGCGCCCGCGGCGGCCGGGACGGGCACACGACCGGAGACGGGGAACTGGCCCCATGCCACCAGGTGGCCCTTCGCCGCCCACGCGGTGTCCGCCGCCAGTACCGCCCGTACGGTCCACAGCGTCTCACCGCCGCGCACCTCGGGCGGTTCGGGCAGCTTGACCTCCGCCGACTCTCCGGCCGCGAGCACCGGCACCGACAGGGAACCCCGCTCCACGCTCTCGCCGTCGGCCTGGAAGGACCACTCGAAGGCGAGCGTGGACAGGTCCGCGAAGTCGTGGACGTTGCGGATCCGCACCGTACCGCCGTCGCCGTCGCCCTCGAGGCGGACCGGCTCGATCACCTTTTTGAACTCGATGAGGCCCGGCGACGGTGCGCGGTCCGGGAACAGCAGGCCGTCGCAGACGAAGTTCCCGTCGTGCAGTTCCTCCCCGAAGTCGCCGCCGTAGGCGTAGCCGAGCTCGGGGTGCTCGATGCCGTGGTCGATCCACTCCCAGACGAAGCCGCCCTGGAGCCGGTCGTACGACTCGAACAGCCGCTGGTAGTCGGCGATGCCGCCGGGCCCGTTGCCCATGGCGTGCCCGTACTCGCACAGGATGAACGGCAGTTCGCGCCGCTTGTGGGTGCCGCCGTCCAGCGCCCGGCCGATCTGTTCGACCTCGGCGTGACCGGCGTACATCCGCGAGTAGATGTCCGTGTCACGGCAGTTGATGTCGCCCTCGTAGTGCACCAGCCGCGAGGAGTCCCGGCCGCGGATCCACTCGGCCATCGCGGTCAGCCCGCGCCCGGTACCGGCCTCGTTGCCCAGGGACCAGATGACGACCGAGGGGTGGTTCTTGTCCCGCTCGACCATGCGGGCGGCCCGGTCGAGCAGGGCCGGGGTCCAGCGGTCGTCGTCGACGGGGTTGTCGCGCCAGGCCTGCTCGACGAAGCCGTGGGTCTCCAGGTCGCACTCGTCGACGACCCACAGGCCGTACTCGTCGCACAGGTCCAGGAAGGCCGGGTGCGGCGGATAGTGCGAGGTGCGCACCGCGTTGATGTTGTGCCGTTTCATCAGCAGCACGTCCTCGCGCATGGTCGCGAGGTCCAGCGCGCGGCCCTTCGCGGGGTGCCACTCGTGCCGGTTGACGCCCTTGAACAGGACGGGCTTTCCGTTGACCTTGATCAGGCCGTCCTCGAGGACCACCGTGCGGAAACCGATCCGCAGCGGCACCCGCTCGCCCTCGGTGACGAGTTCGCCGTCGTACAGCTCCGGAGTCTCCGCGGTCCACGGCTCGACGGGTACGGTCACGGACTCACCGGTGGCGACATCGATGTCGAGCGCGGGCACCGTCACCCGCCCGTCCACGTCCGAGTCGACCTCCAGGGTGCCCTGGCCGGTCGTGTGGTCGTAGGAGGCGTGCACGAAGAAGTCCAGGACACCGCCCGCCGGACGGTGCAGCAGGGTGACGTCCCGGAAGATCCCCGGCAGCCACCACTGGTCCTGGTCCTCCAGGTACGAGCCCGCCGACCACTGGTGGACCCGGACCGCGAGCACGTTGCCGCTCGGCTCCAGCAGGTGCCCGACGGCGAACTCGTGCGGCAGCCGGGAGCCCTTGAACTCGCCGATGTCCGTGCCGTTCAGCCAGACGCGGGCACAGGACTCGACCCCGTCGAAGCGGAGCACGACCCCGCCGTCCGACGGCCAGTCGGACGGCAGGTCGAAGACGCGCAGATGGTCACCGGTCGGGTTCTCGGTCGGCACGCGCGGCGGGTCGACCGGGAAGGGATAGAGGTGATTGGTGTAGACGGGCGAGCCGTGCCCCTGGAGGACCCAGTGTCCGGGGACCGAGACCTCCGCCCAGTCCCCCGCGTCGAATCCGGGCGCGGCGAACGCGCTGTCCTCGGCGTCCGCGGTCGCCGACAGCCTGAACCGCCAGTTTCCGTTCAGGGAGAGGGAGGCGGCGTCCGAGGACGCGTACCAGGCACGCGGCGGCAGGGCCCCGCTGCCCGGGGAGACGTCCTCGACGTAGTCGATGGAGGCAGGGGTGCGGAAAGTCATCGGTCTCCCAGGTCAGCCCTTGATGCCCGTCTGCGCGACCCCCTGCACCAGCCAGCGCTGCAGGAAGAGGAAGACGAACACCAGGGGCAGGATCGAGATGGCGGTGGCCATGAAGATCAGGTGGTAGTTGACGGTCTGGTTGGTCATGTACGAGGAGAGGGCGACCTGTACGGTCCAGGCGCTGGGGTCCTGTCCGATGACCAGCGGTCACAGGAACGAGTTCCAGCCGCTGATGAAGGTGATCGGGCCATGGTGGTGAAGAAGTTCAGGGAGTTCGGTACGACGATCCGCCAGTACGCGTCGAGTAGCCGAGCCCGTCCACGCGCGCCGCCTCCTCCAGCTCCTTGGGGAACCCCGGGAAGTACTGCCGGAACAGGAAGCAGGTGAAACCGCTCGAGACCGTGGCCGTGCTCAGCCCTTCGGGCCTCCGCGCTCCCCGGCTCTCGACTTCGCTCGAGCGGGGCGACCCCCGTGCGCCCTCGGCACCGGCGCGCCCCTCTGACTGACGGACTGGAGTGCGCCCTCGAGGGCGAAGGTCGCGGCTCCGAGGCACACCGGATCGGTGGGGATGGGGGACAGGACGATCTCGGTGGCGGCGAACGGCCGCTTCAGGGCATGCCGGGCGACGGCCTCGCGCACCTCGTCCAGCAGCGGCTCGCCGAGCGTGGCCGCGACCCAGCTGCTGAGCACGACCACCTCCGGGTTGAACAGGTTGACCAGGTCGGCGATCCCGGCGCCGAGGTAGCGAGCGGTGTCCCGCACGACCTTCAGCGCGATCGGGTCCTGGGCGGCGACGCCGCGCGCGAGGGCGTCGATCGTGGCGGTCTGGTCCTCGGGGTGCAGCAGGGGGCTCCGCGGGCTCAGCTCCCGCAGGTTGAGCATGATGCCGGGGGCGCCGACGTACGTCTCCACACATCCGTGGTTGCCGCAGTGGCACAGCCGCCCGTCCAGTACCAGCGTCGTGTGGCCCCACTCGCCGGCACTGTTGCTGACGCCGCGGTGCAGGCCGCCGCCCAGCGCCAGGCCGGCGCCGACGCCCGTGCCGAGATTGACCACCACCGCGTCCCCGTGCCCGCGGGCCGCGCCGAACCACAGCTCGGCGACCGCGCAGGCGCGCAGCGGGTTGTCCAGGTACAGCGGGTAGGCGATGTGCTCGGTGAGCAGGTCGAGCAGCGGTACGTCGTGCCAGTCCCAGTTCGGGGCGTACTCCGACACGCCCCGGTCGCGGTCGACCTGGCCCGGGACGCTGACACCGACACCGAGGACGCGGGCGCCCACCACCCCGGACTGGGTGACGACCGAGCCGACGGCCGCGGCGACATGGGCGACGACCTGCTCGGGTCGGTTCTCGCCGGGGCGCATGTCCTCGTCGGCGCGGGCGAGTATGTTCAGCGCCAGGTCGAACAGCTCGACCCGGACGTACGTCTCCGCGATGTCGACGCCGATCAGCGCGCCCCCGGAGGCGTTGACCGCGACCAGGCCGCGCGGCCGCCCACCCGCCGAGTCCTCGAACCCGACCTCGGTCAGCATGCCGAGGTCCAGCAGCTCGCCGACGAGAGTGGCGACCGTGGCCAGACTGAGCCCGGTTCCCGCCGCCAGCTCCTGACGCGAGGTGGGGGAGTGGGCGATGATCTGGCGCAGCACCTCGTAGCGGTTCGCGGTGCGGATGTCGCGTGAGGTGCGCTTGACCGGCACGTCCCCGATCCTTCCCAGGTCGCGCCGAGGCCCCGTGCCTCGGCGCGGAGGAGCCTATGCCCGGTCCCGCCTTTCTACAAGGGCTTAGGAAAGGGGGTGTATGAAGTGCCCCGTGCCCCTGTCTGCCCTTGTCTCCCCGGTCTCACGATCCGAGCACGTCCCGTACGAAAGCGTTCCTGAACTTGCCCGCCGCGTCCAGCTCCGCCGCCAGCGCCGTGAAGTCGTCCAGCCGCGGGTAGCGCTCACGGAGCACCTGCGGTGACACGGTGAACACCTTGCCCCAGTGCGGCCGAGCCTCCAAACCGTCCAGCGCCTCCTCGACCCGCCGAACCACGGGCAGCACGGCCGCCGTGTCCGCGATCCACGTGAAGTGCAGCGCCACGGTGTCCCGCCCGTACGCCGGACTGAGCCACTGCGCGTCGGCGGCCACCGTCCGCACCTCGCACGTCTGCAGCACGGGCGCGACCGTCGCCCGGATCGCGTCGAGGGCGTGCAGCGCGGCCTGCGCGTACGGGCGCGGCAGCAGATACTCGGACTGCAGCTCGGCGCCGCTGCTCGGGGTGAAGTCCGCCCGGAAGTGCGGCAGCCGCTCGTGCCAGGGGCCCGGGACGCCGAACTGCTGGGTGCAGTTGACCGCGGGCATGCCCGGCACCGGGTGCATGGCCTCGGCGGCGGGGGCGGCCCACGGGAAGCCGGGCAGCGGCTGGTCGGTGCGGCGTTTGAGCCAGACCTGCCGGAAGCCGGGGGCACGCCAGTCGGTGAACAGGCTCACGCTGTACGCCGTCGCGGCCACCGCCTCGTGGTCGAGCCCCTCAAGGGGCAGCTCGGTGAAGACGTGCTGTTCGACCTCGTACGACGGCTCCAGGTCGAGGGTGAGGGCCGTGACCACACCGAGCGCGCCGAGGGAGGTCACGGCGCCGTCGAAGCGGGGCTCGCCCCGGGCGATCCGAACGATCGACCCGTCCGCGGTGACCAGCTCCACCTCGCGCACCGCCGAGGCGAGCGAGCCGTTGGTGACGCCGGAGCCGTGGGTGCCGGTGGCCACCGAGCCCGCCACCGAGATGTGCGGCAGGGAGGCCATGTTGTGCAGGGCGAGCCCGTGTTCGTGGACCACCCGGGCGAGCTCGGCGTACCGGACGCCACCGCCGACCCGTACCGTGCGGGCCGCCGTGTCGACGTCCATCTCGTCCGGCAGGGCGGCCAGCGAGAGCAGGGCGCCGCCGGCGCCCGGCTCGGCGATCTCGTTGAACGAGTGCCCGCTGCCGAGCACGCGCACGGCCGCGCTGTCCGCGACGAGCGACCGCAGTGCCTCCAGGGAGTGCGGGCGGTGCAGTTCCCTGGCGGCGTAGGTGATGTTGCCCGCCCAGTTGGTCACGGTCTCGGTCATCCCGTCGTCCCTCCCCGGGGATCGCAGTGGTTACCGGCATCCCAGCCGACGGACACCGGGCGATCAAGCCCGTTCGCCCCGTTCGCGTGACCGGTTCTGTCCGCTTGTCGCTCGGTACACGTCTGATGAAAAGTGCCGAAAGTGGGCAACATGTGCGTCGTGCGGGGACCCGACAGGTCCGGCCGCACGCCGGAGGCATACCGTGGGGAGTCGAGCAACACACGCCGGGAACGAGGAGAACGGGATGGGTGACAGTCGCACCGCGCTGGTCGAGGACCTGATGGAGCGATTCCCGCACGTGCCGCGGGAGGCCGTCTTCAAGGAGGACCTGCTGCGGGGTGGGGTCGCCTTCGACGAGTCGGCGCTGAGCGACACCGCCAACGAGGCTGCCGGCGACGTCAAGCCGAAGTCGTACTTCATCTTCTCCTTCGACCACGGCACCCTGCCGGAACTGGGCGAGGCCGCGCTGCGCCGCCCGCCCGAGGAGATCATCCTGACCGGGGGCCCCTACGGTCTGCGGCGGACCGTCGTCTCCGTACGGGTGAACCCCGCCTCGCCGTACCGGGTCGCCGCCGACGACGAGGGCCTGCTCGGGCTGTACCTCGACGGCAGGCGGATCGCGGACGTCGGCGTGCCGCCCATGCCGGAGTACTACCGGCACACCCTCTCCAACGGGAAGTCGGTGATGGAGGTCGCCCCCACCATCCAATGGGGCTACCTGATCTATCTCACCGTCTTCCGGGTCTGCCAGTACTTCGGCGCCAAGGAGGAGTGCCAGTACTGCGACATCAACCACAACTGGCGCCAGCACAAGGCGGCCGGACGCCCCTACACGGGTGTGAAGGACGTCGAGGAGGTGCTGGAGGCGCTCGAGATCATCGACCGCTACGACACCCAGAAGGCGTCCACGGCCTACACCCTCACCGGCGGCGCGATCACCTCCAAGGTGGCCGGCCGTGACGAGGCCGACTTCTACGGGCACTACGCCAGGGCCATCGAGGAGCGCTTCCCGGGCCGCTGGATCGGCAAGGTCGTCGCGCAGGCGCTGCCGAAGGACGACGTACAGCGCTTCAAGGACTACGGCGTCCAGATCTACCACCCCAACTTCGAGGTGTGGGACCGCCGCCTGTTCGAGCTGTACTGCCCCGGCAAGGAGCGGTACGTCGGGCGGGACGAGTGGCACCGGCGCATCCTCGACTCGGCGGAGGTCTTCGGCGCGCGCAACGTGATCCCCAACTTCGTCGCGGGCGTGGAGATGGCCGAGCCCTTCGGCTTCACCACGGTGGACGAGGCCATCGCCTCCACCACCGAGGGCCTGCGTTTCTTCATGTCGCACGGCATCACGCCCCGCTTCACCACCTGGTGCCCGGAGCCCACGACCCCGCTCGGCAAGGCCAACCCGCAAGGCGCGCCGCTGGAGTACCACATCCGACTGCTCGAGGCCTACCGCGCCACCATGGACGACTTCGGGCTCTCCTCGCCCCCCGGCTACGGTCCGCCCGGCCCGGGTCGCGCGGTGTTCTCCGTCAGTTCGTTCATGGACAGTCTCCCGGCGGACGAAGTCGTGGACGAAGGGGCTGAAGAACCGTCGCATGCGTAACAATGCGATCGTGTGCCCCGCGGGCTGAGTCGCAGCGGGGCCGCGGTCCGTACAACTCCACAGCGCGCAACCACCGGTAACGGCATTTGAATACGCCGCTTGTCAGTTGTGTGGGAGCCGTGAAAGGCTCTGGGCCTGTCGTGAGACGACCCTCAACTCCCTTGCTTTTACAGGTGAGTTGACTTTGCATGTGGAAGCAGTTGACGCAGGAGCCCTCATGCCCGACCTGCCGACCCCCCAGGACGCCGCCGAGGCCGCACTGTTCTCGGAGTGCTGGGACGCGGTCCTGTCGTACGCCGACCTGTGCACGTCCGGTTCGGGCGCCGGCCGGCAGCTGGCCGCCGAGGCCTTCTCCCACGGCATACAGGAGGTCCGCGCCCACGACGCCCAGGGCATGGCCGCCGGGCGCCGCGTCCCACGCCTGCCGCGGATACCCCTGCTGCTGACCGCGGTGCGCACCACCGCCGCGGCCTGGGAGACGGAGGGCAGGGGACACCACCTCGACCCCGACCTGAGGCTGTGGCTCAACTCCGACAAGGCCGCCCGCTACACGGGTCCGCCCCTCCACCGCCCGCTCGCGCTGCGCGGCCTGAAGGACATGCAGGAGCCGGACGCGGCCCTGCTGTGGCTCGCGGAGGTGGAGGCGCTGCCGTTGCCCGACGTGGCCCGCCGGCTCGGCCTGGACCCGGCAACCACGGCCGAGGAACTCGCCCAGGTACGCGCCCTCTTTCGGGACCGTTGCCGGCGCAACCACCTCGACACGCCCATGGACCCCGGCTGCCGCAGCTACGCCCGGCTGCTCGACGCGGTCACCCGCTCCCCGGGCGCGGACACGCCCGAGGACCTCTCCCGGCACCTGGCGACCTGTGTGGAGTGCGCGGAGGCGGCGGCCTGCCTCAGGCTGCACGGCGGCGGCACGCCCGCCGCACTCGCGAGCGGCGTGATCGGCTGGGGCGGGCTCGCCTATCTGGAGCGGCGCCGCCGGGCGGCGGAGGCCGGGCTGCGCGGCGGCCGCACGGACGCCGGCACGGACCGGGGCATCACCGTGGGCGCCCAGGCGCGGCCCCGGATCGGCCGGGCCGGGATCCTCACCGCCGCCGTGATCGTCTCCGCGTTCGCGCTCACCGTCTCGCTGCTGCAGCTGGGCAGCTCGGGCAGGGACGACACCACCGCGAGCGGCGACGTGACCGGCCAGTCGGTCACCGCGCCGGGGCTGTCCTCGTCCCCCCGCGGCCCGTCCGCCGGCCACGGCCCGGCCGGTGCCTCCTCCGCTTCGCGCCCGTCCGGCTCGGGCACGCCCGCGAGGAGCGGCGACTCCGACACCGAACCGCAGGGCACCTCGACCAGCCCGGTGGGCGACCCGTCCACGGCCTCCGGCTCCGACGACAGGGCCACGCCGTCGACATGCCGGGTGAAGTACGAGGTGGTCAACCAGTGGCCGGACGGCTTCCAGGCCACCGTCACCGTGACCTCGACCAGGGCGCTCGCCGACTGGCGCATCGGCTGGACGTTCCAGGACGGCCAGCGCATCACCCAGATGTGGGACGGGATCTACACCCAGGACGGCGCCAGGGTCACCGCGAAGGCCGCCGACTACAACCAGCGGGTCGCCGCGAACGGCACGTTCGCGGTCGGCTTCCTCTCCTCCTGGCACGGCGGCAACGCACACCCGCGCGTCTTCACGGTGAACGGGGCGCGCTGCACGGCGGGCTGAGCCGCCCGGAGACGCCGTGTCTGTCGCCGCGTGGTTGCCGTAATTCGGTGGCGTCGCGGCCTGACCACCCCTAGGGTCAGTGCTGTTCGAGCGGTGACTGGACGTTGCCGCGGGTGACTCGGATTCGTTCGGGAGGTGTGACCGATGGCTGTCGTTGAGATGGGCGCTGCCCGCATCCGGAAGTTCATTCAGTCCACCCCCGTGGTCTCCGGCTGACCTCACTTTTCTCCCGTGCCAGTGGGCGCGGTGCCGGGGCCACCTTGTGAAGGGTCACCCCTTGTCTTTCTCTTCTGCTTCGGTTTCGTCGCACCCTCTCGCCGTCTACGGCTGGGACGAGGGCTGGGAAGCCGAATTCGCCCCCTGTGCCCGGCAGGGACTCCTGCCCGGCCGTGTCGTACGTGTCGACCGCGGTCAGTGCGACGTCGTCACACCGGTCGGCACCGTTCGCGCCGACACCGAGTTCGTCGTCCCCCGTGACCCGATGAAGGTCGTGTGCACGGGGGACTGGGTCGCCGTCGACCCCGAAGGCAGTGACCCGCGCTACGTGCGGACGCTGCTGCCACGCCGTACCGCCTTCGTGCGCTCGACGTCGTCCAAGCGGTCCGACGGCCAGGTGCTGGCCACCAACATCGATCACGTCGTCATCTGTGTGTCGCTCGCGGTCGAACTCGACCTCGAGCGGATCGAGCGGTTCCTCGCGCTTGCGATGTCCTGTTCGAGTGGTGAGGCCCTGCTGCACAAGTCGGCAGTGTCCTGGGAGAGCGGGGCGCAGCCGGTCGTGGTGCTCAGCAAGGCCGACGTGGTGCCGGACGCGACGACGCTCTCCTACCTGGTCCGCGATGTGGAGACCACCGCGCCCGGGGTGCCGGTGCTGCCGGTCAGCGCACGGCGGGGCGAAGGGCTCGACGTGCTGGCCGCCCTCCTGACCGGCGGAACGTCCGTGCTGCTGGGGCAGTCCGGCGCGGGCAAGTCCACCCTGGCCAACGCACTCCTCGGCGAGGACGTCATGCACGTACAGACCACGCGGGAGGTGGACGAGAAGGGCCGCCACACGACGACCACGCGCAACCTCCTCGCGCTGCCGGGCGGGGGAGTGCTGATCGACACGCCGGGGCTGCGCGGGGTCGGTCTCTGGGACGCCGAGAGCGGGGTCGGGCAGGTCTTCTCCGAGATCGAGGAACTGGCGGAGCGGTGCCGCTTCCAGGACTGCGCGCACGCGGCGGAGCCCGGCTGCGCGGTGCTGGCGGCGGTCGAGGCGGGGGAACTGTCTCAGCGCCGCCTGGAGAGCTACCGGAAGCTCCTGCGGGAGAACCGGTGGATCGTGGCGAAGACGGACGCGCGCGTACGGGCGGAGCTGCGCCGGGACTGGAGGCGCAAGGGAGCGCAGGGGAGGGCGGCGATGGAGGCCAAGCGGGGCCGGCGGCCGTCCTAGCCGGGGATGATCGTGCGTCCCCCAGGGCCCTCGCGGGCCGGGGGGCCGCAGGACGCCTCGCGAGAGTACTCGCCGTCAGGCCGCCAGGGGCGAGCGGGCAGCCGTTCGCGCCCTTCTCTCCCGGCCGGCTCCGTATCACTGTTCGACGCATCGTCCGACACACCGCGCACGGACCGGTCGCCGGGCCGGAATTTTCCTGATGGCCCGTTTGCAACGGCCCCCGGCGGTGGACAATTGGGGGCATGAGCCAGCAGGGGGACAGGCCCACCGGCCACCAGGACGACTGGTGGGGGCAGTTGTACGACGACTCCACCGGGGACACGGGACCGGCCCCCGCGTCCGACACCCTCGACGACCGCTTCGCCTCCGCCGCGGGGACGGTGGGGCAGGACGCGGCGCGGGGCAGCGGACCTCGGGGACACGGCACTCCACCGGAGGGCAAGGACAACCGACCGGAGGGCAAGGTCACTTCGCCGGACACCCCCCGCCCCAGCGCCCCGCCCCCTGACCGCGCTCCCTGGGAGTCCCCGTCCGCCCTCCCTCCGAGCCCGGTGACCTTCCCGTCCGTCCCGAAGCCACCGGTCGTCCCCCCGCCGCCCGCGTCCGCCGACAGCGCGCCGAAGCCGGCACCCCCCGACGCGCCGTCGGAGGCCCCGCCCGCGCCGCCCGTCCCGCGCCCCCCGCTCCCGGTCGACTACATCGGCTCCGGCCCGCCCACCTACGACCCGGAGCCCACCGCCCTCCCGCCGGCCGATCCCGACCGACTCGCCGACCTGGTCCCCGACACCGCGCTGGACGGAGCCCGCTACGGGTCCTGCACGCTGCGGGCGGTCTCCGCGCGCGGGGACTCGGCCCGCTACCGGGGCGAGCCGCGGCGGGACTGCCTGCTCACCGCCCGTTTCGGCGCGGGGGACCAGGCCCTCGTGCTCGTCGCCATGGCCACCGGTCGGCGCGGCGCACCCGGCGCCCATCGTGCCGCGGCCGAGGCGTGTCACTGGATCGCCCGTGCCGTCGGCCGCAGCCAGCTCCGCCTCGGCGAGGACATCCGCTCCGCCCGGCGCGGCGACCTGAAGTCCGGACTGCAACGGCTCACCGACCGAAGCCTCGGCAAGCTCCGCGCCGGCGCGGCAGCCCACGGCGCCGACCCGGAGGAGTACGCCGCGAGCCTGCGCTGCCTGCTGCTGCCCGCCGACCCCGCCTGCCGTATCCGCGTCTTCTTCGGCGTCGGCGCCGGCGGCCTGTTCCGGCTGCGGGACGGCGAGTGGCAGGACATCGAGCCGTACGCCGCCGACACCACCGGTGAGCCGGTGGTCGGTTTCGGCTCCCCGCCCTCCGAGACGCCCGAGGGCGACCGGCTCACCATGGACCTCGGCATCACCACACCCCCGAACCCGTACGAACCGGTCGTCGAGCCGCCCCGTTCACCCTTTCTGTTCCGTGCCTCCGTCGCCCGGCCGGGGGACACCCTCCTGCTGTGCAGCACTGGTCTCGCCGACCCCTTGCGCGACGAGCCGGAACTCGCCGAGCACCTGACGGCCCGCTGGTCCACGGGCGAGGTGCCGGGTCTCGCCGCCTTCCTCGCCGACGCTCTGGTGAGGGTGAAGGGCTACGCCGATGACCGTACGGCGGCCGCCGTCTGGGAGGCGTGATCGCGTCCCGTGTGGATACATGGATCCAGGGACAGCGAAGGGGTGCGTGGATCCATGGCCAAGCAGAACGTCGCCGACCAGTTCGTCGACATCCTCGTCCGGGCGGGGGTCGAGCGCCTGTACGGGGTCGTCGGCGACAGCCTCAACCCGATCGTGGACGCCGTACGCCGCAACTCCGCGATCGACTGGGTGCACGTACGGCACGAGGAGACCGCCGCGTTCGCGGCCGGCGCAGAGGCCCAGATATCCGGCCGGCTGACCGCCTGTGCCGGCTCCTGCGGGCCCGGCAACCTCCACCTCATCAACGGCCTGTACGACGCCCACCGCTCGATGGCCCCGGTGCTCGCCCTCGCCTCGCACATACCCTCCAGCGAGATCGGCCTCGGGTACTTCCAGGAGACCCATCCCGACCAGCTGTTCCGCGAGTGCTCCCACTACAGCGAGCTGATATCCAACCCCCGGCAGATGCCGCGGTTGCTGCAGACGGCCATCCAGCACGCGATCGGCCGCAGCGGCGTGAGCGTCGTCTCGCTCCCCGGCGACATCGCCGCCGAGCCCGCCCCCGACCGGCCCGCCGAGACCGCCCTCGTCACCTCCCGCCCCAACGTCCGCCCGGGTGACGCCGAGATCGACCGCCTCGTGGAGATGATCGACGAGGCGGAGAAGGTCACCCTCTTCTGCGGCAGCGGCACACGAGGTGCGCACGCCGAGGTGATGGAGTTCGCCGGAAAGATCAAGTCCCCGGTGGGGCACGCCCTGCGCGGCAAGGAGTGGATCCAGTACGACAACCCGTACGACGTCGGCATGAGCGGTCTGCTCGGCTACGGCGCCGCCTACGAGGCCACTCACGAGTGCGACCTGCTGATCCTGCTCGGCACCGACTTCCCGTACAACGCCTTCCTGCCGAAGGACGTGAGGATCGTCCAGATCGACGTCCGTCCGGAGAACCTGGGTCGCCGCTCCAAACTGGACCTGGCGGTGTGGGGCGATGTGAGGGAGACCCTGCGCTGTCTCATCCCGCGGGTGCGGAGCAAGGAGAACCGGCGCTTCCTCGACAGGATGCTCAAGAAGCACGCCGACGCGCTGGAGGGCGTCGTCAAGGCGTACACGCGGAGGGTCGACAAGCACGTTCCGATCCACCCCGAGTACGTGGCCTCCGTCCTTGACGAAGTGGCCGCGGACGACGCGGTGTTCACGATCGACACGGGCATGTGCAACGTGTGGGGCGCCCGCTACGTCTCGCCCAACGGCCGCCGCCGCATCATCGGTTCCTTCTCCCACGGCTCGATGGCCAACGCGCTGCCCATGGCGATCGGCGCCCAGTTCACCGACCGGCGGCGGCAGGTGGTGTCGATGTCCGGTGACGGCGGGTTCTCCATGCTGATGGGTGACTTCCTCACCCTGGTGCAGTACGACCTTCCGGTGAAGGTGGTCCTGTTCGACAACTCCTCGCTCAGCATGGTGGAGCTGGAGATGATGGTCGCCGGGCTGCCCTCGTACGGCACCGCCACCAAGAACCCGGACTTCGCGGCCGTGGCGCGTGCGTGCGGTGCGTACGGCATACGGGTGGAGAAGCCGAAGCAGCTCGCGGGCGCCCTGAAGGACGCCTTCCGGTACGACGGTCCGGCGCTGGTCGACGTGGTCACCGATCCGCATGCCCTGTCCATTCCTCCGAGGATCAGCGCGGAGATGGTGACGGGCTTCGCCCTCTCCGCTTCGAAGATCGTGCTCGAGGGCGGTGTCGGCCGCATGGTGCAGATGGCACGCTCCAATCTGCGCAACGTGCCCCGGCCGTGACGCCGCGCGCCTCGCTGTGCGAGGCTCCAAGACCGGAACCCCGGCCCGATTCCGGCGGGCCGGGGTTCTCGTTTTGTTGTGTCGGACTCGGACGGCTCGGTCACTTGTCCTCGTGCTCGCGCCCGTGGTCGAAGCCGTGGTCGAAGTCTTCGTGGTGGTGACGGATCACCCGGAAGCTGCCCACGACGCCGTGCTTGACCTTCACACCGCCCCAGACGTGACGGGGGTGCACCCCGTCGCTCTGGCTCCAGGGACCGACGATGGCGATGGGAGCGCCGTTGTCGCAGGTGGCCCCGGAGAAGACCTCGACGGTCTTCCTGCTGTCGTTGCGGATGTTGAGGCTCCTGGAGCCGAGGCCGCTGACGATCGTGACGCAACCGTCCGGGATGGCCGGGTACTCACGCTCGTTGATGCGGACCTTGCCGAGGAACTCGTGGCGGTAGCCGCGACCGTAGTCCTCGTCGTGGTCCCCGTGGTCCCCGTGGTCCTCACGGCCCTCGTTGCCCTTGCTGTTGTCGCCGTTGCCGCCCTGCGGGAGGGCGGGGGCGGCAGCGGGGGCGGGGGCCGCGGCGACCGGAGCGACGGGAGCCGCCTGGGCCGGCTCGGAAGCCGCGTTTGCGTAGGTGATGCCGGTGGCCGCCAGGGCCGCGGCAGCCGCGATCGCGGCGGTTACAACGGTGGAACGCGTTGCCATGTTGCTTCTCCTGTCTGAGAGACGTCGGCTGAAAGCCGATGCGTGATTGAACGTACAGACCCTGACGATCTCTGTCATATCCGACATACCGACAATATGAATAACAATCCTTTTGGAGTAACGAAGGCTGATGTGGCGTCACCGAGGAACGTCCCTGGGTCCGGAAGTCGAGGAGAAACGCCGTCACCATGACTGCCGGTCCGTCGCCGGGGCATGCATGTCCATGGAGGTGTTCGAGCGGAGGGGAACCGGCAGCCGGCTACGGGGCGGGGGTCATGAAGAGGCGAGCACGAGGGGGCGGTCCCGCGGTCATCGGGGCCTCCTCGGCGAAGACGACGGAGGAAGCGACCGACACGCCGACGGACCACTCGGCGGCCCCCCAGCTCAGGCGCCGGCTGGGGCGGTCGGACCTACGGGCGGTGCCCGAGGCGCGCAGGGCGCTCAGGGAGTTGCTGCGGCACTGGGGAAGGCCGGGACGCTCCGAGATAGCCGAACTGCTCACAAGTGAGCTCGTCACCAACGCGCTCATCCACACCGACCGCGACGCGGTCCTCACCGCCACCGTCTCCTCGCGCGGACTCCACGTGGAGGTAAGGGACTTCGCGGGACGCAGACCGAGGCCGTGCGCACCGAGCACCGACGACGGCACGCACGGCAGAGGACTGATCCTCGTCCAGTCGCTGGCGGACGCATGGGGCGTGCGGGGGCACGGTGTGGGAAAAGCGGTGTGGTTCGACCTCGGTGCCGAGGCCGCGTGAGGCGGCGCCGCAGGGCTGGGACGAAGAAGGCGTCACCAACGGGAGGGAAGGCGTCACCAACGGGAAGGGGGCGCGGCATCGTGCCGCGCCCCCTTCCCGGGATGGTGTCCGGTCTCAGCCGAACTGCTGTTCAAGGTCCTTGAGCTTGCGCTCCAGGGAGTCGAGCCGCGGCAGCGCCATGGTGTCGTCCTCGGCGGTGAGGTCGACCGTGATCGGGTCAGCGGCGGAGTTCCGGACGGGCTGGAGCGAGGGGCGGGTGCGCGAGGGCAGTTCGCCCGCGGGTATGGCAGGCTCCGAGGAGACCGGTGCGGGGGCCCGCTCGACGGTCTGCACCTCGACCTGGCGTCCGCCGTTGCCGCCGGTGAGGGCGCGGTGACCGCGGCTGAGCGCCTTCAACTGCACCCGCTCGGCCCGCTGCTGCTCGCGACGACGGGCCTTGTTCAGCTCCTTCTGGCGTCGGTCCTCGCGGACCTCCTCGACGGCCTCGTCCAGGCTGCGCACACCCTCGAGGAGCATCAGCGACCAGGCCTTGTACGTCTCACGGGGCGCACGCAGCCAGCGGACGATACGGATCTGCGGCAGCGGACGCGGCACCAGGCCCTGCTCGCGCAGTGCGGCGCGGCGGGTCTGCTTCAGCGCGCGGTCGAACAGCACGGCGGCGGACAGCGACATGCCGGCGAAGAACTGGGGGGCGCCCGCGTGGTCGATGCCCCTGGGCGCGTGCACCCAGTTGAACCAGGCGGACGCCGCCGCGAAGGTCCACACCAGGATGCGGGAGCCGAGCGCCGCGTCGCCGTGACTGGCCTCGCGGACGGCGAGCACGGAGCAGAACATGGCCGCACCGTCCAGGCCGAACGGGACCAGGTACTCCCAGCCGCCGGTCAGGCCGAGGTTCTGCCGGCCGAAGCCGACCAGGCCGTGGAAGGAGAGCGCCGCGGCGACGGCGGCACAGCAGAAGAGGAGTACGTAGGAGGCGGTGGCGTAGACGGTCTCCTTGCGCCTGCGGCGCTCCTCGGCACGCTCCCACGAGTCGTCCGCGCTCGCGCTCTCCCCGGAGGAGCGCTTGCCGCGCGCGAGCACCGCCACCGCCACCAGCATGCCCAGGAGCAGTACGGCGCCCGGAAGCAGCCAGTTCAGCGATATGTCGGTCAGTCTCATCTGGGGTCCCTTGCATTGGGATAGGGCGTAACGCCCGCCATAGTGGCCCAATCCCACCGGCCCTCAGGGGGTTTCGGGGCAAGAGGCCGCCAAGGATGTGCAAGGGAATGCTTTGGACGGCGTTCTGCTCGAACTGCCGCTTGAGGGGCGGGAGTTGAGTTCGAACAAGACTACCCGTACGGGTGGTTCCACGGAAAGTTCCTGCGACAGGTGAGGAACTTGTGAAACGCGTGTGGGTCGCGCGGGGTCCGGTCCGGGGCTGGATCCTACGGCACGCGCACGGTGGTCCGTCGCCCGGGTCCCTGGATTTCACTCAACCGGCCGCCAGGGCGGTCGGTTTGGCGGTTCGGCGGTTCGTCCGGCCGCGAGCGGCCGCCGAGTTCGGTGACCGACCTGCCCGGGAGGCGCCTCGCCGAGCCGGGCGCAGGCGTCCCCCGCCAGGGAAGGGAGCGAGACCGCCACGGGGTGCGGGCCGTCGTTCCGCACTGCTTGGCAGGTAAGGCTCTCCTTACTGGAGGTGGTCTGTGGTTGAACCGGAGCGTAAGGTGCCTATGGTGCTTTACGAGCGGTAAACAACCGTCGTGAAGCGCATCGCACCGTGCAGGACGTCGCAGGGACCGGAGGAGGAGCCCGTGGAGCAGGCCCGTTCCCGCCGTCCGGAGGGCTCTACCGAGACCAGGGCCGCGGCATCCCGGACACCGGCCGCACGGGTGCCGCACCAACTGCGGTCCGGGGACGAGGTCCGCGAGCGGGCCGCCGCCACGGGGGCCACCCGCGGCGAGCACACCCACAGCGAGCCACCGATCCCGCACCCCTGCGTGCGACACGACGCGGGCCCCGCCGGGTTGCGCACACCGGACGGGCGGCCCGTCGTCCAGCGGGCCTCCGTGCGCGGGCAGATCCTCGACGCCCTGCGCACCGCGCTGGTCGCGGGCGAGCTGACGCCCGGCGAGGTCTACTCGGCGCCGGGGCTCGCCGAGCGGTTCGGGGTGTCCGCCACCCCCGTCCGCGAGGCGATGCAGCAGCTGGCCGTGGAGGGCGCCGTCGAGGTCGTGCCCAACCGGGGCTTCCGGGTCGTCGTGCGCGGCGCCCGGGAACTGGCGGAACTCGCCGAGATCCGCGGCCTGATCGAGGTCCCGGTGATGCTGCGGCTCGCCCGCACGGTTCCCGTCGAACGCTGGGCGGAGCTGCGCCCGCTGGCCGAGGCCACCGTCCGCGCCGCGTCCTTGGGGTGCCGGGCGACGTACGCCGAGTCGGACCGCGCCTTCCACCGCGCGGTCCTCTCCCTCGCCGGCAACGAGCAGCTCCTGCGGATCGCCGACGACCTGCACCGCCGCGCCCAGTGGCCCCTGGTCGAGGCCCCCGCCTCCCGCGGCCGCGCCGACCTGCTCGCCGACGCCGCCGAGCACACGGCCCTGCTCGACGCACTGGCCGCCCAGGACCTGACGGTGGTGCGGTCACTCGTTCGGGAACACTTCGCGGGAGCCTCCTGACAGGGCCTTGTCACTGCCCTCCCGGCGGGGCGTGCGGGCGGTCTCCAGCCACAAGTAACTGTTGCTGGGATTTCAGTGACTGTGAGTGGCTGTATGTTCAGGGCCGGGTCCCGGTTCGGAGTGAGCGATCCAGTGGTCCGACAGCAGGTTCCAGACCCTGACCCGGGCACGGTGACGGAGTCGTTCGAGGCCGGCCCGCACCTCGTACGCGGCAAGGACGTGAAGTGGCTGGACCCGGCTGGCTACGCTCGCCGGGTCGACGTCGGGCTGCGCGGACTGGACTTGCGCGGTCGGGAGATCGACGGGTGGCGCGGGCGCAACAGCCCGACGGGCTCTACGGCACCGGGCTGCGGTTGAGTGAGTGGGCCGGCGTCCTGCGCCTGGAGCTGCCCGCGGACGACGAGACCCGCACCTACTACACCTGCCGGCTGGCGGAGGCCTGCGCCAAGGGCGGACGTGGGCGCCGGTTCTGGATGCCACGCAGCGTGCTGGTCGACGTCCTGGCCTACGAGGAGGGCGAACGCGCCGCAGCGGTCCGCCTCGCTCAGCGCGCCGGCCACTACGAGCGGCTGCCGCAGTTGCTGTTGGCCGAATGCAGGACCCGCAACCGGCGGCTGGAGATGCGCGACACCAACGGCCGACGGATGGCCGCGTCGCTGGACTCGCTGGACCCCGGCGCCCGAAAGAGGCTGTTCCGCCGGACCGCCGCCGGACTGGAACCGCTGGCGGTCTGGCTGAACGAGGACGGCATGCCACGCGAGGCGCACGGCTGGCAGCACACCTTCGACACCGGCAACGAGCGGGTCGCCCGCGCCGGGCTCACCTCGTTCGAGGCGAACGCGCACATGATGCGGCACTCGTTCGCGCTGCGCTGGTACTCGGTCGGCCGACTGCTCCACGAGCGGCAGGTCGCGCACCTGAACGCCGAGGAGGTACGCGACTTCCGCGCCCAGTTCGGCGACACCTGGTATCTGGTCGAGACGCTGATGGGGCACGCCGACGTGACCACCACGATGGATATCTACCTGAACCCTCGGGAATTGCATCAGACGGGCGAGAAACGGCAGGTCGCGAGGTCAGGACAGCGTCCGGCGATGGCTCCATCCTCCTACAACTTGGCGGCCTGAGCTGGGAGTTTGGTGATCAGATCCCATCTGATGCAGGATTTGCCCTCCGGAAGGGAGGGCGGAAGTGGGTCTTCAACGACGTGCCGATCTGGCGGGGGCGGCTCATCTGGAGCTGGTCTCCGGGGTGGTCCAGCTGCGTCCGCAGGACGCAATGGTCGAGGCGATGCTGCGGGGCTGGCGGGCTCAGCAGGCCGCCCGCGGGCTCCGTGAGGACACGGTCACCGCCCGGGAACGACTCGTACGCCGGTTTGTGGAGCACACCAACGAATACCCGTGGGCCTGGACGCCGGGCCACGTGGATGAGTGGTCGCTATGGCTGACCAGCGAGAAGCACCTCGCGCCGTCCACGATCCGCAGCTACCAGGGCAGCCTGCGCCTGTTCAGCGAGTTTCTGATCGACGGCCGTTACGGCTGGGCGGTGGCCTGCGAGGACGCCTTCGGCACTCACCCGGTGGCCATCTGCCACGAGTGGAACACCATCGCCCACCTCAACGACTACGAGGGCCGCCCCGAGGCGAGGCCGTTCACCCGCGAGGAGATCCAGCGCTTCCTCGACTACGCCGACGATCAGGTCGAACGGGCGGTCCGGGCCAAGCGCAAGGGAGCCCTCGCCGCTTACCGCGACGCCACCCTCTTCAAGGTCATCTACGGGTGGGGGCTGCGCCGCACCGAGACGTCGAAGCTGGATGTGGTGGACTTCGGGCGGAATGCGAAGGCTCCGCAGTTCGGCCGGTACGGCACGCTCAACGTCCGCTACGGCAAGGCGAAGAAGGGCCAGCCGCCTCGGCGCCGGAACGTGCTGTCGGTGATGGACTGGGCGGTGGAGGCGGTCGCCGACTATATGGAGAACGTCCGTCCCCGGTTCGGCTGCGAGGACCACCCCGCGTTGTGGGTGACCGAGCGGGGCGGCCGCATCAAGCCGGCGGAGATCAACGCCCGGTTCGTCGCCTACCGCGACGCCCTGAAACTCCCGAAGGAGCTGACCGTCCACTCCGCTCGCCACGTTGTCTCTGCTTAGTTTCCGTGTGGCGATTGGCTCCAACTGGGCTGGTGGCTTGGGTGTTTGGGCTTTGCGCTGAGCCGTGTGGTGTTTCTACTGTCAGCGCCCATGATCTTGAGTTTCTTCTCGTCCCGGGGCTGGGAGCCCTGGGACGTCGAGCATCGGCCGTTGATCCCCGAGGGGATGCCCGTGCTCGTCGACGAGGACCTGTGCTTCGAGGACGGTCCTGCAGCGCCGCGTCCGACGGCGGTAGTGAACCGGTGGTTACGTGAGCTCCCGGCCAGCGGGGCGCCGGCGCCGAGCTCGTGGGAGAACTACGCGCGAGCCCTCAAGGAGTGGATGGAGTTCCTGGCCGAGCACGGGGTGGGTCTGTTCGACTCGCGGGAGCGGTTGAAGGCCGGGCTCAGCCGGTACGCCGAGCACCGGGCCGCGGGCCCGCTGAAGGCCCGGTTCGCGGCGACGACGTGGGGCCAGCACATGAGCATCCTGTCGTTGTTCTATCGGTGGGCGATCAACGAGGGGTACGCGACGGCAGAGCCGTTCACCTACCGTTCCGCACGGGCCCTGTTCGCCGGGGCCGGCCGAGAGGTCAAGGTGAACCTTGCGGTGCGCCGCACGCCGAAGCCGCACGTGACGATCAAGTACCTGGAGCCGGACTTCACCGAGTTGTTCCGCAAGGGCTTGCGTGGGCTGGCTCCGGACGGCTCTCAGGACACCGGGTTCCACGGCCGGGAGATGACCCGGAACGCTGCCATCGGGGACCTGGCGCTGGCCACGGGGCTGCGGCTGCAGGAGTTCACCTACCTGCTGCCCTGGGAGGTCCCCGCCCTGCCGCCGGAGCCGACCGTGGTGCCGATCCCGTTCCCGGTGCCGGCCGGGATCACCAAGGGCAAGAAGTTCCGCACCACGTGGACTTCTTACGATGCCCTGGCCGGGCTGCACAACTATCTCGACCTCGACCGCGCCGCTACGACGGAAGGCTCGCCGTGGCGGCCGCCACGGCGATGGGGCGAGTCACTGATGGTGACCGAGCCAGACTCGAGGGGTGGGCTGATCAATGGGATCCGGCGCCCCTGGGCGTCGCTGACGCCGGCCGAGCGGCGCCGGCTGGTCGCCCCGGAGGGCGGTTCGTGCCTGCTGGCAGTGAAGAACGGCGGCGGCCCGTTCACGGCCTGGGCCACGGTCTTCGAGCGAACCTCGGACCGGATCCGGTCCCGCTTCGAGCCCCGTTTCCCGCACGTCTGGCCCCACCGATGCCGCCACACCTTCTCGATGAGGACCTTGGAATTCCTGGTCACCGGGCACTATCGGCAGGCCGCGAAGCTCGTCCGGGACACCGACGCCGACGCCGCCCTGGTCTTCTACTTGAGCAAGGCGGACCCGCTACTGGTACTTCGTGATCTTCTTGGACATACCACCGTCCTGACCACGGAAAAGTACCTTCGCCGCCTGGACACGACGCGCATCTACCGGGAGGCATACGAGGGGGCCGGAGCCGATGCCGGGCTGACCGAGGATTCGGCGGCCGAGCGGGAAGCTGCGGCCGAGTTCGCCGACGCGGTCGAGGATGGTGACCTCTGATGCCGACTATGCTCATCGACGAACCCCTCGGCCTGACCTGCGTGTTCAGTGACGGTCGCCGTGCCGATTACAACCTGGACGGGCTGCCCAACCCGCGTCTGGCCCGGGACCTGGCCACCGGCCTCGTGGACCTGATCCATCCGCACGGCACCGCGGACTCGGACGGCACGGTCAACTTCTATATCCAGGCTCTGCGGAACATGGTCCGCACTCTGGCCGCGCAGGGCTTCGCTGGTGGCGCCGCTCAGCTACGGCGGGGCCAGCTGGCCGAGTTCTGGATGGCCAGTCCGACCAGGCTGGAGGCCCTGACCCGCAGCCTGGTGGAGGGCTATGCCCAAAGCGGCGGCACCCTCGGAGAGGGAGTACTGGAACTCGCTGCCGGACGGCACTTCAACATCCAGCCCTACCGCCACACGCTGCCGCCCTACGCAGAGGAGGAATGGCAGCGGCTGACCGCGGTCTGCCGCACCTTGGTCGACGATTCGTACGCCGCTCACCGACGAGCCCTCGCCGATGCCGCCGACGGACAGCACCCCCTCGAAGGCGGCTGGAAGCCGGGCAATCTGCGCTGGCTGCTGGCTGCTGGCTCGGGTCGGGCCCGTAAGCATCAGCGGTTTCGGCCAGTACCTGGACGTCTCGGCGGCAGTGGTCCACAACCGCGGCGGCTTCCATGACGCGACCCGGGCCGTCTTCCCGCACCTGGACGCGCTGATCGCCTACCGGCTGCTGTTCGGCATCTACTCCGGCATCGTCCCCGACGGCACCGACGACCTGGTCACCGAGGACATCGACTGGGCCGGTGACTCGACGGTCCTTCTCTCCTACATCAAGCGCCGCACCGCGGCGGAGAGCCTGAACCTGCCCCGCCGGGCGGTCCGGCTGCTGGAACAGTGGCTCGCGCACTCGGCACTGCTGCGGAGTTTTATGCCGCCGGAAGAACGCCGCAAGCTGTGGGTGGGGGTGAGCCGGGCCGGCGGGTCACGCCGCATCCGCAGGATCGACCGGGTCGCAGTTCAGCGATGGGTCCTTCGCCATGGAGTCGTCGGGAACGACGGCCAGCCCCTCAAGGTCCACCGGTCGCGGATCCGCACCACCCACGAAGCCATGCGGGACAAGAGCACCTGGACAGGCAGCTCGCGGGCGACCATCGACCCGAACCACACACCGGCCGTCGAAGGCGATCACTACCTGACGGCCGCGACTCCGGCCCAGCAGCAGGCCATCGAGACGGTCGTCGAGGACGCCCAGCACGACATGCTCCGGCGGGCCCACCCGCCGACGGTGATTACCGAGGAGGACGCGGCTGCGCTGGCCGGGGGCTATCCGCAGCTGGTGGCGGCCATGGACCTGAACGATGCGGCGATCGCCGAGCTGGTCGGCGGCCAGCGCGACGTGTTCACGGCCGCCTGCGGTGACCAGCTGTCCGGACTGCACGGGCCGAAGGGAAAACCCTGTCCGGCCCGGCCCTGGGTCTGTCTGCTCTGCCCGCTGGCAGTGTTCGCCCCTCGGCACGCGGTCAACCTGCTGCGGCTGAAGGCGTTCTTCTCCCGGCAGTGGCAGCAGATGCCCGCCGCCCAGTTCATGGCTGTCTTCGGCCCTTACGCCGCACGCATCCATCAGGTCCTGGACCGCTTCGACCCCACCGTGCTGGCCGCGGGATCCGCCCATATCGCCGACCAGGACGATGAACTTCCCCTGCGGCCCGAGGAGATGAGCGTGTGACCACCGCCCTTGCCGCTGCTGCCTTCTTCGACGGCCGGTCCGCGATCTTCGCCGGCGCTGATGTCTGCCGCGAGGCCGGATTCCTTCTTCCGAGGGCACACAGCGACCGCTGTTCGAGGACGACACCTGGGACTTCACCGACGTCATCGGGCTGCCCGTCCAACTCGCCCTTTGCACCCGCCGTTTCCACTTCACCGCGATCACCGACACCCGGTGGCGCTTGGTTGCCAAGGAACTGGTGCTGGCTCTGTTCGCCCCGCGTCATCCAGCCGTCGCCCCACTGCCCAGGGCTCATCGCACGGCCCTGCACCTGCGCAGTTGCGCGGGCCGGCTGGACGAGCTCACCAGGCTCTTTGCCTGGCTGGACAAGCAGGCCATCGGGAGTCTGCAGCAGATCAGTACGCAGATCTGCGAGGCATACATGGCCCATCGCCGCTACGTGCTCGATGAGGACGGCACGGTTGTCGGCGAACAGAGCCCCGCAACGCGACGCGCCGCCGCACAGGTCGTCGTCGACCTCGTCAACTACCGCGACCTGTTCACGGCCGACCGCGTCCCCGGGGACCTGCGGCCCTGGGGCGAAGCCACAGCCTCAGCTGTCGCTGAGATGCCCAGCGGCCGCACCGAGAACAAGACCTCGCCGGTCGAGGACAGCGTGCTGCAGCCCATGCTCGCGGCCGCACTTTACGTCGTGTCCACGCTCGGCCCGCACGCCATCAAACTGGACCGGGAAGTACGGGAGAACGACAGCAGCATTTCCTGCAAGACGGCCGGGCTGCGACACGGCGGTCCCGACTTCGCTGATGAGATCGTGAAGCTGCTGGCCGAGTACACGCGAACGTGCACACCGCTGCCGATGCTTGCCGAGAACTATGCCGACGACCGACGGGCCGATGGCTGGTCCGCGGACGATCCCCTGCTGCCGGTGGCCACCGGAGTCCTGGCCCGGCAGGCCGGGTTCAGCCAGTTCTGGTCGAGATGGTTCCCGGCTCTGCGCGGGCCGTTGGAATCGGCGGTCGCCTCGGTGGGAGTGGAGAAGATGTTCGCCCGTCAGGCTTCCGAGGTCGCCGCAGCGGACGGCACCTCGTCGTTGTCCTGGACCCTGCCGCTGCACCGGCTCCAGGCCGTCGCGCTGGTCGGGATCGTCCGCACAGCCGTGATCATCTTTCTGGCCGCGGTCTCCGGGATGAGGGCGAGTGAGCTGATGGAACTGAGGGTCGGCTGCCGCCGCCCGCCCGAGGAGCCTGTCCCCGGTCTGACCCGCTACCGCGTCGCCAGCAAGGTAGTCAAAGGCCAGCCGTTGGGCGCCACCGACGATGAGTGGGTCGTCATCGAACCGGTCTATCGCGCGATCTCACTCGCCGAGCAACTACACGACAACCCGCACGACGGGTCCTTGCTCTTTGGCCGCTTCTCCTTCGGCGTCCGCTACAAGTGGTTCAGGAACTGGGTCAACTCCGAAGCCGGACAACGACTTGGGCTTGCCCCGATTCCCAACGGACCGGTCAATCTCCGGATGCTGAGGAGGACCTTGGCCCTGGAATTGGCCTACCGTCCCGGCGGCGTGCTCGCATCCAAGATCCACCTAAAGCATGTCGTTGTCGCCACAACGGAAGGGTATGCCTCGCGCCCCGGCGGAGCTCAGGCCGAACTGCTGGCCGAGGTGAACAAGCACGAGAGCGACCGCAACCTGGATCTGGTCCTGGCCGAGTTCCGCAACTACCAGCAAGGCATCCTGCCGGCCGGCCCGGGAGCTCGGAGCCTCACCGAGTTCTTCGCCAGCATCGACGAGAAGCTCGACCCGGCAGCAGCGTCGGCGCCGAAGACGCAGCGCAGTGACCACGACGTGCTCAACCTGCTGACCAAACGAGCCAAGGTCCTCCACCTCGGTCCCGCGAACTACTGCTGGTTCACCGACCCGTCCCGGGCGCTCTGCCTGAAGCTCGCCGGCACCCCCACCGCCGACCGACCGCTGGTCGGAATGTGTGACTCCGCCCGCTGCCCGCAGGCCACACACCATCCCTGCCACCGTCCCGTCTGGGCCGAACACGCCGACCGCACCGAGACGTTCATCGGCCAGCTCGGCACCACGCGCAAGACCGAACGCGCCCGGCTCCAGGCCGACTGCGACCGAGCTCTCCGCGTCGTCGCCGAGATCGACGCCGCCCGCACCACCATGAACGAGGACTCCGCATGAGAATCTCCGCAGCCCAGCGAACCGAGAACGAGAACCGCATCAGGGCCACCATGGACCGGCTCCTTCGAGGTGAGATCCCGCGCGGCGGAAAGTGCGACATCAAGACCCTCGCCGGCGAGGCCGCGGTCGACCGCACCGCGTTCTACGGCAACCGCCCCTACTCTCACCTCCGCGTCGAGTTCGAGCGGCGCCTCCAGGCCCTGCACCAGGCCGGAGAGATCCCCGACCCCCGCGAAGCCCAGATCACC